>CAYTRX010000007.1:0-37605 GCA_964440365.1 uncultured Gammaproteobacteria bacterium | reverse complement strand
TTTTTTTCTTTGTTTTAGAGAACAAAGAATATTTATTTAAATTTATATATACTACACTTATATTTTAGCAAAAATTTATAAAAGCGTCAACAAAATGTATCTGAACTTATTCACAAAAAATAAAAAAAACCAACTAGGATAGTTGGTTTTTTCTATATATCTTTTTGAAAAATTAGTTACATGCTCCACTTACAATTCCACCTGGAGTAGCACATTGAGTACCGGCTGAAAGACCTCCGGTTTGAGCTCCTAAACAGAAAGATATTGTATAGGATGAACCTGAAGTTCTCTGGGTATAAGAATAGCTGTTAGTAGTTGAGCAAGCAGTAGAATCAGCTGGAGTTGGAGCTGTTGGAACAGTAGCCATATAAATAGATGTTCCACTAGCAATAGATGTTGCAATAGAAGATGAGGCTGGATAAGTATTCCAATCATTAAAATACAACTCTAAAGCGGTTTGCATTTGTCTAACATCAGCGATTCTTTTTGAATCTCTAGCTCTAGCACGAGCATTTTGCAATGATACTACGGCAAGTGTTGCCAAAATACCAATAATAGCAATTACCACTAAGAGCTCGATTAGGGTAAAAGCCTTTTTCTTTGCGTTTTTCATCATAATTAAATTAATTTTTCCTTGTTTTTTAAAAATTAAATAAACAAGAAATAATATTTATATTAACTTATTATATACTACACCCACATTTTAACAAAAATTTGAAAAAACGTCAATAATAAAAATAAAGATGGTCATTCCTTAAAAACAAGAGGTGGAGGTGGCAATAATCCCCATTGGGCTAGCGCACTTTACTCCTGCTCCCAAACTACCGGTATTACCACTTAAGCAAAATTGAATATAATAAGAACGCCCACCATCTAATTGTTGATAAACATATTCAGTACTACCACAAGAACCATCAGCTGGTGTGGGGCCCTGTGGAACTACTAACATATAAGTACTTGCCCCCTCTCCAATAGTCCCGCCTGGCAAAACTTCGCTCGGATAAGCACTAAAATCATTAAAGTGCAACTCTAAAGCTGTTTGTATCTGACGAATATCGGAAATTCTTTTAGCATCACGGGCCTTAGCTCGAGCTCCTTGTAGAGCCACAATAGCTAAAGTTGATATGATGCCAATAATAGCTACCACTACCAATAATTCAAGTAAGGTAAAAGCTTGTTTATTGTTTTTCATAAGTATTTTTTTATTTTTAATTCTTATGTTAGTTTAATGATTTCCTCTTTTAAGACCAAGCGGTCATCCCAAGCGGCTTTATAATTATTAGCCAAGCAAATTGCCTGTTCACAACCCTTGCCACTTAATACTATTATATCACCTTCGCCCGTTAATTGTAAAGCTTTTTTGATTGCTTCCCGTCTATCTAAAATTCTAAACAAATTTTGTCCTTCAATTTTTCCTAATTCACGTGCTCCTATTGCTACCTGATTAATAATCTCTAAAGGATTTTCGTCATAAGGATCTTCATTGGTAACTACCACAAAATCAGATTTTTCAGCAGCCATTCTTCCAATTACTTCCCGTCGATCCTTATCTCGCCCACCACCAGCTGATCCTAAAACATGAATAATTTTGGGATCATATCCACTTTCTCTAACCTGATCTTTTAAAAAATAAACAATTTCGTACATCTTTTTCATTGCTACTGGCTCATAAGCATAATCAACAATCGCCAAAAACTTTTGCCCAACATCAATCATCTCCATTCTACCAGGAATATTTTTTATTTTTTCTAAAGCTTGGATCAGGGTATCTGGCTCTAAACCTAATTCGTGAATTAAAACTAAAAAAGGCATAGAATTTACAACATTAAACTCACCCCATAGTTTTAAATTTATTCGACGACGAAATAATTCTTCTTTTTCTTTATAAATAAAATCAAAAGAAGTTCCACTGATATCCATTTGTATTTGATCAAAAAAGAAAACCTTGGCATCTAAATCATCTCTTAAATTACCAGAATAAAAAACCTTTTCTTCAGCCCAAAAAGAAGAAAAATATGAAGCGTGTTCGTCATCGCTATTAATAATAAAAGTTTTTTTAACTCGATCTAAATCAATTTTAGCTAGTTTATTTTTTTCCTTAACCACCTCGCCATTACTATTTAAATATTTGGGTAAACAACGTTTGAGATGAGCAAATAAAGCTCCTTTGGCTTTTTTATAATTCTCAAAACTGCCATGTGATTCAATATGTTCCGGATATAATCCAGTAAAAACTAAAAAATCATAATTTATAAAGCGATGACGAAATTGTCTAACGCCCTCTGAAGTCGTTTCAACAATGGCATAAGAACAACCATTTTTCACCATTTTTCTTAACATTTTTTGAGTAAAAAAAGGGCCTAACATTGTCATTTTTTTATCATTCAACCATTCCTTATCGCCATCACTAAACATCGCTGTTGAAGTATATCCAGTTTTATAACCAGCATCACTTAAAGCACGAGCCATTAAATAAGTTGAGCTAGTTTTACCTGAAGTTCCAGTGATTCCAATAACTATCAATTTATTACTCGGACGACCATAAAGATAGGCGGCTATAAAACTAAGCCCATAATGATAATATGGCTGTAATTTTTTAAATAATTTTTTAGGAATAAGTTTTTTAATATAAGCTAAAAATACTTTCATAATTATTTTTATCTAGAAAAAAATTTACCAAAGTCATCGTCAAAAAAGTCAGACTTACGATTTTTTTTATTTTTATTATTTTTATTTTTTACCACTTCATCTTCTTGTTCATATTTTTCATAATCATCAGCTTCTCTTTTTTTAATAATAATTTCCTCTCCATCACTAACATCTTCTTCATCGTTCTCATTAAGGTTTTCATCTTCAATAACACCTTCTTCGTCAAAGTCCTCATCTTCTTCGTCGGCAAAAGCTTCTTCATCAGATTCTTCTTCATTTTCACTAGCAAAATCTTCTACATCAGCCTCGGATTCATTTTTCTTTTTAAACGAAGCCTCTTCAAGCTCTTCATTATCACTTTCCTCTATATCAATCTCTTCTGACTCTTCTTCGTTCTCTTCTTCTTCAAAAACTAAAGGACTTTCATCTTCGGCATAAAGATAGTCATTAGGTGCCTGAGCTTCTTTTTTATTATGCAAAGAAACAGCAGCTACCGCTGAACCAGCCATTAAATTATTTTCATATTCTTGCTTGGAAATAAGTATCTCACGAGGCTTGGAACCATTGGGTGGTCCAACGATACCCATTTCCTCTAAAGTATCTAAAATACTAGCCGCCCGAGAATAACCAATACGCAAACGACGTTGTAAAAAAGAAGTGGAAGCTTTACCAGCTGCAATAACGATTTCCTGAGCTTCAGCTAATAATTCATCTTCATCACCACTAGTGCCATCTAAACCAACACCAGCTATTCCATTAACCTTTTGTCGCTCCACAATACCTTCCAAATAATCGGCCGGACCATATTTTTCTTTAATATAGTTAACAATAGCTAGAATTTCATTATCATCAACATAGGCCCCCTGAATTCTTTTAGGTTTTGATAATTCGGCTGTAGAAAACAACATATCTCCCCTGCCTAATAATTTTTCTGCCCCCGAAGCGTCTAAAATAGTTTTAGAATCAACCGCTGAGGCAACAGAAAAAGCAATCCGAGAAGGTGTATTAGCTTTAATTAATCCAGTAATAACATCAACACTTGGTCTTTGAGTCGCTAAAATTAAATGAATACCAACCGCTCGTGACATTTGAGTTAAGCGAATAATACTTCCCTCAATATCTTTGGCAGCCGCCACCATCAAATCAGCTAACTCATCAATAACAAAAATAATATAAGGCAATTTTTCTTTATTACTTTGATTATAACTTTGAATATTTTTCTTTCCAGCTTGGTTTAAAATTTCATAACGACGATCCATCTCATTTAAACACCAGCGCAAAGCATTAACGGTTTTATTAACTTCCGTAATAACTGGGGTTAAAAGATGCGGAATACCATTATACATTGGCAGCTCTACTCTCTTGGGATCAACCATAATAAAACGTAAATCTGAAGGGTTATTTTGGTATAATAAAGAAATAATAATAGTATTTAAGCAAACTGACTTACCGGAATTCGTAGCTCCAGCCACTAATAAATGTGGCATTTTAGCGATATCATAAACAATATTTTTACCAGAAACATCTTTTCCTAGAGCAACGGTTAAATTACTAGTACGCAATTTAAAATCTTTATCTTCCAAAACAGATCTCAATCCGACCACCGCCTTCGCCTTATTGGGCACCTCAATTCCAATCAATGATTTTCCTGGAATAGGTGCTTCAATTCTAATTGGATGGGCAGCTAAAGCTAAAGATAAATCATTGCTTAAAGCGGTAATGCGAGAAACCTTAATTCCTTCAGAGGGCTTAAAAGTGTATTGAGTAACAGTTGGCCCAACATTAACTTCCCCCATCTCTACAGAGATGCCAAAATTTTCTAAAGTTCTTTGAATAATTAAAACATTATTTTCAATATCTCCACTAGTGGCCTGATTAACCTTATTGCTTAATAAATCTAAAGGTAAATCAATTTTTATTTTTTTAGTTTTCCAGTCAACCTTTGTTTCTTTTTTCTCTCGAGCTGTTTTTTGTTTTTTCTCTTCTATATCATCCTCAGCCTCATCTTCGGGATATAGATTTTTCTTACTAAATAAAGGAATATCAGAATCCTTATCTTCTTCAAGCTCATCATCCCCTTCTTCAGAAAAAAGCTCTTCTTGATTCAAATCTTCTGGACTATGCGGAAAAGAATCTTCCTCTTCATTAGCAAAATTAAAAAAGCGTGAAGCTTTTTTAAAGGCCTTTAAAATATAATTATTTGAAGAAAAAATTTGCAAGAGAGTGATGTTAAATAATAAAATAGAAGCTACAATTAAAAAAGCTAAAACAACTACTAAACCACCCCAAAAACCTAAAATATTTTTAAAAAAGAAACTGATATAATAGCCTAAATATCCACCACCCAAACCTTCACTAGCTTTAATTTTAGCTAAAGAGCTCTTAAAAAAGAAATGGAGTAAGGTAGGAATAAAAAGAAAAAACAAAAAAAGGCCAATATAATTACTAATTTTAGGGAAAAATTTTCGCCCACGATAAATCGCCAAACTTAAAACAATCAACAAAATTGGAAAAAGCCATTTCGCCCAACCAAAACCTAAGGATAAGACTTTATTTAAAAATAAGCCAAATTTTCCCGACAAAGCAAAAAGAGAAAGAAAGCTAATTATACCTAAAACAAAAACCAAAATAGCGATTAGGCTCAATTTTAATTTTTCACCAGTGAAAGAAGCATCTCTAATTGATTCTTTTTCATTTTTTTTATTTTTTTTAGCCATATCTATCAATATAATTAATAAAAAGCATATTGCTCTTTATCACTTGATATTCTATTTATATTTTATTAGATATTATATATTATAACATTTTATAAAACTTTTTACGACTAAGCGCACTGCTCATATCATTTTGAATTTTTGGTTTTTAAAATATATAAATATCTAGACTTATTTGATTATTAATTGATAATTTCATTAATTCGTCTTAGTTTTCGGCTATCAACGACAAACCAATCACTAGAGCTTTGAATAAGATTTTTTCCACCTTCAAACAAATGAAAATCTGATCCACCAGTAGCAATTAAATCTAATTTTTCAGCCAAAAATTGAGCATACATCACCGCCCCAATGGAATGATGTGGCGACAAAACCTCAATTCCATCAATTAATCCAACCTCCTTTAATTCATCTGTTGTATTATTAGCAAATTTATTATGTTTACCAGGATGACAAAAAACTATTTGTCCACCAACTTCTTTTTTAATTTTTAAAACCTTTTTATAATCAATGCCTGATTCCCGCAAAATTCCATATTTTCTATTAAAGAATAATTCGGCTAAAATATCTTCCTCTCGCAAAGGTAGAATCACTCGATCCTTTCCTCTCTTTTTAATTAAACCAGATACTAATTTTTTATAATTAAAAGGATTTTCCATCACCTTGAGCGCCAAACGATTAACTGGAATATAATTATTAAATTCGGCTAAAATTTTATTGATATTAATTTCAAATCCTCGTTTTTTTAATTTTCCCAAAGCTCGCTGAACTGATAATCTTCTTTGATGATGCGAATAAGCCAATAATTTATGTAAATTTTCGTTTTTTAAATCAAAATTATACCACAAAATACTTAAATTCTTTTTACCAAATTTTATATAAATCTCTAAACCAGGAATTGTTTTAATGCCAACTTTTTTGGCCGCTCGATCAAACTCGGCTAAACCCGAAATGGTATTGTGATCAGTTAATGAAGCAATTTTAACTCCATCTTTTTTTAGTTTTTTTATTAATTCTTTAGGCGGATAAAATCCATCGGAATGATTAGAATGAATCTGTAAATCAATCAACATATTTTTATTTTAAATTTAATTTTAATTTTACTTCATTAATTAAAGGCTTAGCTCGTTCAGGGTCAGCCTTATAACGTAATAACCAAAAAGTAGCCGTACGAATAGCTGTCCAATTATAATACAAATCTATCCGTTCTTGCAATTGTTCAGTATTTTTAATTTTAGCTTTCTGACAATAAGTTTCTAAAAATATTTTTTTGACTCTCTTGGCATAAGCTTTAGAATATTCTAATTTAGCAAAACGATAATCTAATTGTTGAAAAAACGAACCAATATCCCGAGCAAAATCAGATAAACAAATATCAGCAAAATCAATCATTGCCATTTTTTTATGTCCAATTTTTATAATATTTTCTGGATGAACATCACCATGAATTAAATATTTTTTATTTAAAGTTGCTAAATATTTTTTTTCTTGATCAATTAAAATTTTATAAATATTTTTAATATCTTCAAAATACTCATCACCATAAGCTTCTGATAAACTCTTTAATGTCTTATTAAGACCCGGAACCACAGTTTTAATATGATTATTTTTTTTATTATAATTTAATTCATCAGAAACCGGCATTTTATGTAATTTTACCAACCATTCAGCTGTTTTAGCGACAACCTTTTCAATATTATCCTTATCCTCATTTTCCATAAAAGTTAAAAGACTTGTTCCCCGAACCCCACGATAAAAAGAGGCATTAAAACTTTTTAAATAAAATAAAGGTTTGGGAATTGTCAAAAATCCAGAAGCGAAACCTCCCCCCCAAAGATATTTTAAAGTATCATAAACATTTTTTCGAGGTTCACTAGAGTGAGCAGTGCAGAAAAAAGAAAAAGTTCTTTTCTTTTCTTTAGCATTTTCCAAAATCTTAGAGAAAGTAATTTTAAATTCTAGCACAACATGATAAGTGCTTTCCCAAATATGATTTTTGTGTGGAACAATTTTAACTCGATCAATTTTTTGAAACTCTGGATATAGAGGCAAAACTCTTTTATTAAAAAATCTTAAAACGTATTTTTTGTCCAAAAGTTTATTAATTTTATTCTCCTTATCTTTTTTATTTTCATTCCAATGCTTAATCCACACTGCCCTTTTAACGCCAATAAATATTTCTTCGGCCTTAATTTTTTCAGAACGCGAACTAGAACGCTCTAAAGAACGGATAGAGCGAATTAATTCATCAGCCCCGCGCTCAATTTCATCAGGGCTCCAAGCATAAGAACCAAAACTCTTTTTAAAATCATGGGCACTCGCCCACCAAAAAGAACAAGAGGCTAATCCGCGCACCAAATGCCAACGTGACCAAGAAATATTATCATCTTTTTGATATTTTCGCTGCAAAGTAATAGCCAGCTTAGCTAAATTCCATAACTTAACATGAATTTCATTATTTTTATTAAACCACAAATAAAAAGGCTTTTTCTTTTCTAATTCTTTTTCGCTTGACTCCCAGCTACTTTCACGTAAAGTAATTTTTTCTAAATTTTTAAATTTATTAATATATTTAGAAAGAAGCATGGTTTTAATTCCCGGTTTCTGTAATGATTTTTCTAAACTGCGAGAGCGATCAACATGACGCAAGCCAAATAGCTCAGCATCACAGGCGGTAATAATAATCTTGTCTTCCTTATTTTTTTTAACTTGCTCCTCCTCATATATTTTTAAAATTGAAGATGGAACATAAGTATTAGAAATCTGACGCGAACGAAAAATTATTTTTAAACCAGAATTTTTATCAAGATAAACTTTATTAAAATCAATAGCCTTTTTCCCGGCATAAGAAATCTCATCTAAAATTAGCCAGGAATATCCCATTTTTTTTACTAATTTAGCAACTCGGGGACTATAAGCCATTTCTGGTAAGAAAAAACCACGCAACTTTGCCTGAGGAAAAGTGCTTTTAATAATATCAGCTTGTTCCTTGATCTGAGCACGAGCTTCAATATCATCAACCAAAGGTAAAAGGGCGTGATAAGCTGCTGAACCAACTAATTCTATCTGTCCCTTTTCAATTAAAACATTAATTCGATTGATTAAATCTTGATAAGCTAATTCTAAAAGACGCCCAAGCAAACAACCTGAAATATTTAAAGTAAATTTAGCTGATGGATTAGTTTCCAAAGCTTTTATAATTCGGGTATAACTAAGATCAGCTGCTTCTTTTATTTTATAAGAATCAGAGTTGGCTGGCTGATAAAGATGTAAAAAATTTAACCACAACATAATAAATAATATCTTATTCTTTAGTTTTTATAGCTCGTCGATATAATTCAACATATTTTCGAGCCGGAATCTCCCAGCTACTAGATTTTAACATCGCTCGCTTAATAATCCCCTCCCAAACCTCCTTATGTTTATAATTCTCTAAAGCTCTAACGATAGCTGAAAAAAAAGAAAATTCATTTTCAGATTTAAAAATAAAACCAGTCCCCTTATTAGTAAGTGGACTAAAATTATCAACTGTATCTGACAAACCACCCACTCCACGTACAATGGGAATAGCTCCGTAACGCATGGCGATCATTTGATTGATACCACAAGGCTCGTAATTTGATGGTAAAATAAAAAAATCAGAAGCAGCATAAAGCAAGGTTTCTAAATCTTCATTTTTTTGAAAATACGGCAAGTACACCATTTTCTTGGGATATTTTTTTTGTAATTTCTTTAAACCTTTAATAAATTCAGTATTACCATCGCCCATAAAAATTATTTGAATATCAAGACGCAATAAATGAGGTAATAATTTTAGAATAATGACAAAACCTTTTTGATGAGTGATACGTGAAGTGGAGCAAAACATCGGAATATTTTTATCAACATTTAAATTTAATTTTTTCTGTAAATATTCTTTATTATCCTTCTTTAAATGATGAGTATCGGCATTATAACGCTTAAACAAAGATTTGTCTTTTTGGGGATTATAAGAAAAATAATCAATACCATTGACTACACCAAATAAACGATCCTCCCTATTTCTCAAAATCCGATGTAAATCCTGACCAAATTTTTTAGTCATAATTTCTTCCCGATATTTTTCACTAACAGTATTAATAATATCAGCTGATAAAATGGCTCGCTTGACAAAATTAATATTCAAAAAATCAGGATCAGAGGCTAGTGGTATTTTTTTTCGTCCATAATCTTTTTTGGACAACGGAACATCAAACCAGCCCTTTCCCATTTGGAAGGCTAAATTATGAATAGTAAAGAGAATTTTACTCTGAGCTAAATTTTTTGTATAACGAAATTTATTTTTAATAAAATATGGAACTAAACCCGAATGCCAATCATGACAATGAATAATATCAGGGCTTTCGTCTAATAAATTTAATAATTTCAAAGCAGCTACATTAAAAACCAAAAAGCGAACATTATCCTTTTCTGAAATATACATTTTTTTATGACGCGAAAAATGCTTTTTACTTTCGACAAAATAAACCGGCAAACCATCAATTAATTCATCTTTCCAAAAACTAACCACTTCTGAATTTTCCGAATCAATAATTATTTTAACATCCTTATAAATCCGCTTTAAATTAAATTTTTCCTTATCAGTTATTTTTGAGTATAAGGGAGTAATAATAGACACCTGATGTCCAAGACGAAATAAAGCCTTAGGCAAACTACGACTTACATCAGCCAGTCCTCCAGTTTTAGAAAAAGGTGAAACCTCAGCTGAAATATGGACAACTTTTATTTTTCTTGACATTTTATTTAAAAACGATAAGCCGAAGCACAAATAGCAGCCGCTAAGGCATCTGCACTATCGTCTGACTTAATCTGATCTTTTATGTTTAAAATCAATTTAACCATTTTTATAACCTGAGCTTTATCAGCTCGACCAAAATTACAAACACTTTTCTTAATTTGTAATGGAGTAAATTCAAATAATTTTATACCATTTTTTTCAAGTGTCAACAAGGCTATTCCTCGAGCCTGACTAACCGTCATCGCCGTCTTAACATTAGAATTAAAAAAAAGTTTTTCGACTGAAGCAATGTCTGGCTGATATTTATCAATAATTTCCTGTAGTCCTTGCTCCAACTTTAATAGGCGAAGAGATGGATCATCCTGCGCTGAAGTTTTTATTGAGCCATATTCCAAACATTTTAAATTATTTTTTTCTACCTCAATTACTCCATAACCGGTATCAGCAATTCCTGGGTCAATTCCTAAAATAATAGTGGACATAAACTAAATTAAGATTTTATTTCTTTTGTAACAGAGCATCATTTTTAATTATTTTTTTAACAATAAAATAAAGCAAAAACATAATAATTAAAAACGATAGAAGACTGGATAACACTCGACCAAAATCAAAGGTGACCCCCCGAAGGACAAAATTCATTTCATCAAATTTGTCCTTAGATATTATCAATTGAACAAAAGGCATAAAAATTCCACTAACAATTGAATCAACCAAGTCTTTGGAGGCTTGCCCAATAATTAAACCAATAGCTAAACCTAAAACTGAATATTCTTTCAAAAAAGTCAGTAAACCAGAAAAAAAAGAATGGGAAGATTTTTTTATATTTTCAATCTTCTCTAATTGATTTTTAACATCCATATTTTATATTAATTTAAGTCTTTTATTTATTTTATTTATCCTCTTTTTCTTGATAAATTTTTATGATTTTCTCCCTAATTTCCTTCATCATTTTTGGTGCTTCTTTTAAGGAAATCTTGGCATTTTCCCGCCCAACACCTAGTTTTGTTTCGCCAAAAGAATAAGAATTGCCGGATTTTTTAATAACCCCATACTCAACACCTAAATCAAGTAAGTCACCCGCTACAGAAATTCCTTCATTATACATAATGTCAAACTCGACTGACTTAAAAGGAGCAGCAACTTTATTTTTTACAATCTTGGCTTTTACTCGATTACCAATAATTTTTTCACCTTGTTTAATTTGAGCACTACGACGAACCTCAATTCGAACCGAAGAATAAAACTTCAAAGCATTACCACCACTAGTAGTTTCTGGATTACCAAAAAATACTCCAATTTTATTTCTAATTTGATTAATAAAAATAACAACGGTCTTAGTTTTAGCGACCACTCCGGTTAATTTTCGTAGTGCTTGGCTCATCAGTCGAGCTTGAAGACCCATATGTTGATCACCCATATCACCCTCAATTTCTTTTTGTGGCACCAAAGCAGCAACGCTATCAACGACCACCACATCAACTGCATTAGAACGAACCAATGTTTCAACAATCTCCAAAGCTTGTTCACCAGCATCTGGTTGAGAAATAAGCATTTCTTTAACATTAATGCCAATTTTTTCAGCATAATCAGGATCAAGAGCATGTTCAGCATCAATAAAAGCAGCAATTCCGCCTAATTTTTGCACTTCCGCCACAATATGCTGAGCCAAAGTAGTTTTTCCAGAAGATTCTGGGCCAAAAACTTCAATAATCCTCCCTCGAGGAACACCACCAATACCAAGAGCCAAATCCAAGGACAAACAACCGCTAGGAATAGCATCAACATTTGTTTTGCGAGCTTCACCAAATTTCATAATAGCCCCATCACCAAATTTACTTTTAATTTGCTGCATAGCGAGCATGGCAGCCTCCGCCTTAGGTGAAGTAGAATTTTTTGTTTCGGACACTTGGTCTTTGTTTTTTTTATCTTTTACCATAAATTTTTGTAATTACAGTTTTCCTTAGCCGTGAGAAAATTATAATTTTTTTTAATAATAAATATTATAAATATTTTATAATATTTTAATTTTATAATATTTTAAATAAAAATAAAATTAATGAATTTTAAATCTGATTTAAATTATTTTAATTAATCATTTTGTATACCATCTATAACACAAGGAGAATTGCTAGGCACGCCATTACAACAATAAGGCTCGCTTACATTCTCACCAGTGCAGCCTATTCCAGCGCTAGGTTTAAAACAATTTTGATAAATATCTTTAATACCTGAACCAATTTGCGGACTATAAACAGCTCCTTCAAAAAACTTGGCATGTTGAATATGCGATATGGTCTTATCAGGAATACCGTCTAATGGACTATAATCAATATTATCTGATGTGATCCAATAACCAACAAATTGATTAGCTATTAAGTTAATTAAACGATGATAAACCTTGTCCTCTCCTTCGCCTAAAATAATATCGCCTGATTTAAGAGTGCTAGTCATCATTAATTTATTAAAATTAATTATAACTGGCGATACCAAGTCACTTCCGGTAGCATTAATCTCTGGCGAAACACTTTCTATTCTAGGAGCACTAGCTTCAATATTGTTGTTTGTCCAAAAAGACCATTTAAGATTATCCCCCTCCGAACTAACAGGAGAATTTAAATTATAATAAGATTGCGGCCCCTCAGCATAAGTATTTTTATTAGCATCAAAAGAATTAGCCGCCGCATCCATTACTCCGTTCATCAAAAGAATATTAGATTGTGGATGATATTTATTATTGGTAGTATCAGTACAAATATTATTTAAACAAGCAGTATAAGGGCTTTTATTAGCACAATTAACATTATCTCCATTACAATTATACAAAGAAGCTGCTTTTATTTCTACTCTAATTTCTGAATCCCCTGGTAAACAATAAATTTTCTCTCCACAACCATTGACCGCACATTCTTCCTTGGTTTTGAATTCAAGTGTTTTATAATCAGAGGAAATTGAGAACTCTCCGACGACCTCCGATTCAATACTAGCTCCTTTTTCTTTAGCAAAAACTCTTAAATATTTATCATTTCCAGAAGCATTGATTCCAATCGGATTAATAGCTTCGTTAAAATTTATTTGAATAATAGCATTTTTGGGCTGATCTTTTTTATCATTGATAATAACCTGTTCGCTTCGATCCTGTCCACCACTAAGATTTGTTGTGCTAAGTGTATTGCTGGTAGAACTAACCTCTAAGCCATTAGCAGCTGATCCAGCTACTTTAGCTGTTAAATTAATTGTAAGTCCATTTGAACTAGGTACAACGCTAGGATTAAGACTTAAGGCATTTACTATATTATTTACTAATTCGTAAGAAGAAGAGGCAGCAATTTCACCATCACCACTACCAAAATAATAAATATTTGGACCGATGCTTAAGCTATCAGGTGAAACCATTGGTTTTACTTTAATATTCCAAGAATTACCAGAATTAGGCTCTGTATTAATCTCTATCTGCAAAGGATTATAACCACTAACTTGATATTTATCACCACTAGCAAAAATATCAACCGCAAAAGTTTGGCTAACACCACCACCAAATGCCCTTATTTGCCCTTTAGTTTTATCAGCGCCAATAGTAAGCGTAAATTCATTAAAAACATCATTATAATTCGGAATAATAGTAGCATTGATAATAATATTATTATTACCAGAAGGAGAAGAGGTAGCTGATAAAACCATGGCTGGGGCATAAACTCTCGGAGCGCCCTCGCCACTAATAGTAATGCTACCAGTAGCACTAACTAATTCAGAAGAGATACTCACATTATCATAAGCATTATCCGGACCTGGAAAAATAGAAGAAACTTGTGGTGGGGTTAAATCTAATTTATTAGTAACTGTAAAAGTCCAAATAAAATTATCATTGGCACAATTAGCAAAAATACTATTTCCACTACCCACCGATTTAATTTTATGAGAAAGATAAACAACATAATTGCTATCACTATCTTCATTGCCCAATAAATCATTTTGTAAAACAAAAATTTTACCATCATCACTCTGGGCAGTAAAATTAACTGGAGCTGAACAAGCGAGGTTATTTTTGTCAAAATTTTCCTCTAAACAAATGGTGGCATTATCAGCATTAAAGGTACTAGCATCAACCTGCTCTCTAAAAGTCACCATGATCATAGTATTGCGAGGGATATCACTAGCCCCTGGACTAGGATAAACACTTTCAACGCTACAATTACTAATAGCCCCCAAACCATTTTGAAAGAAATTGTCTCGGGGATCAGGATAAGAATATTCACCACCACCTCTAGAAGGAAAAAGGGCACGAAAAATAAAGAAAACAATTCCCCAGGCAGCTAAAATAATAATCAAGCCAATCAAGGCATTTTTTAACATTTTTTTAGCTTTATTAACCTTCTCCTCTTGTCCCTCGGAGGTCATCCACAAAAATCCAGCGATTAAAACAATTGACACGGCAATTATCCCCAAAAAACTAAAAGCGATATTAATAATTCGGACAGCCATTGTTCGCGGATCCTTACCTGACAAAACAATACTATTATCAACAACATTTTCTCCGGCAATATCAGAAGCTAATACCGCTATCGGACTAAAACAAAGAAAAGTTAAAAATAAAGCCGAAAAAAGAAATGATAAAATAATCTTTTTATTTTTAAGCATAAATTTAATAATTAATTTATTGTTTATAAATTGCTAAATTAAATATTTTATATTATTATATAGTATATTAATATTATAACATATTTTAAAAAATGTTTAAATGTTTAGGGTAATTAAGTTTAAAGCAAAAATATGACGATTGAAATGTTAATAAACAGCGCCTTAGAATCGGACCCCAATATTGATACTGAGCTAATAAAAAGAGCTTATCTTTTTGCTGAAAAAGCGCATGCTGGACAATTTAGAAAAAGTGGCGAACCCTATATCACTCACCCCCTACACACCGCCTTCATCTTAACCCAAATTAGGGCTGATGTCAGCACCATCGTAGCTGGTCTCTTACACGATGTACCAGAGGATAGTGATGATTATACCGTTGATGATATTCGAGAAAACTTCGGTGAAGAGGTCGCTTTTTTAGTTGAAGGGATTACCAAATTAGGAAAAATTAAATATCGTGGAATTGAACGTTATCGAGAAAATCTAAAAAAAATGTTTTTAGCCATAACTGATGATATTAGAATTATTTACATTAAATTTTGTGATCGTTTACATAATATGAGAACGATTGATTCTCTACCCAAAAATAAACAGCAACGCATTGCTCAGGAAACTTTAGAAATTTACGCCCCCATCGCTGGACTACTCGGCATTTGGCGACTTAAATGGCAATTGGAAGATCTTTGTTTTAAATATCTTTACCCAAAAGAATATAGTGAAATAGAATATAAATATGAAATTGAAAAAAGATCAGAAAGAAATCAATTTTTTCAAAGAAGCAAGAATATTTTGGAAGAGGAATTAAAAAAAACTAATATTAATTATGAAATTACTGCTCGCTTCAAACATCTTTATAGTATTTGGGAGAAAATGAAAAAAAAGGATCGTCGTTTTGATGAAATTTATGATGTTTTTGCCCTACGAGTAGTAGTTGATAATATTGAAGATTGTTATAAAGTTTTAGGTATTATTCACAAAATTTGGAAGCCAATTCCGAATCGTTTTAAAGATTATATTTCCTCACCAAAACCAAATGGTTATCGTAGCTTACACACCACTGTTATTGGCTTAGATGGCAAGGCAACTGAATTCCAAATCAGAACCACAGAAATGCACCAAGAATCTCTCTATGGTTCATCAGCTCACTGGAATTATAAAAATACTGGTGGTGATTTCCGTAAACCCAATTGGATAAACGAAATTCTAGAAATTCAAAAAGAAAACAAAGAAACCAAAGACTTTGTTCAAGAAATAAAAACTAATGTTTTCCAAAATAGAATTTTTGTTTTTTCGCCAAAAGGAGATGTTATTGAATTGCCCGAAAAATCAACTCCGATTGATTTTGCTTATGCTATTCATACTGATATTGGCAATAAAGCAACTCAAGCCCTAGTTAATGAAAAAATATCAAGCTTAGATACTGAATTAAAAAATGGTGATGTTGTAGAAATTATTACTGATAAAAATAAAAAAAATCCAAATGTTCAATGGTTAAGTTTTATTAAAACTAAACACGCCAAAGAAAGAATTAAACAATATTCACAAAAAGGAGTTTACAAAAAATTTAAAAATATTTTTTCTAAATAATTTTATAGAGAAACTTGAATTGACTTAAACTTTTTCTAATTTAATATTATCAAAACATTTAATAAATTATAAAAGCACAATTTCATCAAACATTTTTACAACTAAATCACTATTTTAAATATTAAACTTATTTAAACTTTCTAAAAAAATAAAGACACCAGTCAAAAGCTGGTGTCTATTATTATAAAATAAAATAAAAAACAAAAATTATCGGCCATCTTTTAATTTGCCGGTTTTTCGTAAAATTTCAAACTTCTTGCCAGTCTCAATTCGAGCTAAAGCTGAATTTTTTAACTGAACCTTAGTTTTCTGCTTACTATGTACTTGTTTTTGACGAAAAGTTTCTAATCTTTTATTATTTTTTAAACTATTTTTAAAACGACGTAAAAAAGATTCAAAACTTTCACCTTTTTTTCTTTTTAAATCAGCCATAAAACACCTTCCTTTCTATCTTAACCAAAATTTGGTTGTTTAATTTTAATACCTATTATATAACACAGTCTTTATTAATTTTCAAGCCCCTTCTCTAATCGTTGAATTAAATCTTTACGGGCAATGATTTCCTGAACGCCAGCGTCAGTATCACGGAAAAGAATAGTTTCCTCGCTCAATTCTTTTTTTCCTAATATTAGCACAATTTTAGCCCCAAAAGAACGAGCTTCTTCTAGTTGCTCTCTTAAACCATCAAGATGAAAAGCTTGCTTAACATTAAAGCCCTTGCTTAATAATTCTCGAAAAAGTTTCATTGAGCTAGCCTTAGCGTAAGTATCAATTTGAGCTAAAAAGATTAAAGGTCGATCATCATTAATAGAGAAATCATTTTCACGGGCCTTAATTAAGGTTCTGTCTAATCCCCCACTAAAACCAAGCATCGAAATATTTTTACCATCAAAACGAGTAAAAGCTGAATCATAGCGACCACCACGACCTAGGGCAAACTTAGAATTAACCTCACCATTCTTTTCAATTGGCCAAATTTCAAAAAATAAATCATTATAAGCTCCCAAATCACGAGTTAAAAATGGATTAAAATTATAATTAATTTCTAATTCATCTAAAAATTCCATGGTTTTATAAAAACGATTATGGCTTTCTTCAGACAAGAAATCAATTATCTGAGGCGTTTCACTGCGAAGCTTTACGCATTCATCTTCTTGACATTCCAAAAGTGCTGGCAATGATTTTAACATGTTCTTCTTGCACTCAGGGCAAAGTTTAGAACGACGACCCCTTTCTTTTAAGAATTTAGAAAGTTTATGCAAAAATTCTTTTTGGGCTTCACTACTACCAAGACTATTGATTTGAACCTGAACATCAATTTGTAATTCCTTAAAAATATTATAAACCAAAAAAATCATAAAGGCGTCAGTAACTGGTTTAGGATCATTAATAATGGAAAGATTAAATTGAGAGAATTGTCGATAAATACCACTTTTTACTTTTTCCTGACGAAAAACAGGCCCCCAAGAAAAAAACTTCTGAGGCTTATCTAAATTATTGCTACCAAAACTTTCTGAAAAAAAGCGAACCAAGCCATGAACTAAATCAGGACGTAAAACTAACTTTTCATTAGCTCGAGCTTCTAAGAAAAAAAGCATTTTACTCTTATTTTTATCAAAAAATTTTTTATACAAGGAAGCATCTTCTAAAATCGGAGTTTCAATTTTAGAAAAACTATAATTATTAGCAGTTTCTTCTAATTTTTTAATAATTGGGCTAAGAAATTTATAATCAGCTGAAGAAACATCTTTAACTCCTAAAGCACGTAAAGAGTTTTTGCTTAAATCTTTTTTTCTGGAAACTGTTTTCTCATTTTTCTTAGCGGTTGATTTTGGTTTAGTAGATTTAGTAGCAACGCCTTTACCCTTATTAGTACTTTTAGTTTTGGCGGTCATAGCTTTATTTTTTACACCTATCTCTTTGCTTTTAACAATAGTCTTATTAGGTGTGGTTGGTTTTTTACTTTTATCAAGCGTTGCTTTAATCTTGGCAGAATCACTTTTTGCCTTAGTGTCAGTACTTTTTTTATTATCGCTTGTTTGATTTCCCATATTATTTTTATTATTTTATTAATTTATTAATTTAAATAATTAGTCATCATAAGCCTCATCGTAATCATCAAAATAAACATCATCATAAGAAAAAAATTTAAAACGAGAAAAGGGCCAAGCACGAAGAATCACCTTCCCAGTAACAAAACTTTTATCAATTGGACCAAAGATCCGAGAGTCTTTGGATGAATAACGATTATCACCTAAAACAAAATATTCGTTAACTCCAATATCAATTTTTTGCTCTTCATTAGAATAAGTTTTAACCGAATTAGATAAATATCGACTTTCATCTAAAATAAATCCCTCAGGGTTTTCTCGATTATAAATTCTAATTTTGCCATCAACAAACTCAATTGTCTCTCCCGGTAAAGCGATTAGTCTTTTGATAAAATATTCTTGTGGATTTTGGGGATAGCGAAAAACAAGCACCTGTCCTCTTTCTGGTTTTTCAAAACGAAAAGATATTTCATCAATAATTAAATATTCCCGATCATGAAAATTGGGCTCCATAGAAGCGCCTTTAACATAAAAAGGTTGAATAATAAAATACCTAATTGGTAAAATTATGAGTAAAGAAATAAAAACAATTTTGAAAAACTCCCAAATATTTTTTAACATATTTTTAAATTTAATAAATAAGCTATAAATAAGCTAATAGTTATAAATTAGCAAAAAATTAACAAAAAATCAAATCACTAACATAGCATCACCATAAGAAAAAAAGCGATATTTCTCTAAAATAGCTGTTTGATAAATCGCTAAAATTTTTTCTCGTCCCACAAAAGCACTCATTAATAAGAGAAGGCTAGATTGAGGTAAGTGAAAATTACTAATCAGCGCATCAACCATTTTAAACTGATAACCGGGATAAATAAAAATGTTAGTAGAAAAATTAATAAGATCTTTTTCAGAATAATCTTCATTTAACTCGCCCGCTTCATCAATAATTTTATAATAATACAAACTCTCCAAAATCCGAACTGAAGTAGTGCCCAGAGCAATAATTCGACGACCAGCCTTTTTAGCGCTAATTAATTTATTAATAGTTTCCAAGCCAACTTCAACTTCTTCGGCATGCATTTGATGCTCTTCAATTTTTTCGCTTTTAATTGGCGAGAAGGTTCCCAGACCAACATGCAAAGTGCCTTCCAATATTTCAACACCTTGATCAGAAAGCTCTTTTAATAATTCAGCTGTGAAATGAAGACCGGCACTAGGAACCGCGGCTGAACCTAATTGTTGATCACTAGCATAAATAGTTTGATATCTTTCTTTATCTTTTAATTTTAATTCTTTGATTAGTTTTATCTGCTCATCAGAAACTGCTTTATCGTTTGATGCGATTGGCTTTCTTTTAATATAAGGTGGTAAAGGCGTTTCGCCAATTTCTTCAATTAGATTTATAAAATCACTATATGACCGAGAAAAAGAAAGAAGCCAAACCCCATTTTTTTGATCTTCAATTTTGGCTGACAAACCTTTTTCTAAAAATAATTGCTGTCCCAGCGAAAAACGTCCCTTCAATAAACATTGCCATTCATTTTTTTCCTGATTAATATTTTTTAATAAAAGAATCTCGGTTCGCCCCCCGCTTTCTTTTTTAGCTCGTAAACGAGCAGAAAAAACTTTAGAATTATTTAAAAATAAAACATCGCCTGCTTTTAAATATTTCCCAAGATCAAAAAAATGAGCGTGAGTAATTTGATCTTTTTCCCTTTCATAAATTAAAAGACGAGAATGATCTCGCTTTTCAAGGGAATTTTGGGCAATTAACTCCGCTGGTAATTCATAATAAAAATCCGATAACTTCATAATTTTTCATAGAATAAATCTGACAATGACTTAAGTTTTTATTTATAAATAATTTTTTATTTATTAAAATTTATCAAAAATAAATAATCTAAAAATAAACTAAGGTCTCTCTTTTAAATGTTTAATGGCTTTGGCACTAAGCACCCGACCACGAGGAGTACGCTCCAAAAAACCAATTTGCATTAAATAAGGCTCATAAACATCTTCAATTGTAGCTCGATCTTCTCCGGTGGCTGCCGCCAAGGTATTAATACCAACTGGACCGCCAGAAAAATTATTGATAATAGTATTTAAAATTTTCCGATCAACATAATCAAGGCCATACTCATCTACATTTAAAACCTCTAGAGCTTGGCGACAAATTTTTTCATCAATCTCACCACTTCCCTCTACTTCAGAAAAATCACGTACTCTTTTTAATAATCTATTGGCAATACGTGGGGTACGACGCGATCGTTGAGCAATTAAGTCACTTGCCACATCAGAAATTTTTATCTGTAAAATTCCAGCACTACGTTCAATTATTTTTTTAATATCATCAATTTCATAAAAATCTAGGTGATGAATAATACCAAAACGATCACGCAAAGGTGCCGATAACATACTAGCCTTGGTAGTCGCACCAATAATAGTAAAACGCGGTAAATCTAAACGCAAAGTTCGAGCTCCCGGTCCTTTTCCCATAATCAAATCTAAAGCATAATCTTCCATTGCTGGATAAAGAATTTCTTCAATACTCTTATTAAGGCGATGAATCTCATCAATAAACAAAATATCGCCTTCATTTAAATTGCTTAAAATGGCAGCTAAATCACCGCTTTTTTCAATCGCCGGACCAGAAGTAATTTTGATAGTTGTTTGCAATTCATTAGCTAAAACATGGGCCAAGGTAGTTTTTCCCAAACCTGGAGCACCATAAAACAAGACATGCTCAATTGGTTCTTGACGCTTTAAAGCTGCCTTAATAGTAATACTAAGGTTAGTTTTAACACTTTTTTGTCCAATATATTCAGCAAAAGTTTTGGGTCGTAAACTTAAATCAAAAACTTTATCACTATTGCTTTCATTGGGACTTATAAGGCGATCGGCTTCACTCATAAAAATACATTAAATCTAATATTGTTCTAATATTATTATCATAACATTAAATCTCGGGCAAAACAAGGCAACAACAAGCAATAAAATTAATGCTAATGAGGAAGGCGGAAAAATTTGCTTTTTTATAATAATAGTGTTAAATTAGGGTCGTCAATGTTAAATTAAGGCCGATAAATCTTGGTAACTTATTAAAACTTGATAACAGAACTTTAAAAATAAAATATTAACCCTAAAAATATATTGCCATGAAAAGTAATTGTAAGTGTAGTTCATTAAAAAAATTAAATACTTATTTGAAAGTATTATTCTTTGTGATCGCTATTATTGTCGTGATCGTCCTGTTTAAAATAGTAGGAACCTTTGATTCGGAAAAATCAATTTTCTACTTAGCTCTTTCTTTAATGATCTGGTTAATATTAATATTAGCCATTATCGAATATCTGGCTTCTAGAATTCCTTCTTTAAAAGAAAAAAAGGGTCATTTATCAAAAAAACTTCAAAAACCAAGTGAAACTTATTATTTAGCTCTCACTGATACAGGAAGAGTTTTTGATATACCCGAAGGATTGGCTATCGCTAAAGAAAAGGAAGAAGAAATTCTCAAAGTGAAAAGCAATAGTCCTGAAAGAAAGGGACACTGGCTAAGCAATCCTATTGAAAATTCTTTTTCTTATTTACTACCGATAACTATCGGTGAAATTAATGGCCGAAAAGAGATTGGGGAAGAGTTTTTTATAGAAATCTTTATGAAAAATACTTTTGATCCGATAGAAATATATAACATTTACTCAACACCAGAGTATGGGTTAGAAATATCTGATAAATGTTTATATATAGAAGATGCTTTGAAAGCACTTATTGTGGTTAATAACCAAAATAATAAAAACATTATGATGGCCGGGCTAGCTCTCAATGAACATATTATTGAACATTTTATGAAAAGTTTAGTGATACCGAAATTGACCTCGGCCAAGGGTTATACTATTTATCGAAAGAAAGATTTTGATAAATAAAAAATAACAAAAGAAGTAAAATAAATTACTTCTTTTTTTAATTATTTATTTTATTTACCTCAAAATCACAAAATCAAATCTATTGACGATATTCACAAATCCCCTTGAAATCACAAAAAGGACAATTATAAGGGGAGGGGTTGGGTGGAAACTTTTTTGTCTGAATATCTTCAATAATCTCTAAAATAAATTCCTCAAGTTTAGCCATATCTTTTTCACTAGCCGTAAAACTTACTTTTTGACCATCTTCTAAATAATAAAAGCTCAATTTATCAACTTTGAGACCAAAGGATGCCTCCACCACCATTTGATATAAAAGTAATTGTCTTTTATCCTCAGCGCTCAAACTCTTTTTAGCACTTCCTGTTTTATAATCAATAATCTCAAAAGAATTTTCACCAATCTTATCAATTCTATCTATCTTTCCTTTAATAAAAAAGTTTTTAAACATAAAGCGAAAACCCTTTTCTAAAAAATAA
This sequence comes from uncultured Gammaproteobacteria bacterium, assembly GCA_964440365.1. Taxonomy (GTDB): domain Bacteria; phylum Patescibacteriota; class Patescibacteriia; order Patescibacteriales; family UBA12465. The sequence goes on along the minus strand of CAYTRX010000007.1, from coordinate 14,787 downwards.
ACCTCCGGCCAAGGATTTTTAAATAAATCCTTAACAAAATTGACTAATAAATCATACCCCTTTTTAAAATATTCATCTTTTTTGGCTTCACTACCATAACCTTCATTTTTCCAAAACTTTTTATAATACGCCAAAATTTGAGCTTCGCTTAAAAGCTTATTTAAATCGCCCTTCTTTGCTTGAGAAAATAAATCTGCTTGAAGATCATTATTGGCAATCAGGGGTAACATAAATTGATACAAAACATCATGAATAACACGACCAAAAACTAAACTCGGCTGAGCTTCATCACTAGATGGAATTTTTAAAATGTGAGCATATTTATACTGCAAAGGACAACGATCAAAAGCAGCAAACTGAGAAAAGGAAAAATCTTTAGGCAATTGATATTCTTCTTTTTTCTCTAATTTTATCTGCTCAGTAGTTAAAACTCTCATATCCTTCAAAAGTTCTAAGTTAGAAAAATCAATTTCCTTAATTTCAATTGGTTCTAAATTAGCCTCTCGTAAAAAAATAGAGGGTCTTTTTTCACGTGCTCCACCAAAATCTTTAGCTGAACTTAAAAACAAAGCCTCCTTAGCTCTAGTTAGGGCCACATAGAATAAGCGACGCTCTTCTTCAATATGAAAATTTTCGTTCTCAGCTATTTTTTCCTTAATTAGATCAGGATGAAGCATGATTCCTTCTGATCGATTACTACTCGGAAAACGAAGCTCAACTAAATCAACCAAAAAAACATATTTGAATTCCAAACCCTTGGCTGAATGAACAGTCATAATTTTAACCGTATCAACATCAACAAAATCATTACGTAGTGATCCAGTATCACCAGCCTCCAACTCTAAATCTAAGGTTTCAATAAAATCAGCTAAACGCAAATCGTCACCGGCTTCCTCAAATTTTTTAATCTTCTGATAAAATTGATTGAGATAAGAAAAAGTCTCCTTATCTTTTTCGTGATCTAGTTTTTTTAAAAGATTACTGTCATAAATAAATTTAATAAAAATATGAGTTGGGGTCTTATCTAAAACCAAAGGCATATGCAAGTCCAATAATTCTAATAATTTTTTAATATTTTTTCTGGAAGTAGCGCTAATATTTTTTATTAGTTCAATATTTTTTAAAGCTTCAAATAAAGAATAATAATTTCTTTTAGCAAAAGCATTGATGTTTACCAAATCAATATTGCTGACCTTAAAATCTGGCATATTCAAAAGACGGAATAAGGCCGAAGAGTCTTTATAATTATTTAAAACTTTTAAATAAGAAATGACATTTAAAACTATGGATTTTTGATATAAGCCACGAAGCGAAACAAAGTGATTAGGGATATTTAAACGATTTAGTTCTTTGGCAAAATTTTCGGCCGTATTATTAGTGCGAGATAATATAGCAAAATCAGACCAATTAATGTCTTCGGCTGAATTATAAAGCTCCATAATCTTAGCCGAAACAAAATTTAGTTCATCAGAAATGGAAGCAAAATTAAAAGCTTGAACCGGCAACTCATTTTCGGCAAACTTCAAACAAGCCTTTAATTTTTTGTCTATTTTAAGTTTTGCTTCTAAACGATTGGGATTATTATGTTGAATAAAATTATAAGCACAATCTAATATTTCCTGACGTGAACGATAATTTTTATTTAAAACAATTTCCTTGGCCTGCGGATAATCATCTTTAAACTGCATAATATTGGAGATAGAAGCCCCCCGAAATTTATAAATTGATTGGTCATCATCTCCAACCACCATTAAATTACTCTTCTGACCAGCTAAAATTTTAATAAGTTCATATTGAGCAAAATTGGTATCCTGAAATTCATCAACCATAAAATATTTAAATTTTTGCTGATAAAGTTTTAAAATATTGGGTCGCTCCTTAAATAATTTAATGCTAAAAACTATCAAATCACCAAAATCTAAAAAATTATTTTCTCTTAATAATTTTTCATAAGTGACATAAGCCGAAGACAGCTCTGTTAGTCTTTCAATCTCTAAAAGATCAGCCTCTTCGCTTGATTTTTCTTTTTTTAATTTTTTAATTAAGGTCTCATAGTCCGCCTGAGAAATATTTTCATCTTTTAAGCGAGAAAAATGCCCTAAAAGATCGGCAATAAATTTATTAGGATTACCACTAGAATGATAATATTTTAAATCTAAGGCTTCAATATTTTTTTTCAAAAACACCCATTGAGCTGTCGCATCAAGTAATTTAAAGTCAGTATTTAAACCAATTTCTAAACCATGTTGACGCAAGACACGTTCAGCAAAACCATGAAAAGTATGTATCCATAAATCTACATAACCATAAGGCAAAATTCGATCAGTTCGTTCAATCATTTCATTAGCTGCTTTTTCGGTAAAGGTAGTCAATAAAATCTCATCGGTCTTGGCTTTTTCTTCTTTTACTAAATAAGCGAGACGATTGATTAAGACCGTGGTCTTTCCGGTTCCTGCTCCAGCCACCAATAATAAAGGACCTTGATCATGTTTGACGGCTAATAATTGATCTTGGTTAAGTTTTTTTAATTCTTCCTCCATAATGAAAGTTAAACTATAAAAAATTATTTAAAAAATATTAAGTTTCCTATAAGTTTCCTAATTATTGTTTTTCTAAAATAATAATTTCCAAAAAATTATTTAACGCTTAAAATATTTTTTAATTGAGCTTCGTTCTTTATATCTCCAATCAAGGCTAAATTTAAAGATTTATCAACAAAAAATCTTTTAGCTAATTTTTTAATATCAACTGCCGAAACTTGTTTTATTTTCTTTAAACTTTCCTCGGGCGAACAAAATTCTTTCCGTAAAATAAATTGCTGACCATACCAAGAACTATAATCATCACTTTGTTCCATTGAAACCACTAAACGACCAGCCATTAAATCTTTGGCCTTCTTTAATTCCGCTGGAGAAACTAACTCTTCCTTCATTTTTTTAAATTCCTTTAAAATAATTTCAACGGCTTCCTTGGTTTTATCCTTAGGTACTCCCGCAAAAACACTTAGATAACCGCTATCGGTATAAAAATCAGCGTTAGAGCGAACAAAATAAGCTAAACCCCGACGTTCTCGAAGCTCAATAAATAAACGTGAGCTCATTGAACCGCCCAAAATTGTAGATAAAACCTTCAAAGTAATCTCATCTGGATGACCACTCGGAAAGGCACGAAATCCCAGACCCAAAACATTTTGATCAATCTTTTTCTTTTTTATTTTAAACTCAGGCTGACTCTGTTTTTCAATCACTTTGACCTTATTCTGATAATTATTCTTTTTCATTGGGGCAAATTTTTTTTCTAACACACTATAAACATCTTTTTCCGAAAAATTTCCGGCTAAAAATAAGGCGGAGCTATTGACGCCATATTGACTAGAAAAATACTTAACAAAATCTTCTCGAGTAAAATTATTTATATTTTTCTTAGTTCCGATAATACTCCAACCAGCTGGGGTGTCACCATATAAACAAGATTCAAAAAGATCATCAATGCTCATATTAGGATTATCCTTATACATATTTAATTCTGAAATAATAACACCGCGTTCCCTATCAATTTCTTCGCTATCAAATTTAGAATTGAGCAACATATCACTTAAAATATCAATGGCATTATTAATTTTATTTTTAGGCACCTTGATATAATAACCAGTATATTCCTTGGAGGTAAAAGCATTGAATTCAGCCCCCAAAGAATCTAATTCCGAAGAAAGAATTAAGGTATTCTTTCTTTTTTCTGTTCCCTTAAACATCATGTGCTCTAAAAAATGAGACAAACCCGAAGTTTTTTGACTTTCATATTTAGATCCAGTTTTATACATCATTAAAATAGTTACGGTTTTAGAATAAGGCAAATGAACCGTAAAAACCGGCAAAGAATTTTTTAATTTAATGCTTTTTAGTTTCATATTATTTATTAATTAATTATTTCATATCAATTTTATCATATATTAATTATAATTAAAACCTCTAATAATTAGCTAAAAAAACATGGCTGATAAAAATAAAAAGTCAAACATTATTCTTAATCCTAATAAAAAATATAATATTATTACCCTCAAAAATCTGGCGCACGAAGACCGACCTCGCGAAAAAATGCTTAATTTGGGCCCAGAGGCTTTAAATTCAGTTGAACTTTTGGCTATTGTCCTTAATTCGGGCTCTAAAAAAGAAGATATAATGAATATGGTCCATAGAATTTTAAAAGAATATGGACACAACTCTATTATTAATGAAAAAAATCCGATTAATTTAGAAAAAGAACTTGATTTGCCAAGAGTTAAGGCTTGCCAAATAGTTGCCTGCTTTGAATTAGGGCGACGTTTTTTTGCTAAGGAAAAAAATATTTCAATCAATATTAGAAATGCTAAACAAGCCTTTACTCATTTAAAAGATATGGGAAATTTAAATAAGGAAAACCTTCGGGGCCTTTACCTAAATAGTCGCTATCAACTTATTCATAGCGAAACTATTTCAGTCGGCACTATTGATACCAGCATTGTTCATCCGCGTGAAGTTTTTCGGCCGGCTATTACCCAAGGAGCAAGTGCCATTATTTTAGCTCATAATCATCCCTCAGGAGTTTTAGAAGGAACCGCGGAAGATATTTTAGTTACTAAAAAAATAAAAGAGGCCGGTGAACTTTTGGGTATTGAACTTTTAGATCATCTAATTATTTCGCGAGACAAATATATTAGTTTAATTTAAATAATTTAGTTTAATTTAAATAATTTTGTCACCATTTATATAAAATCTATAATCAGAATATCAATCAGAAGCAAAAACTAATGATTATAATAGAATAATTTATTAATAATTTAATAATATTTTATGAAGGAAAAATACATTATTAAAAACAAAATTTTATTCATTAATGATGCCGAAACGGTTGATTTTCATGTTCAAAAAAATGATTATTTTGCCACCCTATCAACAATTATTGAATTAATGAGTCAGGACTATATTTTGGAAAACAAAAATGAATTAAAAAAAATATTAAAAAATCTTAAAACAGACTTAATGTATTTACAAAAAAATTTTCTTATCGTTCCCAACGATAAGCAAGAGCTAAAATGAAGAAGAAAAAAAGCAGACCAAAGGGCAAGGAAAAAAGCCAATGATCAAAAATCATAAAAACTGCTAAACCAATAAAAATTGGGTAGACATGGAAGCTAAAACGAAATTTAAAATAAAAGAAAAAGAGAAAGAGAAGAAAAAATAATAAAGCAAAAACCCCGGTTTCAGCCCAAAGCAAAAGTGGGACATTATGCACTGGCTCAGCTAGATAAATCGCTTGATCTGGATAAGTATTAATTAAATTTTTTGAATAAGTTCCTAATCCTAAACCTAAATAAGGGTTATCGGAAATAATTTCGATCGCCGTTTTTATTTGTTCTTCTCGCTCAGAGATTGAAATGACTTCTAGGCGAGAGGTAGTATCAAATCTATCTAATATCAAAGGGTGAAAAATAATAAAAAAAATGAGCCAAAATAAAAAGAAAAAGGACAGGAGAGAAAAATATCTACTCCGAGCTGGATCTTTTTTTTGTCTTAAGAAAAAACAAGTTAAAAACAAAAGAGAAAGTATTAAGGCTAAAAAAGCGGCTCGAGAAAAAGACAACAACAAAGCTAAAGAAAAAAGAGCCATAGCGATAAATAATAATATTCTAGATTTTAGCTTCAGCTTATTATTTAAATATAAAAAAATACAAAAAATAAGAGAAAAAAACATTAGAGCAGCAAAAATATTAGGGTGATCAAGCCCCCCGTAAGCCCGAATCAATCTTCCCTGCTCACTTTCTAAAACCGAAGCTCCCAACACATAAGCTTCATGCGGAGCTATTCCCAAATATTTACAAGCAAAAACTTTTTGACTAAAAAATTGATAAATTCCAATTAGAGCTTGTCCGAGCGATCCCAAAAGAAAAAAATTAATTATTTTTTTAGAATAAAATTTAGTATTTATTAAAAACAAAAAGAAAAGCGCCGCTAATAAAAAGAAGAGATATTTGAAAATAGAAATAGCTCTAAAAGAAGAAACAAAAATAGATAAGAAAAAGAAAAACTCCAAAGCAATTAAGGAAATTAAATAAGGCTCGGGATTAAAATCATCTTCTTTATCCTTTGCATTATATTTAGCAAAATAAAATAAAAATAATAATAAAATAAGAAATAAAAAAAGATAATTAAAATATAAAGCTATTTCATTATAATTATTTTCGGCTGGCCATAAAATCAACTTAGTTGAAAAAGTAAAGCTTAAAGCCCAAAAATAAAGACAATATTTTATTATTTTTTCTAATATTCTTTTCATAAGGATTGACTTCTTTTTTTAAATTCTTCAATAAAATCAAGCCTTTTATCTTCCAAAAAAAGCTTAATAATATTATCTTCCAATAAAACTCCGGTGGAAACTTGATATAAATTTTTTAATTTAGCGGGCATTATTCTAATCTGCCAACGCTTTAATAAATTATCTAATTTTTTATAAAAAGCAGAAAAATAATTTTTTTTATTTTTGCTCCTAGTTGCCACCCTCTCATCTTCACAGCAAAAAGGGAAAGTAAAATTAGGTAAATATTTTTTCAACCATAAATTATTTTGCCAAAACTCTGAGAAACTTAATTGACGAAAAAAAATTGGCTCTAATCCGGCTAACCAATAAACAAAATAAAAATCATCTTGATTATATAAATATTTTTCTAAACTTAAATTATCCGAACTAATATAGAAACTTAAACAAATCTTATCTTTTTTGGTTTTTTTATTGGGGCGTAAACCCAAGATCTTCGCCCAAAAAACACAAATTAATCTAGCCAACCATAAACGATGTGGGCTAGTAATAATTAAAAAATCAATATCACTTCCCTGACGTAAATTATGGTCACCAATAATATTGGAAACAAAAACGCCTTTAATAAAAGGAAAAGGAGCGATCAAGCGAGTAAAGCTTTTGGCTTTTTTTATTTTAAAATTAAAATAATTCAAACGTTTAAAACGTTCTTTAATAATTTCGCTACGTCCCGGCAAACAATAAAAACCAAAAAGGAAAGATATCTTCCCTTCCGTTTTTAACTCCGCTAAGGCTTGTAGTAAAAAAGAATAATCGCTCTTAATTCCCAAAAATTTATAAAGCTCAAAAGCAGTCAAAGGTTGATTAAAAATATCAAAACGAATTAGAACGGCAATAATTTCTTTTTTCAAATTAATGTTTTCTGATAATTCCAATTCTGACATATCACGAGTTTTATTTAAAATTAATTAGGCTTTTCTAATTCCAAAATTTCAACCTCAGATTGAGAATCGGTAATTTTGGCAACATCCTTATCAATCTTTCTAAATTCTTTATAAGCATTATTATAATGACTAACAGTCGTTGACATACTACCACCTAATTTTTTCATAAATTCATCATAAGAACGCAAGTGTCGCCCTAGATTTTCTACATTTTTACGAATATGTTTTGCTCCTTCCTCAATTTGCAAAGCTCGCAAACCTTGTAAAATAGTTTGTAAATAGGCAGCAAAAGTCGTTGGTGAAACAATTATCACTCGTTTTTCACTAAAAGCATAATCAACCAAACTGCGAGTATTAGCTTTAACAGTGCCAACCTCATTAATAAGAAGATCATAATAAATAGCCTCGGCTGGAATAAACATCAAAGCAAAATCCATTGTTCCCTCATTGGTTCGAACATATTTAGCTGTTTCATCAATTCTCTTTTTTAAATCATTACGAAAATCTCTCTCTAAAATCATTTTTTTCTCAGCATCATCTTCATTTAAAATCCGATTATAATTATCTAAAGAAAATTTAGCATCAACTGGAATTAAGCCTTCTTTGGTATTGATGACAGCATCAACGATGTCGCCATTTTTAAATTGATATTGCAAAGAATAAGCGGTGGGCGGTAAAATATTTTCTAAGACCAGTTTTAAACCAGCTTCTCCTAAATTACCTCTCTTTTTTTGATTAGTTAAAACTCTTTCTAGATTATTTAATTGCTCCGAAAAACTAATAACCTGCTTATTAGTTTCATCAAGCTTGGTCAATTTTTCAGTAATTTCAGAGATTAATTTACTAGACTGATTATTAATACCCTGAATTAATTGACTAGATTTAAAAACGCTTTCCTGGCTAGCACGACTACTTTCGCTTAATTTTTTATCTAATTCTTGACGCAAAATTTCATTTCGCTGACTCAAAATCTCTATTTTTTCACCCAAAAGCAAAAGACGATCTTCCGCCAATTTTGATTTACTACTTTTTGAAAATAAAAAGATTAAATAAGCGACTAAGATCACTAAAATAATTAAAAATATAATAATAAATGTAGACATATGGTTAATTTAATTTTAAATATTACTAAGCTAATTATAACATATTGAAGGGAAAAAATAAATTAAAAAATTAGTTTGGATCTTTAAATTTTAATAAATTTTATTTTATATTGAGTTCTTTAATTTAGGATAACAAAATATCTAAATATTTTGTTTTAAAATATAAAAGGCCTCTAAAAAGAAGCCTTTGTATATTTTAATAGTTCTATTTAATCATTAAACATAACTAACACTCGCGACACTATCATCATCATCTTTAAAACGCATTATTCTAACTCCCTGAGTGTCACGCCCCAATTTATTAACACTCTTATAAGATAAACGAATAACTTGTCCTTTATCAGAAATAATAATTAAATCCTTACCTTCCATTCGATCTTTATCAACCACAAAAGCATTACCTATTTTTCCAGTTTTTTCAGTAACCTTGGCAGTTCTAGTTCCGCTACCACCACGACCCTGAAGTTTATAAAGATTTAAATTGGTCTTCTTACCATAACCATTTTCCATAATCGTTAAAATTTGATAATTTTGCTGAAGTCCTTTTTCATTTTTTACCACTCCCATGCCAACCACAATATCACCTTTTCTTAATTTGATACCACGAACTCCGGCAGCATTTCGCCCCATATCACGAACATCTTTTTCGGTAAATCTAATAGCCTGACCATTGGCGGTAATCAAACAAATATGATCATTGCCTGAGCTTGGTTTACACCAAATAAGGCGATCATCATTTTTTATCTTAATAGCAATGAGTCCACTGCGACGAACATTAGAGAAAGTATCAATTTTTACCTTTTTAACCAAACCTTGTTCCGTAACAAAAAACAAATAATTATAAGTCGCGATACGATCTAAAGGTAAGGTTGAAGAAATTTTTTCTCCATTAGTTAATTGCAAAAAATTAACAATCGGAGTTCCTTTGGCAATACGAGAAGCTTGTGGGATTTCATAAGCCTTCAATTGAAAAACCCGCCCCTTAGTGGTAAAAAATAAAATATCATTATGTGTTTGAGTAACAAAAGTAAATTCAACTGAATCTTCTTCTTTGGTACTTAAACCAATCACTCCCTTACCACCACGAGCCTGAACTTTAAAAGTATTAGGATCCAAACGTTTGATATAACCATCTCGAGTCATCATCACCATGGTTTCTTCATTGGGAATCAGATCTTCAACATTAAAACTCTTAACTCCGTGTGGAACAACCTTGGTGCGACGTTCATCACCAAATTTTTCTCCCAGCTCACTAACCTCATCTTTAATAATTTTTTTAATTTTAGCACTAGAGGCTAAAATTGATTCTAAATCTTTGATTAATTTTAACTTTTCTTTTAATTCATCTTCAATTTTAATTCTTTCTAAGTTAGCCAAGCTTTGTAATCTCATTTCCAAAATAGCTATTGCTTGTCTTTCAGATAATTTAAATTTCTTCATCAAATTTTCCCGAGCAACATCCTTGTCTTTTGAAGCTTTAATAACCTTAATAACCTCATCAATATTTTTTAAAGCAATCATTAAACCTTCCAAAATATGAGCTCTTTCTTTAGCCTTATTTAATTCAAACTCAGTACGACGATAAACAACTTCTTGACGATGCTTGATATACTCTTCTAAAACCATTTTTAAAGTCAAAACCTTGGGCTGGATACCATCAACTAAGGCAATCATATTAACATGAAAAGTGCTTTGTAAAGTAGTATTTTTGTATAAACTATTTAAAATCTTTTTGGGATAAGAATCTTTTTTCAAATCTAAAACAATGCGAACGCCATCTTTGTCTGATTCATCACGTAAATTTTTAACTCCATCTAATTTTTTGTCTTTTATTAAATCAGCGATCTTTTCAACTAAGGTCGCCTTATTAACTTGATAAGGAATTTCTGAAATTATAATTTGATAATTGCTATGCTTATCCTCAACAATTTCTGCTTTACCACGACAAACAATACCTCCTTTGCCAGTCGCATAAGCATTTAAAATATCTTTTTTATCATAAATAAGTCCGCCGGTTGGAAAATCAGGTCCCTGAACAAATTCCATTAGATCTTCCACCGTTGAATCAGGTTTGTCAATCAATAAATTAATTGCCCCAACTAATTCCCCTAAATTATGTGGCGGAATATTGGTTGACATACCAACCGCAATTCCCATACCACCATTTAATAATAGGTTGGGTAATTTTGCTGGCAATACCTGTGGCTCTTTTTGCGAGCCATCATAGTTTGGAATAAAATTAACAGTATTTTTATCAATATCAAACATCAACTCCTCACTAATCGCTGCCAATTTTGCTTCGGTATAACGCATCGCGGCTGCCCCATCACCATCCATAGAACCAAAGTTTCCCTGACCACGAACTAGAGGATAACGCATTGAAAAATCCTGAGCCATACGAACCATAGAATCGTAAACAGCAACATCTCCATGAGGATGATATTTACCTAAAACTTCTCCAACCACCGTAGCTGATTTCCTAAACTTAGCACTAGGCTTTAAACCAATATCCCACATCGCATATAAAATACGGCGATGAACTGGCTTCATACCATCACGGACATCGGGCAAAGCTCGAGACACAATCACACTCATAGCGTAATTTAAATAAGCGGTACTCATTTCAGCGCTAATAGGTTGATTTTGAATAAGACCATAATCTGTTTCATAATATTCAATCCCGCCCCTAAGTCTTTTACCTTGTTCAACTGTCGCTTCAACTATTTCTTCTGATTTAATTTCATTTTTTTTCTCTTTAGTCTCCTCTTTTTTAGCAATAATTTGACTTTTTTTAGCTTTAAGCTGATCTTTTTTTGGCTGAGCCTGATTCTTTTTCGGCTGAGCTGATTTCTTAGCTTTTTTATCTTCCTTGTTCATATATATCTAATTTTTATATCTAAATTATTTAGTTAATTTAATGTTTTTAAAGCAAAACTATCGCAAACGAAAATCTGGTTCTAAGTTTTTAATTTTTTCCTTTAAATCACGAATGGCTTTTTCACTATCATCTAATTCTGGATATAAAGAAGGAACAGAGGAATCAGGTAAATTCTCTGTTGTTAAATCTTTTGATTCTAAATCAGATAATGACGAATCTGATGTTGATGATACCTGTCCTTTTTGATTTTTAATTAATAACTTTAAATCTTCTAAATTTTTTTCCTTCTTATCTCCTAGTAATATTTTTAGATTATCAATTTCCTCGGGACTAAGCTCTATTTCTTTATTTGTGCTTGAAGCAAGATCTGCTGTGCTAGTGGTTGATAAGCTTTCTTTTGCCGCACTAGTGGTTGATAAATTTTCTTTACTTAAAGCCTCTAAATCAACCTCTTCTAATAAAGAAAAAAGTTGTCCGGCTTTCTCACTGCCATCATTTTTTAGGTCAAGAAGTCCTAATTCCCTTAAATCATCGTTCCAAGCTGTGCCAGAATAAGTGTTTTTGATATCATAAAACCAAACCGCAAAAATTGTGATTGTAATTAAAGTCATCGAAAGCATCAACCAAAAACGATTATCCCTTTTAGCACTGCTTTCTTTTATTTTTTTAAAAAAAGTTTTTTTATTCATTATTAAAAAAATTATTCTTTAACGCCGTCTAAGTTAACATCGTATAAAATTTGCTCAGAGATTAAGCGATATTTTAATAATTCCTCTTTCTTAAACCAAACATCAATTTCTCTTTGTGCTTCTTCAGCCTTATCAGAGCAATGAATTAAATTACGGACTGCCCGATTATCTAAATTTGATAATTCGTAAGAATCTAAAGTTAGATCACCACGAATAGTTCCGACATCAGAAGTTAAGGGTTCAGTACTGCCAACTAATTTTTTAACTAAACCAACAGCTTGATTTCCCTCAAAGACCATTGGAATGACTGGACTACAAGTCATAAATTTAACCAAACCTTCAATAATGTCCCGCCCATATTCAAGAGCCTCTTTTTCAATTTCTAAACCAGCTGCTTTTCGATTATCAACAATTTTTTGTCCTTTTTCCAAAAACCAAGCTTCATCTTTATTATAATGTTTCCAACATTGCTCTTCACTGGCAAAAATCATTTTCATAGCAACTAATTTTAAGCCAGTCATCTCTAAGCGAGAAATAATTTTTCCAATTAAGGATCTCTGAATAGCATCAGGTTTTAAAATAACAAGAGTTTGTTCTTTTTTAGGATTAATACTCATACTTTTATTTTTAATTTTAAAATTTAAATATTAAAAACGACTAAGCGCATATCATCAACTGGTAAGTCTTTTTTACTAATTTTTAATTTATCTTCATAATTAGCGGGGATACCAATTTCTTTAATAAATTTATCTAAACCATCAATATCAATTTTGGAATCTTTGGTTTTGTAATGCATCGGGATAACAATTCGTGGCTCAATCTGAGAAATAACTTCAAGCGCCTTTTTCGCATCAAGGGTATATTTCCCTCCAACTGGAATAAATAAAATATCAATGCCACCTAATTTGTCCATTTGTTTACTGTTTAAACTTTCTCCTAAATCACCTAGGTGTGCTAAGCTAAGACCCTCAATATCAATCCGATAAATTATATTATCTCCTCGCTCCCCACCATGAGAAGAACGAATGCCCTCAATAATAATTCCCTTAACATCAAACTCTCCCGCACAATCAATTACAAAAGGATTTTTTCGTAAAGCTGAAACATTATTGTGATCACTATGATCATGACTAACAGTGACAATATCAGCTTCAATATTGGGTACCTTAAAACCAACTTCTTTATTAAAAGGATCGGTAACAATCGCAATATTTTCATCATTAATTTTTTCTTCAATCTTAAAACAAGAATGACCGAAATACGAAATATTCATATATTTATACTTTAATTTTTAATAACCAGACAACATATAAAAAGCCAATTTCTTAGCTTTTTTAACAGAAATATGTATAGTTATTGATATTTTTTATACTGATATTATAGCAAAAAATAATGAGGGGGTCAATTGCAAGATTTGATTTTGGGTATTAAAAAAGGGCGCCGTAAAGGTACCCTTAGAACATACAAAAGAAAAAGATTATCTATTTTAATGAAAATCCATCCCCCCATTTCAAGTTTATCACTTGAAAATTTTTGCTAACCAATCCTAGCTGGATTATGTTAGTGTTCTTACGATTTAAATCGTAAAGAACAATTGGAAAAACAGATACTTTCATCTTAATTTTTACATAACCGCCAGGAGCGATTACATAAGATTTCCATCCACCACCGTCTTTTGTGAAAGCTTCAGTTGCAATTTCACTTTCATTACTAGTAAAAGATTTTCCAGTAACTACATAATCGGAAGGCAAGAAGATCGTCAACGCCGTTGAACGAGTGTTGACAAATTTTACCAGAGACACTTTGCCTTTAAAGGTGGCTTTTCCGTAATCTCCGTTAGCAAAAACCAACGGATTAAATGATGAATTATCCAACGATATTTCACCGTCAGACACAAAAGCCTCAACGGTTTCTTCTTTTTGGATACCATTTGGTAAGCCAACGCGACAAACAAATGGGTAAATCCCATCTGGCATAATCTTTCCGGCTAACACTGAAATGCTTTTTGCTTTTTTGTTCGGATCAACTACTAGGTTAATCCCATACTCTTCGTTTTTCAACGAAAATTTAAAAAACAATTTTTCAGTATCAACTTTTAAGGAAACAACATTAAGACCGAGGTCTTTATCTGTTATTTTAGCAGTAGCAAATATCTCATCACCATTAGCAGAAGAATTTTTTTCAAAATTAATTTCAAGATCTTTTTTTATAAGATCTCCAAAAGAATTTTGAAATTCAGCTTGAACAAGAATCTTTTTGGTAAAAATGTCATTAAAAACATTAGCCGAAATAAATTCTTTCATGTTTTCGCAAGGTTTTCCATCTTCATAAAGTTTGTAGAAATCACCAACTTTGATAACCCTGTAAACAACGATAAAAGAAACTGTGTTCTTTTTGACGTCTTTTTCAAATTTTACTTTTTTGTCAATTGTTCCCCAATTTCCATTAAGGTACATTTTGGAAAAGTTTTCATTTGGTTTTAAAACAAGATCTTCAATAATTGACCCGTTTTCTATTTCGATATTCAACGAGTATCTCTTGGTCTCAATTTGAGATTGAGATATTGATGAGGATTCTTCGGTTTGAACATTGTTCTTGCCGGATAATGGGTTTGTTTGAGCGAATGTAATAACACTCAAGCTCATAACAGTGATAAGGAAAAAAATCTTTTTCATTTTCAATTTATTTTTTGGTTAATATTTTTTTAATTGTTAAAAAATCAGCAAAAATTTGCTAACTTAACAAACAATTAAAAAATAACCAATATTTTTAATGTACCTAATTTTAACTGAGTATTCTAGCATATATATATTTTTTTGTCAACAGGTAGTCACCTTACGCACATTTCGGACAAAAAATGTTCTCTAAAACAGAAAAGAGTG
>CAYTRX010000006.1:0-39915 GCA_964440365.1 uncultured Gammaproteobacteria bacterium | reverse complement strand
AGAAAATATGTTTTAGATAATATAAATTGGGAATGCGAAATTAAAACTCTTTTTAGAGAAAAGAATCTTGGTTGTAAAGTAGCAGTTAGTTCGGCGATTGATTGGTTTTTTGAAAACGAAGAAGAGGGAATTATACTAGAGGATGACTGCCTACCTGATTTATCATTTTTTCAATTTTGCCAAGAGTTATTGGAAAAATATAGAAATGATGAAAGAGTCGCTATTATTAGTGGTAATAATTTTAATGATAAAAAAATAGGTGAAGCTGATTATTATTTTAAAAGAATACCACATATTTGGGGTTGGGCTACTTGGAAAAGAGTTTGGGATAAGTATGATGTTAATATGTCTCAATATGCAGAATTTAAAAAAAATAATAAGATAAAAGAAATTTGGAGTAATAAAAAAGTGCAGAGATATTGGAATTATATTTTTTCTGAAGTTTTAAACGGTTCTATAGATACCTGGGATTATCAATTAACCTTTTGTTGTTTTAACAATAATCTTTTAAACATTTGCCCTAACAAGAATTTGGTTAAGAATATTGGTTTTGGCGAAGGTTCAACTAACACGATTTTGCGGGATAAGGATGCTGAAATAGTAAAAAATGAAAGTGTGTTATTTCCTATGAGTTGCCCCGAAGATGTATTCTATTCAGAGTATAGTGATTATCAAGTTAATAGAATGTATTTAAAATATTTTACAGTTAAAAAAATATTAAAAAAAATTAAACTATTTAATTTAATAAAAAGAATTTATAAATATGTTTTCTTTTCTAATAAATAGTAAAAAAATAATAAAAAAATTTATAAAATTAATTATATCATTATTATTTTTTTTGATAGTTTTTTTATTTCATTCAAAAAAGAAGAGTATAAAAGATTCAAAAAAGAGAATATTAATAGTTAAGCTTGATGCTATTGGCGACTATATTTTGTTTAGAAATTTTTTGGAGATAATAAAAACGAATAATAAATATTCTGATTATGAAATTACTTTTTTAGGAAATTCTGTAAACAAAAAAATAGCCGAAATCTTAGATGTTAAATTTATTAATGAATTTATCTGGCTAAAAAAGAAAAATATATTGCTAAAACCGTTTTATTTTTTGAGAATTTTAAATGATCTTAAATATAGTTTTGATTTAATATTATATCCCTGTTATTCTAGAGAATTTGTTGCTGATCTATTTATAAAATATAGTAAAGCTGATAGAAAAATTGGATTTAAGGGTGATACTAATTGTATTAGTCTGTTTATAAAAAATATTTCTGATAAATGGTATAGCAAATTAATTGAAATTGATAAAAATATTATATTTGAATTTTATAAAAATAGAGAATTTTTTAATCAAGTTTTACAAACTAATTTAGACATTCTAAAACCAGAAATAAAAAAAGAAAATTTAGTTATTGATAAAAAAATAGATTTACCAGAGAAATATGTTGTATTATTTCCGGGAGCACAAGAGAAAAAAAGAAGATGGCCAAAAAATAACTTTATTGATATAGCTAATTTTTTAGTTGAAAGATATAAATTAAAAGTTTTTGTTTGTGGAGTCAAAGATGATAGCTTGCTATACGAAAATGATAATATAATTGATTTGGCTGGAAAAACAACTTTAATAGAATTGATGTATATTATGTCAAAAGCTATTTTAGTAATATCGAATGATACCAGCGGGGCGCATATAGGAATTGCTGTTAATACTCCGACTATAATATTATCTCAATTTAATCATTATAAACGTTTTGTTCCTTATCCTTCGGAAATAAAAAATATATATTGTTTAACTCCGGAAATATATATAAAAAACCAAGACGAGTTAATAGAAAAATTTAAACATGGTTCCAGTGTTGATATTTCTTTAATCAGGGTTGATGAGGTAAAAAATATGATAAATTTTATTTTAAATAATGGTATATGAAAATCTCAATCATAACCCCCACCTTTAATAGTGAGAAAACAATCTCTACGACTATTGAAAGCATTTTTTCTCAAAGTTATAAAGATATTGAATATATTATAATTGACGGATTATCTTCTGATAAAACATTGGATATAATACACTCTTATCAAGAAAAGTATCCCATTAAATTATTATCTGAAAAAGATTCTGGTCTTTATGATGCTATGAATAAAGGAATAGAATTAGCTAGTGGGGAAGTGATTGCTATCCTAAATTCAGATGATCTGTATTATGATAATCAAGTTTTATCAGTAGTGGCCTCAGCCTTTTCTGATTTAGAAACTGATATAGTATATGGTGATATTATTTATTTTTCTGATCAGGTCGATAAGGTTACCAGAGTTTGGCGGGCTAGAGAATATCAGCAGAAACAATTAAAAAATGGCTGGACCATCCCTCATCCAGCTATGTTTGTTCGCCGTCGGGTATATGAACAATTTGATAAGTATCGTTTAGATTTAAAATTAGCCGCTGATTACGAATTTATTTTACGAGTATTATTAAGTGGAAAAGTAAAACTTAAGTATTTGCCAAAAATATTAACAAAAATGTATGCTGGTGGAGCTTCAGGGAAAAATATTAAACAAAGAATTAGGGGGTGGCGTGAATTAAGACAAGCTTGGCGAATTAATAAACTTCAACCACCAAAATTATTTATTTGTCGACGAGTAGGATCAAAGTTAAAACAGTTAATAGTATCAAAAAGAGCTAAATAGCTTTTGAGACAAAAATAAATATATTAAAAAAACGAGATATTTATCTCGTTTTGTCTTTGTCATTTTTATATCAAGCCTCTTATCGGCAACATTAGTAAAATTATTGCCATAGACACCAGAATAATTTTATTTGATATTTTATAATACTTCGTTTTAGTAAACTCCCTCCTATCATGGATATGGTACATGCTTAATGTAAATACTACCGTATTTAAAAGAAAAAGCAGAGGAGTTAAAACATCAAACATTACTACCGCCCAATAAAAGAGCATAAATACAAAAAAAGTATAGCTCATTAAATAGAGATAAAAGCTATAAGTTTTTGTGCTTCTTCTTTTTGCGACCATTAGTGATATCAATAAAAGTATAATAGCTAATATGGTTAAAGGCAGCAAATAAGATTTTTTATTCTCAATGTCAGAGTTTTCAAAAAAAGAAATAGTGTTTTCTCTGGGACTATAGATAATAAAAGCATCTTTGACTTCGGTTTGCTTTTCCCAAAAACCTATTTTTATTGGCTTTTTTGAATCTTTGACTGGTATCGGAATGCCAGGCTCACTAACTGCTTGAGAAAAATATTTATCATATCTAGCAGCATCAGATTCAACTTCTACATCAAGAATATCAATTTTTTCAACTTGATATTTTTTCTTTTCTGTAGTTTTCCCGTAGCTTTTCCAGGAATTACAAGCTAAAGCATTATAGGTAATAACTACTATAAATAATAATAATACGGAAATTTTTTTCATGACATATTTTTTTAAAAATGAATATTAGGTTAATTATTAAAAATATCTATATCTAGGTAATCTTAATAATTAACCCAATATTAAATGCTTGTTAAAGATCTTTAATTGATTATTAATTTTATTATATCAGCGTCCTTTTGTCAATTGAAATTTAATAAATAATACAAAGAATATCTTAATTAGTATATACCAAATTAGCGCATACTAAAAAAGGCGTTTATGGGCAATTGCACTTCAGGCTAGAATTCAGGCCTGAGCCCTTGACAAAAATATTTATTTATGCTACACTGTAATATAGGATCGTCCCTCGAAAGAGAGATTTATCCAAATAAATTATAAATTAAAAAAAAGACGGGTTTAAAACCTGTCTTTTTTTAATAAGTCAGTAAAAAATTACCTTCCTTCGCGCATCAAAGCTGTTTTAATAGTTTTTAAAATAATACTAGTATCTAGGGAAATTGATCTATTTTTTAGATAATAAAGATCATATTGCAGTTTTTTATAAGTATCCTTAATAGAGGGAGAATGATATTCGCCAGAAATCTGATCCCAACCAGTAATTCCTGGTTTTACTAAATGTCTAATATTATAAAAAGGGATATTGGAGGCTAATTTCTTAACTAGCTCTGGTCGTTCTGGTCGTGGCCCCACAAAACTCATATCACCACGTAAAACATTCCATAATTGTGGTATTTCATCTAAGCGACTTTGACGCAGAAAAGAACCAATTTTGGTAATTCGCTTATCATTTTCTTGGGTAGGGGAAAAATCATTATCTTCACTTCGCATAGTACGAAACTTATAGAATTTAAATTTCTTGCTATTTTTACCCAACCTTACTTGTTCAAAAATAATTGGCCCCTTACCACTTAAACGTACCAATAGGACAATAATCAGGCCAAAAGGGAGGCTGATGAGTAAAAAAATAAAGGAAAAGAAAACATCATAAAGACGTTTGGCTCTTTCAAATGTTTTTTTATTGGCTAAGTTTAGGTTTTCTAAAAACCAACTTTTATTTAGGATGTCTAAAGGTATTTGACCACTAATTTGTTCATAAAATTTACTTAAACTATAATAATTAATCCCAGTGGGCAAAAGATTAAAAAGAGTTTTTTGCAAATCCTTCATTTCGCTAATATTTTTTTCTAAAACTAAAATATTGATCTTATGATCCTTGATAGCTCGGGTTAATAAATTAACGTCATCAATTAAGTTTAATTGATAATGTTCAGCTATCTCTAGCATGACATGGTTTTTTTCAGCTAAAATAAATTTAATACTATAACCCAATTGATTATTATCACGAATTAATTTAATACTTTGGCGAATTGTTTCGTTATAGCCAATAATACCAACATTAGTGCTTGGTAAATATTTATGATTTAAAATACTGAAAGCCAGTCGCCAAATTAGAAAAAAGATGTAAAAAACTAGGGAAAAAATAATAAGATTAGTTTTGGGGCTGAGGCCTTGATTGGGGATAAGGTATAAAAAAACGATACTGAGTAGGGAGGAAATCAAAATACTGCGATTGATATTAACAATTAATTTTTCTTGGTTGATAAATTTACGAAAATCATATAAACTATTAATATAGAAAACTAATAAGTAAATTAAGAAGATTGGCAAGAAAAGCTTGATGTGCTTATCCCAAAGAATATTTTCCGGACTATTAAAATAACGTAAATTTAGGGTGATATAAAGAGCTAAAATTAGCATAAAAATATCACCAGCTAGAAGAAATATTTTTTTTATATTATTACTAAGCATAGTCTTAGATTGTTTTATAGTTAAATTTATATTTTTTAATATTGGTATCAGCTAATAATTTATTATTTCAGCCGAAACTATAATATTATTATAACAATTAATTAAGCAAAATAAAAGTATGTCCAAAAAGTCTTATTTAAGAATTTTACAGGGAGGAATTTTAGTCTCTTTTTTAATTTTACTCTTTGTTTTTTCAGGTTTTCTTTTTCCTTTTATTACTTCCAAGCAGTTGACCTTTAATATTTTGATAGAAGTGCTTTTGACGATTTTCCTTATTTTTATTATAAAATATCCGGAATATGCACCTAAAAAATCCCAGCTTACTTGGGTTATTATTGTTTATTTTTTAACAATTATTGCTTCATTATTTGTTTCCTTTGACTTTAATTTGAGTTTTTGGGGGGACTTAGAGAGAATGTTGGGGCTTTTTCATTTACTTCATTTTTTTATTTTTTATATTATTACCATTTCTGTTTTTCGTAGCAAAAATGACTTTAAGCTTTTATTTCATGCCATTATTATTTCGACTTTAATGGTGGTGCTCTATGCTTGGCAAAAAAATAATCCTGATTCTAGTATTGGTAATCGGGCTTATGTTGCCGCTATGATGCTTTTTGCTCTTTTTTTGCAAGTTATGTATTTATTGAGAAATCCTAAATGGTGGGCAAAAGTTTTATACGGTTTGGGGATTATTTTGGCTTTTATTGGTTTTATTAAAGCTGATATTTCTGGCTCACAGGCTGGTTTGCTAGCTGGAATTTTTGTGGCTCTTTTAGTTTTTGTTATTAGTTCAAAGAACAAAAATTTTAAAATTATTGGTACCACTTCTTTATTGGCTTTATTGGCTTTAATTATTATTTTATTTGCTTTCCGCTCTCATCCGGTTTTTGATGGTACTTTTATTGGCAAGGCTTTACGTGATTTTTCTAGCCAGAACACAACTTTAAATACTCGTTTAATTTCTTATCGTTCAGCTTTTAGATATTTAGCTGATCATCCCTTAGCGCTGACTTTTGGGGTGGGGCACGGTAATTATGCAATTATTTTTGATAAATATTTTTCTGCTCAATTTTATAATTTTGATCGAGTAGGTACCTATTTTGATCGGGCTCATAATACCCTTATTGATATTTTAACTACTACTGGGCTTATTGGTTTACTGGCTTATGCGGCTATTTTTATTTTTGTTTTATATTTTTTAATTCGAGCTTATCAAAAAAGAGAGAGTTTTTCTTCTGAAAATAGAGTGGGGCAAATTGAGCTATCATTACTTTTGGGTCTTGTAAGTGCTTATTTTGTGCAGAACTTGGCAGTTTTTGATTCTTTTGCCACTTATTTATATTTCTTTTCTTTTTTGGCCTATATTTATTTTTTGGAAATAAATTTGAGGAAAATAAAGAGAAATGAAAAGAGTGAGGAAAAATCTGTTTCTAAGCAGAGCGATTTAGGACAAGAAAATATAGGAAATAATAAATGTTTAAGAGCTTTTAAAAATACAGCTTTGGTTATTATTTTTGTTCTTTTAATTTTTTCTTTTGTTAAAAATGTTCAAGCGATTCAGATGACTCGTCAAACTATTGATGCTTATATTTTAGCTTCTAGCGCTGGAATAGTGGAGGCTAATGATGAATATGAAAAACTCTTTAAATTTAGAAGTGGTTTAGAGCGAGATGCCCGAGAATCATTTATTAATTTAGCTTTAGAAAAATCGGATCAGATTATTAAACATAAAGATTTGGCCGCAGCTCAAAAAACAATAGCGATGCTTTTAAGTGAGGCAGGAAAAAATTTAGCCTATAATCAATATGATAATATGAAATTATCACAATTATCAAAAGTTTATCTTTTGGCTTCTCGTTTTGCTTTAGAAAGGGAGGATGATTCGGAAAGAGCAGCTGAGTATAATGCTTTAGCTTTACAATTTTTGGATCGCTCGATTGAGAGCAGTCCGGAAAGGATTCCTTTATATTTGAATAAGGTTAATCTTTTATTAAATTCTAATCGGGAAGCAGAGGCTTTAGAAATTTTAGAAAAAGCCAAAGCTCTTAATCCTGAGATGCCCGATACTTTTTGTCAATTAGCTCATTATTATTTTGTTCGCTCCGAACATGCTCCTTTTATGGAAAATTTAGCTTCTTGTGCTGAAAAAAATGGCTTTAAGGTTTTAAATTGGGGTAATTTTTTGTCAGCTGTTGAGAGTCAGTATTATCAAGAAAAGGATTTTCCAAAATTGATTGAGTTTTATGAATTAATTTTACCTTATCATCATGATGATGCCCGTTTACATTCCAATTTAACTTTGGCTTATTATGAGAGTGGTGATTTAGCGGCTGCTGAAGAGATGGCAAAGAAATTAGCAGAATTAGATCCGACTTATAAAGAAGAGGCTGAAAATTTTATTGATCATATTAGACAGGAAAGAGAAGGGTTGGCAGAAAATTAAGTAAGCTCTAGGTAACCCTTAAGCAAGTTTTGTGATAAATTAAATAAATTTTAATAAGTAGTTTTTAAAATAAATAAGTAATTAATAAGCAATTAAAAATAAATAAGCAATTATTATGAAAAAAAAGTTTTTCTCTATTAATTTATCTAAAAAAATAAATCAGAAATTATTTTGGCATTCAAAGAAATCTTATTTTTTGAAAAGAGCTTTTACTTTAATTGAAATGATTGTTGTTCTTTTTGTGATAGCGATCTTGCTCTCGGTGGCTATTATTTCCTTTAATAGTAGTAAATCTCGTTCTCTTAATACTAAAGTCCTAGCTAACGTCCGACAAATACAGGGATCTTTAAGATTGTATTATAATGATTATAAATCTTATCCGACCACAGAAGAGTGGAACAAAAAAATAAGTGAAGACTCCTCTAGTTCATATTTAAACAAGATCCCTAAGCATCCTAAAATTTCAAAAGAGCCTTGCCGAGGCTTTAGTGAGAATTATATTTATGAATCAGATGGCAAAACTTATACTATAAAGTTTTGTCTTGGCCAAGAAATATCCTCACTTCTTCCAGGCATTAATGTTGCTACTCCTGATGGAATTTTTGCTTTCGGAGAGCTTCCTTAGTTTTATTGTATAAACATACTCATTTTTTAAGTCAAATTTAATAATAACTTAGACAAAATTTAAAAATATTTTACAGAGCCGTTAAGGCTCTTTTGTTATACTCAAATCGTTTTTTAGCAGTTTCTTTTATATCAAATTAAATCACAATAATTTAGTGCCTAAATTGACATGCCACTAAATTTGCTTTGATAAGGGGGTGCAATTATATTTTTTATTAAAAAATTCCCGACCAGGATTATTTGATAAAAAAAAGATTTTTGTACCCCCAAGAAACTCTTATTATTAATCTTTAAGGTATTATGAAAATTTTTTTAAAAAAATTTAAGATCAAAACCTCGGAAAGAATAAAAAAATTGAAAAATGTTTTTTCTTCGCGGAAAAAGCTTTTTCGCTCCAAAACTTTTTTAACCATTTCTCTTCTTATTTTTAGTTTTTTCGTTTTATTTTTTTTCTATTCAACAATTTTTGCTTCGCAGTGGCGGATTTGGCCACAAAAAGTTCGTTTTTCCATTGCCCTAAATCGTTTAGCAGCCTCAGTTTATCAAGAGCCACGTTGTGATTTTGATTGTTATTTAAAAAGAGAGCCTTATCGTCAGGAGCTTTTACAGGGTTTAAAAAAGCCTTATTTAGCCCAAAAAATTTCAGATATAATTTTTGCTGAAGAGGAAAATTTAAATTGGCGTTTAGAATTATTAAATTTGGTGTGGCGTGATGAAAAATTAAGCGAACGAGTTCTTTTTTCTGATCTAGAGGAATATTTAAGTCGGGATGAGGCTCATCCCAAAATTAAGGGCCTTATAGCCGCCTATTTTTCGGCCTCGCCTTCATCTTCAGCTTATTTAAATGAATTAAAAAACACTATTGCTGATGAGCAAGCTTCAAGCGAGGAAAGATTAGTAGCCCTAAGAGTAATAAAAAATATTGATCAAAGCTTAGCTCCTTTTTATTTAGATTTAATTAAAAAAGAAAGTAATCCGGAAGTTTTGATAGAATTAATACGTTCCTTAGCCTTAGATGAGTCTCGTTTTGATCTAGAAAGAGAGGCTTTACTTTTGACTTTCAGTGGGTTTTTTTCAAATTTCTCAGATTCTTCTACGGCTCGTCGTTTAGCTATTTTTCTTTTATCTGATTTTATAGAAGAAGAAAGTTCTGGACCTATTTTTTCTTTTTTAAATAATTTATTTTTTGATTCTAAAACTTCTGATTTTGATAAATATTTTTTAGCTTCTAGTATTTTAGCTAAGTTTCCTGATGATGAAGATTTGAGTAAAAAATATGCTTTGCGAGAAATTACGGACGAAGAATGGCTATGGTATAGTGAGCAGAAATAAATTGTCCGATATTAGTTTATTGCTTTAATTTTTAGCATATTAAAATTAATTTTTAGCATATTAAGACAAGGAGGTTTTAGTTTGATTTTTTGAAAGTTTGATCGAGCTAAAACTGATTAACATAATTCTTTTACAAAAAGAATATTATAATTAATTTATTGGCTTATGATTTTTAGAAAAAAAGTGGCGCTTATTATGAGCGCCTTCCTCTTATCATTTTTCTTAGCCCCGAGGACTCAGGCTATGCCTTTGGGGACTTTATTATATCGCACCTCTTCCAATGGTAATTTATACGCTTATAACACCTCGGACTTAATAAAGGTGAAAAATAAAATTATTTCTAATGTTTATACCGGACATGTCGCTATGTATATTGGTCAGGAAAATGGCGTAGATTATATTGTTGAAGCCATGCCTGATGGAATAATTAAAACCCCAGCGAAGTATTTTATTAATTCTAGCAATGGAGAAAAATTATTAGGCGCTAAGATTCCGAAAAATATTAGTCCGGCTCAACAAATAAAGGTGGTGGAATTGGCTAAATCTCTAGCAGCTGCCAATCTTGCTTATGATTTTGATTTTAAAAAACAAAAAGGTCCTCAGAGTGGGGAGTGGACCTGTGTTGGCTTAGTAGAAAAAATATATGAAAGCGCTAATATTACTAATCCTTTAGATATTAAACAATTACAATATAATCCACAAAAGTACGCGATTGATATTACGCCCGATGGTTTTGATAATTATAGTATTATTAATAAAAATAATGAT
This sequence comes from uncultured Gammaproteobacteria bacterium, assembly GCA_964440365.1. Classification (GTDB taxonomy): domain Bacteria; phylum Patescibacteriota; class Patescibacteriia; order Patescibacteriales; family UBA12465. The sequence goes on along the minus strand of CAYTRX010000006.1, from coordinate 29,544 downwards.
TGTTTTTCACGTGATTATGAGTTTTCTAAAATTTCTGCTAATCGTTCTAGCCTTATCCCTTTACCTGAGCTTTTTGGTTTTTCGGCTGGCAAGGAAGAGGCTGGTGAACGTTATTTTTTTCTTCCCTTAACTCAATTCTATCAAGATACTTTAGAGGATGTGGTGGTTGATATTCAATTAGAGTCAGATTTTGTGGACGAAAAATTGCGAGGCAGGGTTCCTAAAATGGCAATGATTTTTAAGTGGAGCTTGATAAATAATCCAAAGTCAGCCTTAGTTAATTTGGGAAAAAATATTTTAGCTTGGATTAAGGGTTCTCCAAGTGAAAATGAAAGAGAGGTAGTGCAAAGCGAAATAGATTATTTACTTGATGATATTGATGAGGATCCTAATATTTCTGAAAAAGAGCGAGATTTTTTAGTAGAAGAGCTTTCTCAAGTTAAAAATACTGTGGCTAATAATAAAATTTTAAGCTCAGAAAATGCCTTGCCGAGTATTAAAATTGAAAATGCTAAATCTAATATAGATAGTAAAACAAAAGCAGATACTAAGATAGAAAACAGGGAAGGGGGTGTGGAAAAAACAGAGATGGATGTTTTTACTGAACAAGCCTTGTCTAATGATTTAGCTAGCACTAGTTTGAAGCTTGATTCTTTAAAAATGGAAGAGGAAGAAATAAATGAGGGTTTGGAGTTAATAATTTCCAAAGTTTATGCTAGCGGTCAGGATGATTATGTGGAGATATATAATTCCGGAAATAAAAGTGTTGATTTAACAAAAACTGATATTCGTTTATACAAAACAAAAACATCGGCTACGCCGTCGTTAATGATTCGATTGGGTAATGAAAAAGATGCTGATTATACGGCACCTTTAATTATTCCAGCTAAGGGGAGATATTTGGTCACCCGATCGGCCGCTGCTGCTGATATCAAACAAAGAGCTCAGGCTATTTCTAAACGTAGTGAATTTACTTTTGCTGGTAATGCTTATACAATTTATCTTTCAGCTGGAGTATTATCTTCTGATGATGACCCTGACCTTTTAGATAAGGTTGGCTTTGGTACTGCCAAATATTATGAAAAAAATCCAGCCCCCGAAATTTTAGATAAGCATCTTTTATATCGGAAAAACGAAGAAGATAGCAATGATAATCGTGCTGATTTTGCTTTATTAAAATTATTTAATGATAGTGAAGTTGACAATAATGCCAATAATAATTCTAGCAATAGCTCTAATAATTTCTCAAATAATATCAATAATAATTCTAATAATAATTCCGATAATAGTTTAAGTGAAAATAATGGTAGTGAAAATAATGAAAGCGAGGAAAATTTAGCAAGTGAGCTTTTGCCCCTTTTGATTTCTCAAGTCTACGCTACCGCAAAAGATGATTATATAGAGATATATAATCCCAATGATAGCCCGATTAATTTAAAAGAGGGTGGTTTTAGATTATATAAAACCAAAACTTCAGCTACCCCTTCACTAATGATTAGAATTGGTCATGAAGATGATGGAGTCTATCCCGGTGGTTTTATTATTGCCCCTCATTCTACCTATCGTCTTAGTCGGGCAGAGGCCAGTGATGATGTCAAGGCCTCATCACAAGCTATTTCAACTCGTAGTGAATTTACCTTTGTTGGCGACGCTCAGACAATTTATTTATCAAGTGGTGTGGTATCTTCTGATACCGATGAAGATATTATTGATAAGCTTGGTTTTGGTGCCGCAACTTATTATCTTAATTCTCCAGCGCCTTTAATTTTAGATAATTATGCTTTACTTAGAAAAGCTCGGGCCAGTTCCGATGCCTTATCTATGAGCTTGGGTGGAGATGATTATTCCTTGGGACATGCTTATAATAGTTTTAATAATGCGACCGATTTTGTTTTAGTGAATAAAAATTATCAAAGTGAGCCTTATGATGAATCAAGTGCCTTATCTAGTTTTTGTCAGGATATTTTTTCACAAAATTATTTATTAGATTTACCTGAGAATTCTTCTTCAAGCGAATGCTATTCTTTAGATTCTAATTTTTATTTAGAGGATTTAGCTTATTTATGGCATTTAGATGAATGTAGCGAGGAAAATGTTTATGAAGCTCTTTCTGACACTTCACTGCCACATCAATCTTCTTGGGCAGAGGGTCAATTTTCCTGTGCTTTGAAACAAGATTATACTAGTCAAGGATTAGAGATTCCTTTGAGCTCTAAATTTAATGAAGATAATTTTACTATTATGTTTTATTATAAGGGATTGCAAGATAATGCTCGTCCAGAAATTACCTTGAAAAATTCAAAAACTAATGAGTATTCTAGAATAAAATTATCACATTATTACACTGATTTTTATAATATTCCTAATACGCCTACCCGTGATGATAATTTAAAATGGCCCCATGATAATAAATGGCATTTGTTTACTTGGACTTTAAATCGAGCCGAAGAAGAAATGATTTTTTATTTAGATGGTTTGGAGTTTTATCGAGTTAATCTGGGGATCTCTTTTATGCCTGATATTGATACGCTAATTATTAGGGGAGATAATGGAGCTAATCTGATAGATGAATTAGCAATTTTTTCTCGAGCTCTCAATAGCAAAGAAATAGCTGATTATTATTTGTCTGATCAGGCTTTAGCTATTATGAATTGCCAGCCTTTAACCCTTAATCTAGAACAAGCTTATATTCATTGGCCATTGGAAACTAATAAATATTCTTGTTCGAGATTTCTGGGTGAAAATGAGTCTTTTTTCCCGGGTGTTTTTGGTGTTCGGGGTAAAAGCTTATCTTTTTTCTGGAAAAACGAATTAAGCGATTATAAATTTAATTTTTCTATTGCTTTAACTAATTTTTTATCAGAAAATGTTTTTGGTTTAGAGTTTGATAATAATAAGCTTTTTCATTATTTTGATTCTTGGAAATATCAGAGCGGGGAAAAATATAGTGATTATTTCCCAGATGATAATTTATGGCATTTGGTGGTTTTAACTTATGATCCCTATTTTTTCCGGTTTAATGTTTATTTAGATGGTAAGCTTATTACTTCTTGGCGTCATTTTTGGCAGAAAGATCCAAATACTTTTAGTCTTAAGATTTTTTCTGATTCAGAAAAGTTGAGAATAAAAGATGTTTCACTTTGGAATTTTTGTTTAGACGAAAATGAAGTTTCGCTAATTAATTAATTAATTTTTAGCCGATTTAATTAGCGTTTTCTGATATAAACCCCATAAATATAATGTTTATGGGGTTTTTTGATAATTTTTTTCTAAATTTTTTATTCTTGCCAAATTAACATTTATTAGTTAATATAATATTATTGTTTATAAAACTAAATTTAAGATATGTCTTATACTCCAATTAAAAAATTATATCGCGAAAGCGATAAGTTTATTAATACCAAAATAAAGGTAGCCGCTTGGGTTCGCACTCTTCGTAGCTCCAAGGATTTTGGCTTTATTGAGGTCAATGATGGTACTTTTTTTAAAAATCTTCAAGTTGTTTTTGACAGAAAATTAAACAATTTTTCAGAGCTAGAAAAAATTAGCATTGGTTCATCTTTAGAAATTTCCGGAGCTTTAATTGAATCTCCAGCTTCAGGACAGGCTTTTGAATTACAAGCCGAGGAAATTAAAATTATTAATTTAGCCGCGGCCGATTATCCTTTACAAAAAAAGCGACATAGCTTTGAATTTTTGCGAGAAATTGCTCACTTGCGTTCTCGTTCCAATACTTTTTCCGCCGTTTTTCGCTTACGATCAGTTTTAAGTTATGCCATTCACAAATTTTTTCAAGAAGAGGGTTTCTCTTATGTTCATACGCCAATTATTTCTAGTAGTGATTGTGAGGGGGCGGGGGAAATGTTTACGGTTACTGGTTTTGATTTAGAAAAACCTTTACCTAAAAATGATAAAGGCGAAATTGATTATAGTAAAGATTTTTTTAGTAAGAAAACCAGCCTAACTGTTTCTGGTCAATTAGAAGCTGAAACTTTAATTATGGGTTTGAACAAGGTTTATACTTTTGGTCCAACTTTTAGAGCTGAGAAATCAAACACTACTCGCCATGCTTGTGAGTTTTGGATGGTGGAGCCAGAGATGGCCTTTGCTAATTTAGATGATGACATGGACTTGGCTGAGAAAATGTTAAAATATTTAATTAAATATGTTTTAGAAGAATTGCCGGAAGAAATGGAATTTTTTAATAAATTTATTAGTCCGGGCTTATTAGATCGTTTAAACTTAGTTTTAAATTCTGATTTTAAACGTATTACTTATACTGAAACGATTGATATTTTATTAAAGGCCGATAGAAAATTTGAGTATCCAGTGGAATGGGGCGTTGATTTACAAACAGAGCACGAAAGATATTTGGCTGAAGAAGTTTTTCAAGGACCAGTGTTTGTCCGTGATTATCCAAAGGAAATCAAAGCTTTCTATATGCGACAAAATGATGATGGCAAAACTGTAGCTGCGATTGACTTATTAGTCCCCGGAGTTGGTGAACTTATTGGTGGTAGTCAGAGAGAAGAACGTTTTGATTTATTAGAGGCTCGTATTAAGGAGCTAGGTTTAGATTTAGATGAGTATTGGTGGTATTTAGATTTAAGAAAATATGGCTCGGTTCAACATGCCGGCTTTGGTCTGGGTTTTGAGCGTATGATTATGTATTTTTCAGGCATGGCCAATATTCGTGATGTTATTCCTTTTCCTCGTACTCCCAAAAATGCTGAATTTTAAAATAAATTTTAAAAATTAATTATAAAAAAATGACAAATTTAGCTCTTTATAGTGACGGATCGCTAAGTGCTTTATTCTTAGTGCTTGTTATTTGGTCTCTTGTTTGGAAGGGCCTAGCTTTATGGAAAGCAGCTCGCCTTGGTGCTAAATCTTGGTTTATTATCATGTTGGTTTTAAATACCGTTGGTGTTTTAGAAATTTTATACATCTTTGTTTTTAGTCGAGGTAAAAAAGAGATAGTTTCAAGTGTATCTTTAGAAAATAAAAAGGAAATAAGAGAATTATTAGAAAAAGCCAGTTTAAGCAAAGAAGACTCAGAGAAGCTTGATAGGGCTGTTGAAGGAATGGTCGACAACCTTAATAAAAATGTATTAAAAGAAATAGAGGAGTAAAAAAGGAGAGAAAAAGAAGAAGAAAAGAAAGAAAAAGCAGAGGAAAAATAAATATTTTTTAAAAACAAAAAATTTAAAGATAAAATAAAATTTTTAAACAATGTTTTTTTTGAATAAAATTCTTAAAGTAAAATTTAGATCTCGTTATAAAGAAATATCTTTATTTAAAAAAGAAACTCTCTGGGCACAGAAGAAGGTCTTTTTTTCTTTGTTGAAAAAAGCTAGAAATACTAAGTGGGGAAAAAAGTATGGATATGGTCAGATAATGAAAAAAGATTTTCCTCAAGCTTTGCGGGAATGGCAAGAACTAGTACCGGTTTCAGCTTATGAAGACTTATTCCCTGAGATTGATTTAGCTATTAAAGGGGAGGCTAATGTTTTATGGCCAGGAAAAATAAAATGGGTGGCTAAGTCATCAGGTACCACCAATAGTAAAAGTAAAAGTATCCCTATTACCAAAGATGCTTTATACAAATGTCATTATCAAGGGGGAAAAGATGTTATTGCTTTATATTTAAATAAGAACCCTCATTCCAAATTATTTTCTGGAAAAACATTAAGCGTTGGTGGTTCTTTTGGTGAGCGTCAAAGCTCGCGCGATGTTTTTTATGGTGATTTGTCAGCTGTTTTAATAAGTAATTTGCCACGTTTAGCTAGGCCTTTTCGGGCACCAAAAAAATCAGTCGCCCTATTAAGTGAATGGGAAGAAAAGGTAGAGGCTATTGCTAAAGATACTGTTTCCAGAAACATTGTTGCTTTAGCAGGTGTTCCTTCTTGGACCTTTGTAGTTTTAAATAAAGTTTTAGAATTAACTAAAAAAGAAAATATTTTAGAGGTTTGGCCAAATTTAGAGTTATTTATGCATGGTGGAGTAAGCTTTGCTCCTTATCGGGCTCAATTTGAAAAAATTATTCCCTCAAATCAAATGAAGTATGTTGAGACTTATAATGCCTCCGAGGGATTTTTTGCTTTTAATGATGATCCGAGTCGTGACGACCTTTTATTAATTTTAGATAGCGGTATTTTTTATGAATTTATACCCCTAAGTGAAATTGGTAAAGAAAAACCACAAACTAAAATAGTATCGGAATTAAAAGTGGGGGAGACTTATGCTTTGCTTATTTCTACTAATAGTGGTTTGTGGCGTTATTTAATTGGTGATACTGTTAAAATTACCTCTTTAGAGCCTTTAAGAATAAAAATAGCTGGACGAACCAAACATTTTATTAATGTCTTCGGGGAGGAATTGATGGTAGCAAACACTGATGAAGCTTTGCGTCGAGCGAGTGAAAAAAGCGGGGCGATTGCCTCTGAATATACGGTGGCCCCTATTTTTATGAAAGATTCTAAGCATGGTGGTCATGAATGGATAATTGAATTTTCCAAAAAACCAGCCGATCTTGAATTTTTTATTGATATATTAGATCAGGAATTAAAGAATTTAAATTCTGATTATGAGGCCAAGCGTTATAATAATTTAGTTTTGGCTCGTCCCAAAGTTAATGTGGCTCGAGAAAATTTGTTTTATGATTGGCTTAAAAAAGAAAATAAATTGGGTGGACAAAATAAGGTTCCGCGTCTTTCTAATTCTCGTGAATTTTTAGAAAAATTATTGAATATGTAGCACTTAATTGGTTTATATCTTTTTCAATTTAGCACTTTTATAGTGCTATTATTTTTTTGAGAAATAAGTTATAATAATAATATGAACAAGATATTTTCTATATTCTTAAGCTGTTTTAATTTTACTTATTAAGATTTAGAGAAAAGGTCGACTTGTTTTTTATAAATTAGCTAAAAGAATATAATATGAAAAAATTATTTATTGGTAGCCTACCCTTTAGTGTTGAAGATGAGCAATTAAAAGAGCTTTTTTCTCAAGCTGGAAAAGTGGAGTCGGCTACTGTTATTAAAGATAAAATGTCTGGTCGCTCCAAGGGTTTTGCCTTTGTTGAATTTTCTAACGAAGCTGAAGCTGAGAAAGCTATTGAAATGTTTAATAATCTAGATTTAGAAGGTAGAAAGATTTTTGTTGCCGTGGCTCGCCCTTCAGAGAATCGTTCTCGTTCTGGTTTTACTGCCAGAAATCGCAATAGTTTTAAGCATTCAAAACATAAATTTGATAATTAAATAAGTATTTAATTATTGAAAAACAAAAACCCCCGTAAAGGGGTTTTTGTGGTTAAAAATAATTATTCTTCAATTATTCTAACTTTTAATTTAGCTACTCCTTTTGTTACTAGACCTAATTTTTCGGCTCCAGCGTAGGAAAGATCAAAATCTCGGCCCTGGATATAGGGGCCACGATCTTCAACTGTCGCGATAAGAACTTTACTGTTTTGTGGATTAACAATCTCTAGTTTAGTTCCAAAGGCCAAGGTTTTGTGAGCGATTAATTCTTCGTTATACATGTCAAAAATTTGACCATTAGCCATTTTATTTCCATGAAAACCAGGTCCGTACCAGCTAGCAACTGCATCAAAATAATCATCTTCCGTCAGTATTTCTTCATTTTTCACCTCTTCGTTCATTAAGTATTCTTTATACCAAGGGGAAATATTAAAATAATTAGGTGAAACGCCTATCAAGTCCTTTTTTTGCTTTATAGCTAACTTGAAGTCTGAGATGCTCTTTTGGGCGGATAAAGGAGTAAAAGTGTCTAAAGTGGCTAAATTTGGCCAAAAAATGGTTGTTATTACCATAATTTGGAAAATAGCCAGAAAGACAGCTTTTTCTTTGATTTTTTTCATTTTTAAGGTGTTTTTCTTCCTCCAAGCACTAAAGAAAGCATTAATTCTAAAAACGACCCAGTACCATAGCGTATTCTGGGAAAAATGTCAATATTGAACAAAAAAAACAGGAATTTTTATTTTTATCATTTTAAAATATTTTTTTTAGAAAAAACTTGTCCCTTCTTTTATTTATTGCTAAAATTTAATATATGGATATCAAAAAATTAGAAAAAATAATATTATTAGATTTAGCTCAAGCTAAATTTAGATTTAAGCAAGCGCAAAAATTGATTTTTCAAGATTTAATTAGTAATTGGAATGAAGCTTCCGTTTTTCCTAAGACTTTGCGAGAGGAGTTAAATAAAAAATACCCTCTAGAAATTGAGGCTGAGCTTTTTCTTTCTCAGGATAATCGTTCGGCTAAGGCCTTAATAAGTTTAAGTGATGGTCAAAAAGTGGAAACAAGCTTGATGGTGCATAAAAAAGAGAGGAATACAGCTTGTTTGTCTTCACAAATTGGCTGTCCCTTAGCTTGTCGCTTTTGTGCTTCCGGAAAATCTTTTGTTCGTAATTTAGAAAGCTCAGAAATTATTTTACAAGCTTTATTTTGGGCACGTTATTTAAAGAAAAATAATTTAGGAGTTTTAACTAATATTGTTTTTATGGGAATGGGCGAGCCTTTTTTAAATTATGATAATGTTTTTTCCAGTATCAATATTTTAAATGATCCTCTTTTGTTTAATATTTCCAAGCGCAAGATCTCAATTTCAACTTCTGGTTTAGTGGAGGGAATTAGAAAGATGGCCAAGGAAGAACCTCAACTTAATTTAGCGATTTCTTTGCACTTTGTAGATAATAAGATGCGGGAAACGATGATGCCGATTGCTAAAAAAAATTCTCTAAAAAATATTTTTTCAGCTGTAGAATATTATGTGGCTAAAACAAATCGTAAAGTGATGTTTGAATATCTTTTAATAAAAGGAAAAAATGATTCGGTCAAAGATGCCGAAACCTTAGTTTCTTTAATGAGGCCTTTATATATGATTAATTTAATAAAATATAATAATATTAAAGATAGAGATTTTGTGGCCCCTGATAAAAAAACAATTGATCGTTTTGCTAAGATTTTGCGTCAAGGGGGCGTAGAGGTAGTGGAACGTTATCGTTTTAATCAAGATGTTTGGGGGGCTTGTGGTCAACTGGGTTTAGGAAAAAGATAAATTGGTTTTGAAAAATAGATTAAGTTCAGAGAGGATTTTAGATATTTTTAAAATTATTTAAATTTAAAAAGTGTTTTAAGCTTAAAATAAAATAATTTTTTAAGTAAAGTTAATATGACAGTTTTGAATAAGCAGGTAGCCATGAACAAGTTAGCGGAAGAATTAGGGTCCCAAAAAGATTTACCATTTTTTCCAGCTCCTCTGGTTTTTGGTGAAGGATCTTTAGTGGCCGATATCTTTTTTATTGGTGAAGCTCCAGGTGCTAAAGAGGAGGAATTATTGCGTCCTTTTGTTGGTCGTTCTGGACAACTTTTGACAAAAATGTTGGAAAGCATTAATTTAAAGAGGGAGGATGTCTATATCTCTAATATTGTTAAACGTCGACCACCAGAAAATCGTGATCCAACAGCAAGTGAAATCAAGTCTTATTTACCTTATTTAAAAAAACAAATAGAAATTATTAAGCCACGATTAATTATTACTTTAGGGCGTTTAGCTTTTAATTGTTTTTTGCCGGAAAAAAAGATTAGTCAGGAGCAGGGAAAAATTTTCAATATTAATGGACAAAAATTAATGCCAATTCTTCATCCCGCGGCGGCTTTGCGAGGGAATAAAAATATGAATGATTTTAAGCAAAGCTTTCAGGCTTTAAAAAAATTTTTAGAAAAAAATAATTTAAAATAAAAATTATTAAACTAAATATTAAGATTAAAAAAATGAATTTTGAAAATATGAATTATAGTTTTAAAAAAGAAAATAAAATTGAAGCAAAAAATTTGGCGCCGAATAAAGAGGTTTTGGATTATTTAAAAAACATTTTAGATTTAAAAGAGAATGATGTTGAGAGGATAGAATTATTAAAAGCCAAGGATTTATCGTTAAATTATAAGAAGCAGTTGGAGTTTATGGATGACAAAAGATTGGCTGATGTCAATATTGCTTTAATTCCTGACGATCTATGGCGTAAAGGACAGCAACCCTCAGAATCAGATGCTGAAAATAATATGATTTTAATAAAGGAGTCATATTTCAAGGCGAAGGAAAAAAGTGATAAAATTGCTTGGTTGACACACGAATTAGGGCATTGTCAGGCTTTTTTAGATTCTAAAGATCCGGAGGATTATCAAAAGGATAGCCGAAAATTTGCTTTTCCAGATTTAGAAAGCGAATATTCTTACCCCAATAATTTAGTTGAGCAAAAAGCTTTTACTAAGCAATTTCAATTTTTAAAGGACAATGGAAAAAATAGGGAGGAGATAATTAAGTTGATTAGTGATTATTATGGTGCTGAGGATTTGCCTTTTTTCCAACGAATTTTAGATGATGTTTTTACTGAGTAGGTGCTGTCTTTACTGAGTAAGTGCTGTCTTTACTGATTAATCAACGCGGTCTTGACAGGTCAGGTTTTTATCTGTATAATAAACCTATAATCAAATAAATCGCAGACAGTAAGCTTTTTATGTAATTCTATTTAAAGAATTAATTATAAATATAAGACTTACCGAGATTCATCATTCTTTTTTTAGTCTGCATTTATTGTAGATTTTTTGTTTTTTTAGAAATATTAATAAATTAATTGGAATTTAATGAAAGTCTATTCAATTAAATTTCTTAAATAATTATGCCAAAAAGTAAACTGCAAAAACAAGAAATTTTGCGTGACTTGGATCAAAAAATTCAAAACGCAAAATCAATAGTTTTCGCTACTTTTGATGCTTTGGGTGTTAGAGACAACGAAGAATTACGATCTAAGCTTAAAGAAGAAAAAGGCGAATACTACGTACCAAAGAAAACCTTATTAGACCTGGCCTTTAAAAATAATAAACTAAATGATGTTGATGTAAAGAGTTTTCCGGGGAAAATTGCTGCCATCTTTGCTTATGAGGATGAAATTTCACCAGCTAAAGTTGTTTTTAATTTTAGAAAAGGCAAAGAAGAAAAAATTGAATTTGTTGGGGGTATTTTAGACGGAAAATATATTGGCAAGGAAGAAGTGCAAAATTTAGCTACTTTACCATCTAAGCAAGAGCTTTACGCCAAGATGCTTAGTTCGCTTAATGCGCCAATCTCCGGTTTCGTCAATGTTTTGTCAGGTAATATGAGATCTTTAGTTAATGTTTTAAAAGCTATTTCTGAAGAAAAAGCAAAATAATATAATAATTAAAAAATAATAAAAAATTAATATGTAATTAGTCAGATCTTAAACTTTAGTTTAGGTCCGATTAAGATCAAAATTATGTCAGAAGAAAAAAAAGTAGTAGAAGTTCCAGCTAAATTCAAATCATTAGTTGAGGAAATTGAAAAAATGAGTGTTTTGGATTTATCAGAACTAGTAAAAATTTTAGAAGAAAAATTTGGTGTTTCCGCTGCTGCTCCAGCTGTAATGATGGGTGGCGCTCCAGCAGCTGCTTCTCCAGCGGCTGAGGAAAAGACCAGTTTTGATATTGAATTAAGTGATGGTGGAGCAAATAAGATTGCTGTTATCAAAGCTGTTCGTGAGATTACTGAAATGGGCTTAAAGGATGCTAAAGATTTAGTTGATGGCGCCCCAAAGATGATTAAGGAGGGAGTCAAGAAGGAGGAAGCTGAAGAAATTAAGAAAAAGATTGAAGAAGCTGGTGGAAAAGTTACACTAAAGTAATAAGATATTCTTTCTTTAAAAACCCCGTGAGATTACGGGGTTTTTTGTTGACTGGGAAATTTCTAGCTTATGTTGAAGGAGGGCCAAGCTCTCCTTTTTTAATTTCTTTATTTATTTTTATAGTCTAAAAACTAAGAGGGATAGTATAAATACTGCTACCATTTAAAACATAAGCCTTACTTTGAGCTTCATCAATCATTAAGTCTTTAAGGTTATCAAATTTTTCGCTGTGATATTGGTTAAGAAATTTGCCAGTATCCTTGATATAAACAATTAAACGTTTATCATTTTTGTCCAAAAGATATAAATATTTTTCGCTAACTCGTAAAATGTCAGCACTCTTTAAGGCTGGCTCAATATTTTCGCTTACAAAATTATCCTCTTTTTTGCCATCAAGGAATTTGTAAATATTAGCACCTTGATCAAGGATAAAAATATGATAATCAGTAACAAAATATAAAGGATTAATATTAGCTCCATCTTTTATCCATTGAGAATAATTGCTAATTTCATTTTTAGACATTTGCTCATAACGATAAATTTGCTTTTGTTCCTTATTTAAAAGATAGGGTCTATTATTATAAACATCAAAAGCGGAAATCTGAGAAAAATTATCAATCTTTATTTTTTTAAAACTAAGTTTTTCTTGTTTATCAATATTAATAATTTGACCATCAACTAAAAAGTAAATAGTATTATTTTTTTCGTTTGTTGCTAGGGCGCCATTTTTTATTAAATCGTTTTCACTTAGCAGCTTCACTTCTTTATTACCTAGGTTTAAAGAGTAAATTGATTTTTTATTGGTATCAATAGCGTAAATTTTATTATTTGATTTAAGTAGGGAAATAGCTTGTGGGTTGGCTTGCCATTCGCTATGAGAAAAATTGATCAATTCTTCTGGATCATTAATAAAAATAATATTTTGCATTTGTGCTATTTGGCCATTAACTTTATTTTCAATTTCGGCAAAATTTTTAATTTTATTTTTTTCCTTATCACTCATGGAGTCCAGTAATTTTTTTAAATCTAAAATAGCTTCATTAGCTAATGTTTCATTATTATATAAAAGAGCCGAATCAATTTTCCCTTGTTTTTGAGCAATTAATTCTTCAAAATTAGAAACATTTTCTTCAATTAAAATTTCATTTTCGCTATTCTTTTTGAGTAGGGAATTGACCAAGAGAGCAATAATTAAAATGCCCAATACTATTAAAAGGGAATTTCTCATCTTTTTATTTTTTGTATTAATTACTACCACTTCATTAATATCTTCTAGTTTGCTTTCTTTTTTCTTAAATTTGTTTTTTATTGCTGTAAAAAATTTAACTATAGCTTTAAATATTTTTTTAAAGAATGAGCCAATACCCGAAATATTTTTTTTCATTTTTTTCTTAATTTTTTTGGTATCAATACTACCGGCATTAGTTAGGATTTTTTCGGTTTGCTTTTCAGCTAAAGATAGGTCAGCTTCGCTATATTTAAATTCTTGACGTTCTACTTGATGCGGAAAATTTTTAATCAAAAGACCGCAGAAGTTAGAATAATTATTTATTTTATTTAATAAGTTTTTGATTTGTTCGGTAGCGCCTTCTAGTTTTAGTTTTTCTAATATTTTAATAAAGTCATCGTTTAATAAGTATTGTGAGAGGGAGGCATTACAAAGGACAATGTATGATTTTTCTGGAATTTCACCACTAATAATTGAAGAAAATATTTTACCCGAAGATAATTCCTCGGTTTCATGCTCACCAACGTCAGGATTAATATCACTAATTTGATATGCTTTTTCAGCTTCCTTGATTAAATAAGATTTATTTAATCCCATACTGGAAAAATGAATTTGATTTTCATAAACTATCCCCGCAATAATATTTAAAGATTTAAAATCAAAAACCAGCTTTTCTTGATCCATAAATTCTAAAAGCTCTCGATTACTCTTGACCAAGGCTGATTCAAAGATGGATTCAAGCTTAAAGCTGTTGATATTTTCGCTTAAAAATATCTTTTCGTTGAGATAATAGTTTTTCTCTAATAATTGGCTAATAATGAAGATTATTTTTTCAGCATTTTTGTCAGGCTTATTAATTTCGCTTAAAATAAATAATTGCCCAACTCGTTCACTTTGCTGTTTATTACTTTCAATAAAACTAGCTTGAGTAAAACTTTTGTTCGGGTTATTGATAATATTTATACGAGATTTTTGAATAGACATAAATTGACTAATATTTATAAATATTATATATTATTTATATAGTATAAATAAGGTTTTTATATAATTTATTTTAGAAATATGTTAGAGAAACTTTTCGGATCAGTTTCGCGAGTTAAGCTTTTGAAAATTTTTTTACTTAATCCAGATAAAAAATATTATATTCGTCAATTAGCTCGAGATTTAAAGCTTCAAGTCAACTCGGTGCGACGAGAATTGAGTAATTTAGAGGAATTTGGTTTATTATCGTCTCTTGATAATAATAGCATAAATTTATCTGATTTGTCCAATATTCGTCGAGCTCCCGAGGCAAACAAAGACAAAAATTCAAACCCGCAAGAAAAAAAATATTATCAAGTGAACAAAAATTTTGTTCTCTTTTCTGAGTTAAGAGCTTTGATCGTTAAAGCTCAGATTTTGGCTGGTAAATCATTTCTTTCTGATTTAAAAAAAGTTTGTGATCCCCGTTTTGTTTTGTTAAGTGGTATTTTTGTTAATAATGATCACTCGCCGATTGATATTTTAATTGTAGCCGATTTTGATAAGGAGCTGTTATTAAAGATTATTAGTGATTTAGAAAGCGAAGTGGGACGAGAAATTAATTTTACTTTAATGAATGAAGCGGAATTTAGATATCGTCAAGAAATTGCTGATGTTTTTTTACATGGTGTTCTAAATTCACGTCGTATTATTTTAGTAGATAAAATTTTTAATGCTAAATAAGGGCTTTGGCATAAATAAAGGTCTTGGTATTAGATTAAAATATTAGTTGATATTTAAGATATTAGATAGAAGTTTTAATGCTTTGTTTTTGCTTTGATATTTTGCTTTGATATTTATTGATCAATTTTTTCAATTATTAAATTTTTGACTTATATTTATAATATATTATTTTAAATATATTTTTTTAAAAAATGTCGCTTCAATTTAAAAAAAATAAACATCTTCCAGCTTCAGCTCGAACTATTATTATTATCATTATTTTTTTAGTTTTAGCTATATGTGCCGTTTTGGGATATTTTGCTTTTAGAATGAAAAATATTTATCAAAATACTAGTTCGGGGCGTAACGATCTTTACCAAGCCTTGGTTTTTATGGATCGGGGAGAATTTGAACTAGCTAATAAAACTACTAAGCAAGCGATTGATTCTTTTGAAATGGTTAGTAGCGAATTATCAAATTTAGAGGATAATTTTTTTATCAAAAAACTGGCTAAGGTTAATGATGATTTTAAAAATTTAAGATATATTGCTTCTAGTGCCGAGGTTTTAAGTCGCAGTGCTAAAAGTTCTTTTGCCTTGGTGTCGGAGTTTGAAAGTCTTATTTCGGGGCAAAAATTTTCTAGTTTTTCAGAATTAAGTAGTGAAGATAAGGCACTTATTTTAAAAAAATTATATGAATCGCAACCTGAGATTCAGGGTATTAAAGCTAATTTAGATTTAGCTTTATTTTATTTAGAAAAAAATCAGGATGGATATTTTTCTAAGATTTTTTCTTCTCGCTTAGATGAATTTAAGGAGCAACTTAGACAAGCCTCTTCTTCTTTAGCGAGCTTGGTTTCTTTGGCTGCTTTAGTTCCGGTTTTAAGTGGTTATCCAGAAGAGGTTTCTTATTTAATTCTTTTACAAAATAATAATGAGCTACGTCCCACTGGTGGCTTTATTGGTACTTATGGAATTTTAACTGTTTATTTAGGTGATATTAAGCGACTAGAAACACATGATTCTTATCATCTAGACATGCCGGCTAGTTTGAATAAAAATTTTAAAATTGAGGCACCAGAACCGATTAAAAAATATTTAAATGTTGATCGTTGGTTTTTCCGAGATGCCAATTGGTCACCTGATTGGCCTAGCTCCGCCCAAAATGTACAACGTTTTTATCAGGAAGAAATGAGAGCTGCAAAGCGGGAAGCTGAAATTATTCCTTTGTCGGGCGTGATTGCTCTTACCCCAAAATTGATCAGCGACTTAATGACTTTTACGGGTGATATTGAGGTTGATGGACAAAAGTATAGTGCCGATAATTTTACGGAAATTTTGCAGTATGAAGTAGAGATTGCCTTTCGTCAAGATGGAATTTCTGAATGGGATCGAAAAAATGTGATCGCTGATATTTTAGCTGAAATGAAGAATAAATTATTTGCTTTAAATAGTAAAAATTGGAAAAGTTTGGCTAAAATTTTTTCCCAAAATATTGAGGAGAAAAATATTCTATTTTATTTAAATAAAGAAACTTATCGAAAAGTCTCGGCTAATTTAAATTGGGGCGGGGAAATTAGACCGGCTGATTTAGATTATTTGATGGTGGTTGATGCTAATTTGGCTGCTTTCAAAACTGATCGGGTTATGGATAAAAAAATTAAATATTATTTGAGCGAAGAAGATAATGGCTTATTGAAGGCCCGAGTGGAATTGGATTATAAAAATAATGGTTGGTATGATTGGCAAACAACTCGTTATCGTTCTTTTACGCGAATTTATCAACCGCTAAAAGTTTCTTTAATTAACAAAAATAATTTTGCGCCTGATTCCTTTCTTAGTGCTGAAGAATTAAATATTGCTCATCCCAAAAATTATTTTGGCTCTTTTGTGTCAATTGATCCCGGTAGTCGCTCAACAATGATTATTGAATATTATTTACCACGGGAACTTTCTAATAAACTTAAAAATGAAAATAAGTATTCAATTGTTTTGCAAAAACAAGCGGGTAATAATTCAAGTTTTGCTTTTACTTTTAAATTTAAAAAAGATATTAAATCATTTTATCGTTCCAATGTTGGCGATAAATTAGAAAAATTAAATAGTCGTGAATTGCATTGGTCGGCGGATTTAAACACCGATCGTTATTTGGAGATTAATTTTTAAAAAATGAGTCAAGCTCAATTTACTAAAACAGAAGACAATATTTTTCCAGCTCGATCATCGGATCGACCTTTGATTTTATTTTTTTTCTCTTTGTTTTTTATTTCTATCCTATTTTTTGCTTTTTCTAATAATTTGATTTACTTAGCTGTAATTTTGGGCGTTTTTTTCTTACTTTGGTTTTTTGTTCGTCCGATATTTTCGCTATATTTAATTGCTTTAATTTTATCAACAACTGGTTTAGCTTTTCGTTTTTCTGGTTTTGAGCTACCTTTAATAGACTTAGTTTCTCTTTTGGCTCTTAGTGCTTTTTTTATTCGTTATTTTTATATTTATTTTTTTACCCCAAGAATTTATCAAGAAAAAATAAAATTACCTTATTTTTTCTTTTTCTTTCTTTTTTTTCTAGTAGTAATTATTTCTAGTCTTTTGGCCAGCGATCCTTTTTCTAGTTTATGGTATTTTGTACGTTGGATTTTATTCCTTTATTTGGCTTATGTTGTTTTTCCTTATAATGTTGTCAAAACCTTTAATCAATTAAAAAAAGTTTTAATATTTATTAGTATTTCTGGCATAGTTTTGGCTGGTGTGGGTCTCGCTTCGCTTTTCTTCCAAGATTTTTCCGATTATTTTTTTCGGGTTCAACCCATTCCTATTTTTGGTATTTGGCTCTTTGGAGAAAATTATAATCTAATGGCCGAGTTTTTAATAATTTCTAGTTTTTTACTTTTAGCTTTAAAATATTATTATCAAGAAGTTAAACAACAACGAATCATTAATTTAATTTTTGTTTTATTATTATTAGTTGTTTTTTTGAGTTTTGGTCGCACCGCTTGGATTACTGTAATTTTACAATTATTGCTTTATTTTTTTCTGGATACCTTTTTCTTTCAAAAAAAGAAGATCGCTTGGAAAAACTTTTTTCTTTACTTATTTATTTTAGCAATTTTAATTTCACCTTTGTTTATAAAAATGTTGGAGCTACAAAGAGCTAATGTTAGCTCCACCGAAAATCGTTTACTTTTGTCTCAAATTGCCTGGTCTTCATTTTTGGAAAAACCTTTATTTGGTAATGGTAGTGGAGCTTTTGTTTCTTTGGTTGAGGATAGTACCAGATTTTTAGCTAAATATGGCGGACCCCTAGATTCTCATGGTTTTGTACAAAAAATTTTGGCTGAGAATGGTATCTTTGGTCTTTTTTCTTTTTTGTTTTTGCTTTTGGCTTTATTTATTACTTCACTAAAAAAAATAATCAAGAAACCTAAATATTTTTCTCTTAGTGGACCAATATTTATTGCTGCTTTTGGCGGAATTTTTTATCAGATTTTTAATACCTCCTATTATAAGGGGCGAGTGTGGTTGCCAATAGCTTTACTTTTAATCTGTGTAAAATTAATATCAAATGATGAAGATGAATAATAAAAGAATAAAAATTTTATATATTAGTCCAACTCTAGCCTCTGGTGGAGCTGAGAGATTGACCTTGGATTTAATGGAAAATATTGATAAGGAAATTTTTAGTCCTAGCCTTTTACTTTTTGCTGGAAGAGGCTTTTTTTATGAAGAAGCTCAGAGAAAAAGAATTAAAGTTAAATCATTAAAAAAGAGATGTTTAATTGACCCAATAAATTTTTATTCAATCTGTAAATATATCAAGAGATTAAAACCTGATATTGTGCACACGCAAATGGGGGCTGATTTTTTTGGTCGTTTGGCAGCCAAATTAGCAGGAGTAAAAATAATTGTTTCTACTGAACATAATGTTTTAACTAATTATAGCTCCCTGATTTCTTTTTTAAAAAGACGAACTGCTTCTTGGTCAAAGAAAACAATTTGTGTTTCACAAGCTATTTTAGACGATATGAAAAAGCAGTATAAGAATAAGACAGATTTACAATTAATTTATAACGGCATTGATGTAGAAAAATTTTCTCAAATAAAAAGAAAGATCGCTAATGATGAGGAGGTGGTTTTTGGTTCTTTGGGACGATTGAGCGAACAAAAAAATTACTCTCTTTTAATTCAGGCCGTGGCGCAAGTTAAAAGTGATCTTAAGTTTAAATTTAAGATTGCCGGTGAAGGAGAATTGCGTGAAAGATTATTGGATGAAATTCGTTTAGCTCAGGTGGAGGATAAAATTGAATTGGTGGGGGTTAAAGAAGATGTTCCAGCTTTTTTACAAGAATTAGATTTTTTTATTTTACCGTCAAAGTGGGAAGGCTTGGGCATTGTTTTATTGGAAGCCGGCCTAGCTCGCTTGCCAGTTCTAGCTTCAGCGACTGGTGGTATTTTAGAGATTATTGAAGATCAGGTAAGCGGTGTTCTTTTTGAAAATGATAATTTGGCTGATTTAGTTGCTAAAATTGAATATTTTTTAGATAAAAATAATCGAGCCAATTTAGATTTATTAGGTGAGAATTTATATAATAAAGTAATAAATAATTTTGCGATTAAGGATTTAGTAAAAAAATATGAGCAAGTTTATTTATCTTTAATAAAAAAATATGAAAATACTTCAAGTAAATAAGTATAACTATGTTCGGGGAGGAGCTGAAAAATATTTTATTGAATTAAGTAAAGAATTAGAGCGCTTAGGACATCAGGTGGCAACTTTTTCTATGAAGCATCCCAAGAATTTGCCAAGTCCTTGGGAAAAATATTTTGTGCCTCGTGTTAGTTTTAATGAAAAATCCTTTTTAAATTCTATTCGTCGTCCTTTTAGAATTTTGTATAGTTTTACAGCGCGTCGAAAATTTTCTAAATTAATAAAACAGTTTAAACCAGATATTATTCATATCCATAATATTTATCATCAGCTTTCACCCTCTTTTTTGCCGATAGCTAAAAAACACAAGATTCCGGTTATTATGCACTTGCATGATTATAAGTTGATTTGTCCTAATTATCAATTACTTTCCCATGGTCAAATTTGTTATCGTTGTTTACCAAATAAATATGGACAATGCTTAAAGCAAAGATGTTTTAAAAACTCTTTTTGGAAAAGTTTATTAGCGACCATGGAGATGACTTTACACCATAAGATTTTAAAAATTTATCGAAAGAATATTGATCTTTTTATTGCTCCGAGTAATTTTATGAAACGAACAGTGTCAGCTTTTTCTTGGCCTGATGATAAGATAAAACTTATTTATAATTTCCCAGACAAAATTAGTAGCTCTTTAGAGTCTGAATTAGGTGATTATGGTTTATACTTCGGTAGAATTTCGCCAGAGAAGGGAATTAATGTTTTGTTAGAAGCTTTGTCTTTAAGTAAGACGAAACCAAAATTTAAAATTGTTGGCGCTGGTCCAGAATTAGAAAATTATCAAGCTAGTCTTAAAGCTTTAGGCTTGGAAGAGCAGGTAGAATTTTTGGGCCCTAAGTATGGTCCGGATTTATTTAAAATCATTGCTCAGGCTAAGTTTATTGTCCTGCCTTCTATTTGGGCAGAGAACATGCCTTTGACTTTATTGGAATCAATGATGGCCCAAAAAGTAGTAATAGTTTCTCAAACGGGTGGTTTGCCAGAAATGATTGATGACAAAGAAAATGGTTTTATTTTTCGCAATGGTGATGTTCGTGATTTAGCGCGAGTTATAGATTCTTTAAGTAATTATGATTTGATTAAAATGGGGCAACGAGCTAAGGAAAAAGTGGTTGATTTGGTTATTGAAAAACATGTCGTTAAAATTTTAGAAACTTATAAAGAAGTGCTTAATAAAGCTTAATTTATTTTTCATTGCTTTTAACTTTTATTAAAAAGGGCTTATTTTACTAGATTTTTCTAGAAATTTATTATTTTTTGACGCATTAATAGTATCTCAGACTTGAATTCAGCCAATCTTCTTGACATTTATTTTTATTTATGCTATACTTGGGGGTCATTTAGTAGAAATCGGAAAAGCTGATTTTCTTTAATATTTGGCCGAAAGTAAAAGCATTTTATATATTAAAACTACTAATTTAATTTTATTTAAACACAAAAAATCAAACATATGGATTTAATGAATATTATTAGACAAAAAAGACAGACCTTAATCTCTATTTTTCTGATTTTTATGGTTATTGGTTTATTGTTTTTTTTATCGCAAGATTTTAAATATGGCGCTAAGTCAAAGATTTTGGTTATTCAAGGTGGAGCTGAAAAAGTTGATCCTTTTTCTGTTTCTCGTTCCGTAGAATATTTATCTGATTTATTATCAAAGGTTGTCTATTCTCATTCTTTTTATGAATCAGTTATGAATTCTGATTTTAATATTAATGAAGAATATTTTGGCGAAAGCTTAAATAAAAAAATGAAAGTTTGGAAGGAAACTGTTTCAGCTAAAAGTATTGAAGATTCTGGAATTATTAATATTAATGTTTATCATAAGGACCCTTATCAAGCCAAGCAAATTGCTCTAGCTATTAATCATGTTTTGATAACATCACATCAGGGTTATCATGGTCTAGGTCCTTCGGTAAAAATTAATGTTATTGATCAACCAGTGGCTTCTTCCTATCCGATAAAACCAAATTTACTTTATACTTTAGTTATTATTATTGCTGTTTCTTTGTTTTTTGGTTTGGTGTATATTTATCTTTTTCCGGAACAAAAATATGATATTTATTTTTTTGGAAAAAAGGAAGCTTCGGTGAAAAAGAGTAAGAGAAGGAAGTATAATTCACTTGAAAGAGTTCTGGAAAAAAATAATTATTTGAATAAAGAAGCTGATGAAAATCGCAAACAAGCTTTACAGGAAATTGATCAAATGATTGAAAGGGAGGCGGCTAGAGATCGAGAAAAGATTTTGGCTGATAAACTTAAAGAAGAGCAATTTGATAAGGGTCAAGTAAGAAAAGATTTTCCCGAAAAAAGAAAAGGGGAGAATAATTTGCCACAAAGTATTTTTGCTGAAGAAGATTTGCCAGTTGAAAAAGTAGTAGAAGATTCTTTTAAAAAAGAAAATTTAGATAAGAGAGATAAGCAAGATGCTTCTTTCGCTGATAGAGATGATATTGATAGAGATGATAATGAAGAGCAAATGGCTGAAATAAAGAGAGGAGGAGACATTAAGGGTTTATTTGAGTAGATATTAATTTTATTAATATATAGATTGATTCTTTAAAAAAAATATTTTTTTCGGTTAATACTTAAAAGGGTTTTAGGTAAAATTATTTTTTAAACTTAGAATTTTTTTAAGTATTAACCATAAAAAATATAATGCAATGAAGAAAATGTTTTTATTAGCATTGAGTATAGTAGCTATGCTCAGTGCTGCCATTACAGTTACTGCTCAGAATAAAATTAACCTTTTTTATCAGGGAGGCAACTCCTTGAATGATAAAAAGGTTTTAAACTCTGGCGATACAATCGTCAGGGTTGGCTCTCATTCTAACAATCTTTTCTTCGGAGAAATTTTTCTCGATAGAAGAAATATTATCGGAGCCTATGGAAGCTACGGCTTCCAGAGCGGTCTGGTGGATCAATTCCAGGCCTCTAAGTTCAGATCTTGGAGCGTGGGACTGGTGTCTACTGCTTCTATAAGTCCGGTTTGGATTAAAGCATATGCCGGATATTATCAAAAAAATCAAATCCGAGAAGGGTTTGACCCCCAGTTTAATTATTTTAAAGACTCTTCAAGAGTCAGGGGGTTAGAGTTAAAAACTAACATACTCTTCGCTCAAGATAATTCAGCTTTTTTTCCTAGGATAGAAGTCTGGGGGAGAATGGGGGTTTCTTGCGGGAAGGGACTTGAGAGTTATAACTTTGGTTTAGATATTCAGGCTTATAGGCTTGATATCTTGCCTGATTATTTTCTCTCCCCAATGATTGGGGTAGAGAAAAAGGAATTATTATCTCTTGATATGCTCACCTATAAAGTGGGCATAGCATTGGGAAGTAACTTTACTCCTAACCCTATCGCCAAAGTCTTTATATTTGCCACTCACGATAATAAATACCATTCTTATGCAAATAAGGAAGGTAGCGTAGTGATGAGTATAAAGGAGCCGGTAATAGGCATTGGGTGCGTAATTGCACCACTAAACCTATTCTGGTAGCAAAAAAAAATAAAGGGTTTCCACCGAAGCCCTTTTTTTAATTACAATAAATTTAATTAAACAAAAGACCCCTTGTCAAAAAGAGGTCTTTTTAAATTTATTAAATTTATAGCGTTTTATATTTTACAAAATTCAGGGTAAAATTTATTTCGCTTCTTTAGCAGTTTTGGTTACCTTAACCACATTAACAATTTTGCTTTTTTTAAGACGACCATCAAATTTTAATAATTTCTTAGTTTTAAATTCAACAGTCCCAGAACTGGTAGCAAATAAAGTATCGTCCTTGCCCATTTTTACATTTTTTCCCGGATGATATTTACTGCCTCTTTGGCGCACAATTATAGCTCCGGCCTTAGCTTTTTGACCATCAGATAATTTTACGCCTAAACGCTTACTTTCGGAGTCTCGTCCCAGGGAGGTGGAGCCACCGGATTTTTTGGTTGCCATAGTATTTAAAAAATTACTTTAATTAGCTTTTAAAGATAAATTAAAATAATTTTATCAATTATTGATATATTTAATACTTATTTAATATATCAAACTTAAATTGGCTTGTCAATTATGTTCCATAGCTTGAACATTATGTTCAGGGGCCTGAGCATTATGTTTGGGGTTTTAAATATTATGTTTAGCGCTTTGAGTATTATTTTTATTTTGCTTGTCAATTCTTTCAAATTGTAGTATAATTTATTTGTAAATATAATAATTTATTAATTTTTTTAAAGCATTTTTTGCTTATAAAATTTTTGTTTTTATGTCAATAAAAGTAGATCAAAATCTTTGTATTGGATGTGGAATGTGTGCCAATATGTGTCCTAAAATTTTTAAGATTAACTCAGCTGGCAAAGCCGAGGTTATTAGTCAACAAGATACTGACTGTGCCAGAAATTCGGCCAATAGTTGTCCAGTAGAGGCAATTAAAGTAAATTAAAGTAAATTAAATTAAATTAAAGTGAATTAATAAGATATATGGCTCATGATTTTAAGAAAGCTTTTGAGGATTTAGACCAACTTAATTATTCTCCAGAAAAAGCTCCGAGTGATTTAAGTAAAAAAGAAAACTTAGAGATAGCTAAAGAATCAGCGATAGAAAGCGCTCCCGAAAAAGGAGTGAGTGATTTTGATTTTGCTGGTGAAGGGAAGAAGCGTTTGGAAAAATCGGGGGAAGCTTTAAAAAAGGCTCATAAAAAAACTGATGTTACTTTAAGTGATTCTGACAAAGAGTTGGTAAAAAAAATTGATAATATTTTATCCGAGGGCTTAGAAGATGTTTTTTTGAGCATGAATCCAGCTCGACAAAAACTTTTTAAAAGTGAGGGTGAAAAAACAGTTCTAAAAATAAAAGAAGCAGTTTCGGGCGTTAAAGTTCGAGTTAAAAAAATCATTAAACTTATTAAAGATTGGCTCAAAATTATTCCAGGAGTTAATCGCTATTTTTTAGAACAAGAAGCCAAAATTAAAGCTGACAAAATTATTAAACTAAAAAATAAAAAATAAAATTATGGAGGATTTTACTAACACATCTATGATTGATACTGGAGCTATTGTCAAGACTGGCTCTACCTACCTTTCTTGGCTGTTACCAGTCATTTTTTTTATTGCCTTTATTTTTTTATTAAGATATATTTTACGTTATTTTTCTTTGCATGATAAAAGTAGTAATAATGTTATTTTTTTAGTTAAATTACCAAAAGAAAAACCAAAGGACAAGGACAAGGATACTTCTTTACAACAAATACAAGAAGAGATTGCTCGTGGTGAAACTATTTTTTCTAGTGTTGGTGGTCTTAAAGCCGAGCGAGGTTTATTGCCCTGGACTTTTGGTCGACGAGATAATTTTTCTTTTGAAGTAGTCGCCTATAATTCTAAAATCTCTTTCTGTATTACAGCTCCTAAAAACAGAGCTTTATACTTAGAACAACAAATACACGCTCATTATCCCGAGGCTTCTATTGAGG
Organism: uncultured Gammaproteobacteria bacterium; assembly: GCA_964440365.1. Classification (GTDB taxonomy): domain Bacteria; phylum Patescibacteriota; class Patescibacteriia; order Patescibacteriales; family UBA12465. Next base: position 4,746 of record CAYTRX010000006.1, on the reverse strand, counting down.
AGGTTGAGGATTATAATATTTTTAACTCTCAGGGAGAGGTGATGGCCGGTTATTTACAAGCTAAAAGAAGCTTTATTTTTCCATTTTTAGATTATAAGGATATGAATTCTGATCCGATGAATTCTATTATTAATGTGATGTCCAAGCTGGATCGAGATGAAAGCATTGCTGTGCAATTTGTCGTTCGGAGCGCAAAGAAAAAATGGCATTCAACAGTCAAAAATGCTGTTTTACGAGCTTATGAAAAAAAAGATGTCAATGAGGTTCTTCGTATTAGTAGTTCGGCTTTTCATAATTTTGCTAATTTTTTTATTTACGATGTCTTTTTTTATATGTTTGGTGGTGGTCGGCCAGAAAAGAAAGAAGGTTTAGATAAGGATGATAAAAAAGAGTTAACGGAAAAAGAAAGGGAGATGTTGAAGAAAATGGAGGAAAAAAATTCCAAGGCTGGTTTAGATGTTAACCTAAGATTGATTGTTAGTTCTAAAAGTCCAATCAATGTTAAAACTTATTTAGATAATATTTCTAATGCTTTTTCGGAATATAATTATTATCAATATGGTAATTCTTTTAAAAAAATAAACAGGAGACAGCAAAGCAAAACTATTGAAAATTTTATTTATCGTCGTTTTATTAAAAAGCAGAGCTTTCTTTTAAATACACAGGAATTAGCTAGTATGTATCATTTACCTCTGCCTCATACCGAAACTCCTAATATTGATTGGTTAAGCTCTAAAACTGCTCCAGCCCCCAATACTGTTCCGAAGGATGGTTTGCTTTTGGGATATAATTTATTTCGTGGAATTAAAACTGATATTAGAATCAAGGAGATTGACCGTCGCCGACATATGTATATTGTTGGTAAATCAGGTACTGGTAAATCGGTGCTTTTAAATAATATGGCTATTCAGGATATTGAAAATGGTCATGGGGTTTGTGTTATGGATCCCAATGGTGATTTAATTGAAGATATTTTAAACCGTATTCCACCAGAAAGGGCCGAGGATGTGGTTGTTTTTTCACCAGCCGATACCAAGCGACCTATTGGTTTGAATTTATTAGAATATGATCCCCGTTATCCAGAGCAAAAAACTTTTGTTATCAATGAAATGATTAGTATTTTTGATAAATTATATGATTTAAAAGCTACTGGTGGTCCGATGTTTGAGCAGTATATGAGAAATGCTTTATTATTAATTATGGATAGTCCTGAGACAGGGTCAACCTTGATGGAAATTTCTAAGGTGTTGGCTGATGAAGAGTTTCGTCAAATGAAATTAAATTTATGTAAAAATAAAACAGTGGTTGATTTTTGGCGAAAAGAAGCTGAGAAGGCGGGCGGAGAAGCTGCCTTGGCCAATATGGTGCCTTATATCACTTCCAAATTAACCCCTTTTGTTTCCAATGATATGATGATGCCAATTATTGGTCAACAAAAAAGCTCCTTTAACTTTAGAGATTTAATGGATAATCGAAAAATTATTATGGTTGATTTGCCCAAGGGGGCCATTGGTGAAACCAATGCTTATCTTTTGGGTATGATTATTGTTGGTAAGATTTTAATGGCAGCTTTGTCTCGAACTGATATTCCACAAGAAGAACGTAAAGATTTTTATTTATACATTGATGAGTTTCAAAACTTTACTACCAATTCTATTTGCCAGATATTATCAGAGGCGCGAAAATATGCTTTGAGTTTAAATATTGCCCACCAATATATTGGTCAGTTAAGCAAGGAACAGGACACTCAAATTAAAGATGCGGTTTTTGGTAACGTTGGTACCATGATTAGTTTTCGTATTGGTTCTGAGGACGCTGAGTTTTTAGTAAAAGAATTTTCACCAGTCTTTAACGAATACGATTTAGTTAATGTTGGGCGAGGAGCCTTTGTTAAATTATTAGTTGATGGACAAGCTTTGCGACCTTTTTCTTTACAAACTATTTGGCCTTTGATGGGGACCTTCCGCAAAGGAATGTCAGAAAATATTAGAGAACTTAGTCGTTTTAAATATGGCAAGGATCGTGAACAGGTAATTAGAGAAATTGCTAGTCGCGCTTCTTTTTAAGATTTGTTTTAAATTAAAGTATGGAATTAAGTTTTTTCAAAAGTATAATTTTAGGTATTGTTCAGGGCTTAACTGAATTTTTACCAATATCCTCAACTGCTCATTTAATTTTAAGCAGTAGTTTTTTAAAATTAGAATTAAGTGATTTTTTAAAAAGCTTTATTGTCATTATTCAGTTAGGATCAATTTTGGCGGTAATAATTTTGTATTGGAAAAAAGTTTTTTCTAATTTTTCCTTGTATTTCAAAAAGGTTTTAAGCGCCTTTATTCCTACAGCTATTATTGGTTTAATTTTTTATCAATTTGTTAAAGATTATTTACAAGAAAGCTTGGAGGTTATTTCTTTGGCCTTGTTTTTGGGTGGAGTTTTGATGATGAGCTTTGAAAGAAATTTTAAAGAAAAAGAGCAGGCTCGGAAAAAAGAAGAAGAGGTTTTGGCAAGAGCTGGTGAGACTTTACCAATAGAAAAAAAAGAGGGAATTGAAAGTATTTCCTATAAACAAGCGATAATTATTGGTGTTTTTCAGGCTTTGGCTATTGTTCCGGGTGTTTCCCGTTCAGCCGCTACTATTTTGGGTGGTTTAGCCTTGGGAATTAGTCGTGTTGTTATTGTGGAGTTTTCTTTTTTATTAGCTGTACCGACTATCTTGGCGGCCTCTTCTTTAGATTTATATAAAAGTGCTTTAAGTTTTTCTGGTCACGAAATTGCCTTACTAAGTGTTGGCTTTATTGTTTCCTTCATTGTTGCTTGGCTGAGCATTAAATTTTTATTATCTTATATCAAGAAAAATTCTTTTTCCGTTTTTGCTTGGTATCGTGTTATTTTGGCTTTTATTCTTTTTCTTTGGCTTTATACTTAATGCTTATTGACTAAATTTTATCTATATCATTAAAATATTTTGTGATTTAGAGGCAATTTTACATGATTTAAAACAAAAAAAACTGGTAGTAGGCCAGTTTTTTTATTGAAGCTATTTTTAAATTAATACCTTTATTCCAGGACCCATGGTCGCATTAATACTAAGATTTTTGATATAAACACCTTTAGAAGAAGCTGGTTTAGCTTTTTTAACCGCCTCAATTAAGGCCAATAAATTTTCTTCTAATTTTTTATTATCAAAACTAAGTTTGCCGATAATGGTGTGCACATTGCCAGTATCATCATTTTTAAAACTAATTTTTCCTTTCTTTAATTCTTCCACTGCTTTGGCGGGGTTATTAGTGACGGTGTCATTTTTAGGGGAAGGCATTAAACCGCGAGTTCCCAAAATTTTAGCAATTTTAGCTAAATGTCTCATCATGTCAGTTTCGGCCACAGCAACTTTAAAATCAGTTTTTTCGCTTTTGGCAATTTCTTCAATTAAGTCTTCACCACCAACTAAATCAGCCCCAGCTTCTTTTACAGCTTTTTCTTTGTCACTAGAAACAAAAGCAGCTACTCTAATTGTTTTTCCGGTACCGTTAGGCAAACTAACAGCTGAACGAACCTGTTGTTCGCCTTTTTTAGTATCAATTCCTAAGCGGAAATGAGCCTCAATTGAAGCATCAAACTTTGGTTTTTTAAGATTTTTACATAATTCAATTGCTTCCGCAATTGGATAAGCTTTGTTTTTATCAAATTCCATATTTTTGTGGTGGTTTAACGAAAATAATTTCTCCCACCTAATTAATTATTAATCTTTAATTTCTACACCCATTTGTCGGGCAGTCCCAGCCATAATCTTCATGGCAGCTTCTAAATCGTTGGTGTTTAAATCGCTCATTTTTGCTTTAGCCGCCTCTGCTAATTGAGCTTTGGTAATAGAGGCCACTTTTTGACTAAGCGGTTTATCGGATCCTTTTTTAATATTAGCGATTTTTTTAATAATTTCTGAAGCTGGGGAACATTTTAAAACAAAATCAAAACTATGATCATCGTAAACAGTGATTTCAACCGGAATTAATTCGCCCATACGTTCACGACTAGCATCATTAAACTTTGTACAAAACTCCTGAATATTTAGTCCGTGTTGACCTAGGGCTGGACCAACCGGAGGAGCTGGATTAGCTTGGCCTCCAGTAACTTGTAATTTTATTTTAGTTAATACTTTTGCCATATTATTTTTTAAAAAATTTGAAGAAGCGAGGTCTTTTAGAGACCATCAAATTTTTATTTTATTATATTTTTTTAATTTGTAAAAAATCTAATTCTACTGGTGTTTCACGATCAAACATTGAGACATTAACCTTAATTTTACCTTTAGCTTCGTCAATATTGGCAACTTTTCCTTCAAAGTTTTTGAACGGTCCATCGTTAATCTTGACTAATTCACCAACCTCAATATCAATTTTAAATTTCGGCTCTTCCACTCCCATTCTTTTTAAAAGGCTTTGTACTTCTTTTTCGCTAACTGGAGTCGGAACAGTGCCAACGCCAATAAATCCGGTAACATTTGGTGTGTTGCGAACAATATACCAAGATTCATCAGTTACAATCATTTCTACTAAAACATAGCCGGGAAAAATCTTTTCTTCAACAATTTTTCTTTTTCCATTTTTAATTTTAATTTTTTTCTCTAAGGGTACCAAGACATTAAAAATTTTGTCTCCAGCGTCTAATGTTTCAATTCTTTGTCGTAAGTTATAAGCGACATTTTCTTCGTAACCAGAATAAGTGTGGAGAACATACCAACGTCGACCT
>CAYTRX010000005.1:0-41940 GCA_964440365.1 uncultured Gammaproteobacteria bacterium | reverse complement strand
ATCATAAATATTGACTTTATTTTATTTTTATGATATTGTTTTTAAAAAAGAAAATAAATTGTTTTAATAACTAAAAAAGGAGGAGAGATGAGTTTTAAAATTTCAGAAGTTGTTACTTATGTTGGACCAGAGGCCCAGTTTAATGGGAGAGAGGCTCTTTTTACCAACAATTTAAGATGGGACAAAGAGAAGAAAAGACTAATTACAGAGATTTACTTCTGTGATGATAAAGTGCCAGCCCAATGGAAAGATGTTTTCTTTGAAACAGAAATAAAATTCCAGGGAAATCACAAGGAAAAAATTAAAAATTTTTTTCATCTTTGGTGCAAAGAAAAAAACAGGGAAAGAGCAATGGAGGTGAATAAAAACCGAAAGATGAAGGCTATTATGAAAAATTTCTTTTTAATTCTAGAAGAGGCTGAAATTGAAAACCATTAGAAAAACAAAACATGGGCAACAAAAAGTTGCCCATTTTTTTTATGAATAATCCTAAATTTAAAAAATAAGTTTAAGGGCTTCTGAAATATTTTTAACAAAAATAAAATTTATTTTTTTAAAATTATTAATTAAGCGCTTTTTTTCATCTTTATTATTTATTTCGCCTAAAATAATTTCTTTAAATCCCATTTTTTCAACCTCTTTCAACCTAATTTCTAAATAAGAAACCGGCCTAAGCTCTCCACCTAATCCGAGTTCGCCTAAAACAACTCGATGACTACCTATTTCCTTATTTAAAAAAGATGAAATTATAGACAAAGATACTGACAAGTCAAGAGCTGGATCGCTAGTTTTAAAACCACCTACTATGTTCAAAATAATATCCTGATTAGTTAGGTCTATTTTTTGTTTTTTAGAAAGAAGAGCTGTTAAAACTTGTAATCTATTCAAGTCAAAACCAGAGCTTTTTCTTTGAGGATAACCAAAAACAGTTTTACTAAGCAAGGCCTGTACATTTATCAAAAAAGACCTATTTCCCTCTACAACACAAGAAAAAGAAGATCCTGGAAAAGATAAAGACAAATCTCCCTCCAAAAAAGATGAACTAGGATCTTTCATTTCAACAAAACCAATATTAGTCATCTCTAAGACGCCAATCTCGTTAACACTACCAAATCTATTTTTAGCTGATCTTAAAACATAATGCCCTCCACGACCATCATTCTCTAAATACAAAACAACATCAACTATATGCTCTAGAGACTTTGGTCCAGCAATCTGACCATCTTTGGTAATATGACCAATTAAAAAAACTGGGATGTTATATTTTTTAGCTAATTCCATAAATTTAACGGCGACAGCTCTAATCTGACTAATTCCACCAGCCTCATTAAAAATAGTAGAAGAATAAATAGTCTGAATAGAATCAACTATAATCAAGGATGGTTTTGATTTAATTGCCGTTGAAATTATTTTTTCTAAATTTGTTTCACCAATAAAATTAAATTTTTCTAAATCGCAGGACAATCTTTGAAGCCTAAGCTTAACTTGACTAGCTGACTCCTCACCCGATATATACAAAACATTTCCCAGTGACTGATTATTTTTTAATAGCTCATTAGAAAATTGAGCTAAAAGAGTTGACTTACCGACACCAGGCTCACCACTCAAAAGAAGAAGGGATCCATCTATTAATCCTCCACCTAAAACTCTATCAATTTCTGATATTTTTGATTCTAGCCTGATACTTTTATTCTCCTGAACATCTCCTAGGTTTATAATTTCGGAAGAGGAAATATTACTAATAGATTTTTCTAGATTTTTCTTATCATCTTTTAACTCCTGAGTTAAACTTCCCCATTTGCCACACTCTAAACAACGCCCACTCCATTTTGGAAATTGGGCGCCGCAATTTTGACACTCATAAATTGTTTTTATCTTTCCGGACATAAACTAATTTATCTAGAATTTTATTTTTCTAATTCATTTTTAACTAAAGCTTCTAAATCAGCTTCATCAAGAGTACCGATTAAGTCTAAATCATTAACATAGATAAAAGGAATCCCGCTAATACCTAATTCTTCAGCTTCTTTAATATTTTGTAAAATTAAACTATCGCTCTTATTGCCTCGTAAACAATCTTCAAAGCTAATCATATTTAATTTCAAGTTATTAGCAATTTTAAAAAATAATTGTTCTTTTGCGCTATCAAACTCATCTTCATTTTCCTTCAATAAAGAACGATAATCCCAAAATTTGTCCTGTTCATTAGCACAACGCACTGCTCGAGCAGCCTGATAAGAAAAGCCACTTAAAACTCGTAAATCTGGATAATCCTTCCATATTATACGCACATCTTGGCTAAATTTATCATAAATTTTCTTAATTGCCTCTTCCTGCTCAGAACAAAAAGGACAAGACAAGTCAGAAAAATAGAAAATTTTAACCTTAGCTCCTTCGGGACCAAAGCTTGGATCTTGACCATTATCAATTGGTTGCTCTAAAACGCCATTTTCCACTTCACCTTTTGTTAAAACAAAGGGATCTAAAGTTTCAAAAATCACATTTTCCTGATATTCATTAACAAACTCTCTTGCCACCTCATCTTTAGCAATAAATAAAGAATTCTTAAAAAAATAAATTAAAAAAATTAAAAGAAAGAAAAGAAAAATAGAAACCAAAACAAAAACCAATTCGGTGTGTTTTTTTTGTTTCTTAATTTTTTTCTTTTTTTCTATTTTTTCTTTTATAAATTTTTTAGTCATATATTTATTATTTAATAATATTATTGCCAATAAGCTTCATCAACCACCCACTTGGAATTTTCATTAATAAAACTAATTTTGATATCTTGATCATAAATATTCTCGGCACTTTCAGAGGTAATTTCTTGTCTTTGCACTGTTACTAAAACTTCAATTTTGCTACTTTGTTCTGGATTGATAATTTTAGGCTCAACTAAAACCTTACCAACGGTTCCATAATAAGCACTAGAATCTTTTTGTTTAGCCTTTAAATCAGCGACATATTTACTGGACCAAATCTTCATTTTATTACTCATTAAAGATTCTAAGTCTTCAATATTGTTATAATCAGAATGACTAGAAAAAGAAGCAAATCTCTCGGCAAAGGAGCGAGCTACTTGCTTAAAATCATCCTCTTCCCATTGACGAGATGCTTCAAAAGCCGGATCATAAGGATATTCTTGTTGCTCAGCCATTTCCTGTTTCATTTTTTCAAATGCCTTTTCCTGATCATCTTCACTTATTACTTCCTTTGATGGTCGACTAAATAAATTTTTCAAGAAATTATCTTGTGGTTGAAGAAAAAGATAAACAATAATTGCTATTAAAATAAGAGCTAAAGCAATTAGAAGATAGCCAAGTTTTCTTTTTTTTAACATAAATTTATATTTTAATTATTTTAAATAGTTAATTTATTAAGCACGTCCCTCTTCTTCGGCTTGTCGACGAGCAAATTCTTTTTTCGCTTCAGCAATTTCTAAAAGTTGTCGTGGATCTGAAGTAATAATTTGATCTTCACTATAAGAAGCAACTACTTTAATCGCTACGTGCTTATTACCAGCAAAGAAAATTCCCTCTCCAATACCACATTCTAATAATAAATACTTCTCACCTTCGGTTAATAAAAAGGTTTTTTGCACTAAATCAATAGCAGCCGGAGATTGTTTTAATAAAATCTGCAAAGAAGAGTTGGTAACAATAGCTTGACCATAAGGAGAGGTTAAAAAATCATTAACATCCTGAGTGATAGTGGTAACACCTAAATAATACTTACGGCAACGTTTCACTAAGGCAAAAATAAATTTAGCGGAATCTTCGTTTTGCATCATCCACCAAGCCTCATCAATTACTAAAATTCTTTTTTTAGTTTCACTACGAACTACATTCCAAATATAATTAATAATAGTATAAATAGCAATCGGACGTAATTCATCCTCTAAATCACGGACGGAAAAACAAACTAGTTGATTATTCATTTCAACATTAGTCAAGCTATTTAATAAACCAGCAAAAGTTCCTTCGGTATATTTTTTTAAACGACGTGATAATTCCGCTCCCCCTTCCATACCATCTAAAATTTGCTGAAAATCAGATAGAGTTGGTGGCTCAACTTCAGATAAGTCGGAATCGGAAGTAATATCACTCTTGGCATAAGTTTCAAGTAAGGCTCGATCAACAATAGAGTCTTCGTCGTGATTTAAATTACCAATCATTAAACGAACCAAGCCCTTCAAGGTAATAACGGCACTACGAATAATATCTTTCGGTCGAGCTTCACCACCAACGGAACGTGGCAAATCAAAAGGATTAATTTTACTTTCACTGGACAAGGAAATATTAACATAAGTTCCGCCAACAGCATCGGTTAAATATTTATATTCATATTCGGGATCAATAATAATAATATCGGTTCCCATCATTAAAGAACGTAAAATCTCTAATTTTATACAATAACTTTTACCCGCTCCAGAAGTCGCAAACACAACTGAATTAGCATTCTGTAAAGAAAAGCGATCAAATAAAATTAAACTATTATTATGTCGATTGATTCCATATAAAATTCCCTTATCGCTAGTTAACTCACTGGAAATAAAAGGAAAGGAAGAAGCAATTGGGGAAGAATTCATATTGAAAGTAATATAAAGCTCATCGTTTCCTAAAGGTAGAGATGAGTTAAAGCCTTGCTCGGTTTGATAAAAGCCTCTTTTAGAATAAACTAAACGTGAACCAAAAATATCTTCAACTTGATCTGATAAACGATCCAATTTTTCTAAATTATCAGCATAAATAGTAACATATAAAGCAAATTGGAAAAACTTTTCTGTTCCCTGGGTCAAAGAATCACGTAAATACTCAATATCTCGTAAGGCAGTTTCTCGAACCGGATCGCGAGGCATACCTTTTTCCGAATCAGCAATAATTTGTGCTTCCAAATTACCAACCCGATTTTTTAATTGCTTTAAAATAATGGCACTTTTGACCGGGTAAAAAAACATTGAAACATCAAAATATTCATTCAAATTGATAATTGGCGCAAACCAACCAACGCTAATATAGCGCGGATAACTAATAACAAAAATAGTACGAACAAATTTTTGTCCTAAAACCAAATAAGTCGGGTTAACTTTTAAGCTGGCTGGCGAAATAAGATCACGGACCGACAAAACACCTTTACGAAAAACTTTTTCATCTTCTATTAAATCTCGGGTGAGCTCAACTTCAGTTTCACTAACACCAAGTCGTTGCAGTTCTTCATCGATTAGACTACGTTTCTTTTTTGGTCCTGAAATATTTGATTGTTTTTTTAAGTCAATCATATAATAAAAATTATTTTCTATCTTTCAACTTGCAATTGATCAATATCAACCAAAGGCTGATTTTTAGAAGTTTCCGGATTATAAGTATTATAATATAATTCAATTAATTCTTGGGTATTTAGCATTTTAACATCTACCCCTAAAGAAAATAAAGCACTAGCCACACTACTAACTCGACGTGATAAACTTTCTTTATATTTTCTAAAACGATCCTCTCTTAAACGTAAAACTTTGGCCGGCTTGAAAGATTCTGATAATTGAGCAAAAAATCCTTTATGTTTATCAGTCAAAGGACTATAAGGAACAATAACAAAAAATTTTTTGCTCATAATTTTGCCGATGGAAACTAATTCTTGAATATATTCAATGTATTCAGCTGTTTGAATTTTTAATAATCTATTGGTTTGCTCTTTTTCCTTAATCTTTAAATTCTCTAAATAATTATCAATATTTAAATCTCGGGATTGAACCACAATTTGAATAGGGGTATTAATATTATTTAAAAAACTAACATAAGAAGAGATGATAGCGTTTTGCTCATCCTCACTTTTTAAGGAAAAATTAATACTGGAAATCCCTAAAACTGCTCGCAGAGTTTCATCCTTCATAACTACGGTATCATCTTTTATCTCTAAAATATCCAAATATTGTTGGGTGGAAACTCTAGTATTCTTTTGTCCCTTTTTAGTTGCCATTTATCGTAAAACTATTAATTATGATAATAATTATTATATAAAAATTATGTATTATTTACTTTCACCGCGATAGCGACCCTTAGTGTCAATAATCAAAGACAATTCCTCAACCTTTCCTTGAGCGAAATATTTTTCTGGAACTAAAACTTTTTCATATTCAATATCTTTTTCGTCTTCATCAGCTAAAGAAAAAGCCTTATGGTTCCAAACCCGCAAACCAGGTCTTTTAGCTGTTTGTAATAAATTTAAAAGAAAAAAATGAAAAGGGCGACCATTAACTTTGACAAAGGCAAAAACTATAGCAATAATCAAAATCAAAACGCCTGCCAAAACAAAGGCGGTAAAATTTAATAATTTATAAAATAAAAAAATTAATAAAGCTGCTCCCAAAAAAATTAAAAACTGACGGGCGGTTATTGGCCCAATAATCTTAGGTTCAACATCAATAAATTGTGGTACGGTAAATTGTTGCATAAATAAAAACTAAAAAGAAAGTTTTTTATTAAATTGAATTAAATGGGCAATCTCTTCTTTGCTTAAATAATCTTTTCCAGCCACCTTTCTCTCCGCAATAACTTGATCAACAGTTTTTCCTTCATTTCCAGCTTGAGCAAAAATATTTAAATATAATTTATTAATTGGGTTTTGTCGCCAAGCTTTAATTCCCTCAATCATTTTACTATAATCAATATTTTCTAAAACAATAAGTTTTTGTGATATTTTGGCAAAAGCTTCTTCTGGGTTTCCATCTAAGCGACGAAAGTCCAGCGGATTCATATATTTTAATTCATCAACCGGTCCCATTGGTTTTATTCTTTTTATTTCATCCATTTTAATCTTACCGCTCGGTAAACGAGACCAAGAAGGTTTAGGTGTTTTTTTCTCAGCTTCTTTTTTGGCTAACTCTTCTTCAACAGCTCTTTGACGAGCTTCTTTTAATTCTCGCTCCTTATTTTCTGCCTCTTCTTTTAACTTAGCTAAACGTTCTTGTTCTTTTAATTTCTCTTGAGCTTTTTTTTCATCCTTTAACCTAGCCTCTTCTTCCCTCTTTTCTTGCTCAATTTGAGCTTGGGGTTTACTTGATAAAACCTGAACCAAACTATTAATTGAAGCTTGAGCTAGGGCGGAATCAAGCTTTCCTTCTTTCCGAAACTGACCTGAAGCTTTAATTAAATTTATTTTATCAGGAGCCTCAATTAATTCTGTTTTCTTGGCTTCTTTTAATTTTTCTAAATCGGGCGCAACTTTAAGATTTTTTACTTTGGGATCATCTAATAAATGAGTTTCTTGACTAGATAAGGCAGCAATTTGACCATAAGATAATTTTTTTATTCGCCGTAAAACATCTTTATCTAAATCAACTGATTTTCTTAGTTCTTTTAATTTTTCTTCTTTTTTCTGATCTAAGATAAAGAAAATATCATCAACTATTTTTTCACTTAAAGAAAAACCTCTTTGGGTAAGATCTCTCATTAAAAGTTCACGAACATCAATTTTATTTTTTACTCCTCGAATATATTTGTCCATCAAAGAAGTAAAGCGACCACGATCCTCTTCGCTTTTAAAAGATATTTTTAATTTAACGATAAGTTCTTTGATCCAAGCTAAGCGATCAAAAGGCTTAGCTTGATCAAGGGCGTCCCGTTCTTCAATTTTATTTTCATCAAATAAACCTTTTTTTTCAATATTATCTTGAAGTTTTTTTTCAACCCTAACTTCATTAGGCAAATCTTTTTTGGATAAATCTTTTTTAGGAACAAAACCTAAGTATTCAGACAGATCAACAAATATTTTTTCTTTTAATTCTTCAGCTAGACTTTCGGCTTTATTTTGGCTTAAATTTAATTCCGAGGATAAACTTAAGGCTAAAGATCCAATTTTAATATCTTTAGTCATTACGCGCATAATAATTGGCGCCAAATTAACATGATAACGAACCTCCAATTCCTCTATTAAAGATAAAGATCTGGGATTGGAAACAGCCAAGCGCAGACCTTCTTCCAGGTCTTTAAATTTATATAAATAATCAAACATAATTTATTTTCCTCATTTTTTACTTCATTTTAGTTTTTGTCTTTTTCAATTTTTTCTAGCTCACTTTCAATTGCTTTTTTCTCTAAACTTTTTTTAGGATATTTTTGAAGTAATTCTTTTAAAATTTTAATTTCTTTTTCTCGCGAATCAATTACTTGTTTTATTGATTTAGTTAAATCACTTTTTTCTTTTGTAAAGTCTGGCACCTCTTCTGTCTTTTTACTTAAGTCAATCGTTTTGTTTATTGACTCGGCTCCCGCAAAATCTTTTTGCTCTGGACTACTTAAAGGCAAATCTTCAACAGGAAAAATTCCCCATTCATTAATAGGAAGATTGGCCATTGAATCTGGAAAGAAGACTAAATTATAATATACTTTCAAAACTTTACGTAAAAGTTTTTTTTCATTCTGGCTCAAGATGCTGGAGATTTCGGGCGAAGAAAGATATTTGGCCAAAGCAATACTACTAAACATTCCGCTACCATTTTTTTCAATAAAATGTTTAATTAAATTAGAAACACTGGCTTCTTGTTCTTTACCACCCAGCAAAATTCTATTTTTTGAAAGTAATTCATTATTGGATAATAAAGCGCGAGAAAACTTCGCTAAACTATCTTTTTTATTTAATAATAGATAAATCAGAGAGCCATTCATTTGCAAAGAATCAAGATTATCAGTGCTGGATAATATTTCTAAAATATTTTCTGATAAAAAACTAATTACAATTCGCTCCTCTTCGTTGGCATCAAAAATTTTTTCAAAATCCTCAGCTAAGTCATTAAAAATTTCAAAACTTTGTCCCGCTAAAAAATCATTATAATTTTCAATATCTTCTTCATAATCACTTATCTTTCCTTTATTAAATTTAATCTCCTCCGCTACTTTAATATTTAGAGAATCAGCTACGGGCAAAAATAGTTTTCCTAGAAAATCACAAATAAATTCATTAATTTTAGTTGAAAGACCAGAATTATTTTGAACATTTTTTCTCAATTGTGAAAAAGAAAAATCAGAAACAAAAAAATCTTCGGTTAAATCAAGAATGATATCAGTATCTAGTCCATATTTAATAGCTAAGGCTCGATTTATCTCTGTATTTAAATTTGAAAAAAAATATAAATAAACCTCACGTGGTCCAGAGTTTAGTTTTTCTAAAAATTGTTCTGCTCGATCTGCCATAATTATTTTAATTTATTTTATTAATTTAATTATTTTTGTTTTTTTAAACAACATCATTTTTCTTTAAGGCGTTAACAAGCTTAGAAATAGAGGCCCTATTTCCAGAGTTTTCCATACTCATTTGAGCTTTTTTAGTAACTTTATTCAAAGTCTCCATTACCCGTCTAACATCACCTCTTGACCTAATAATTTCATCCAAAATTCCAACATCATTATTTCTTATCCAATCAACAACGCTATTAATTCCATTGGTTGAGCTAAGCAAGGAAGCTAATTGGGTTTCGCTAACTCCTTCCATATACTTTGTTTTATGTTTTTCATCATCTAAACTATTTAAATTGCTAGTAATATTTACTAAAGCTCTGTTAGACTTGGAATCACCCGCCTTTCTTAAGGACATTTCAATCATATTTTGTTTTTTAGAAGTTTGATTTTTATGCATTGCTGCTAAATTTGAAGTAGAGATAGTGTTAGCTAAAGTAGGAATTAACATGTCTAAAATATTTTGATCATTAATAGTTTCTAGTTTGATACTACCGCCAACAATTGCCTTAACAATTTTTTCTTTTTTTTCTTCAAACTCTCTTTGTCTTCTGCTCTCTTGTTCTGGAGTTTCGCCAGCAACTGGCTCAGATAAATTTTTTAAATCTTGAATATTAGTGCCTAGTTCTGGATAATGTGATGCTAATGATGCGTCTAGTTTGCTTTGTACTTTTATATCATTTTTAAAAGCATCTCTAATATAATCTACCGCAACTTGTGCTTCAGAATTTGTTAAATCTCCTTTTTCTAAACCAATAATAGCCGCCTCTGCTCTTTCATGCTTAGTTCTGGTATGATCAGCAGTAATTGCTTTTAATGTTTCCGGTTTTTCATGTTCTATATCTTTTCTAATCTCATTCATTTTACTTACATTACGGTCAGAAGCTAAGCGATATGATCCTTCTCCAGCATGAGCAAGTTTTTCTTTGGCTCCCCAACCAAATTTACCACCAATGGCCATGCCTACTAATGGACTACCAAAGGCAGCAGTAACGACACCTCCTATTGCACCACCAACAACAGCCCCAACTCCTTTATCAATAAAATTAGCTGTTTTTTTAGACTCATCCAACTCTTGTTTTTTACTTATTAAAGATTTTTCACGTTCTTCAATTTGACCAGAAATAGTGCTAGCAGCTAAATCAGGGTTATCTTTTAAAAAGTCATAACTTCTATCCTCACCGGTTAACGCTGTATACTTATCCTCAGTCTCAATTTTTTTATCACCAATTTCGGTGACAATTCTAGATCTATTGCCAACATAATCATCACGTAATTCCTGTACTCGATTTGCAACATCAGCCCCACTAGCTGTGTTTTCTAAACCAGCTTCGTTTTTTAATCTTTCTAAATTTTGAGCCTCTTGATCAAATTCTTGTTGTTTAGCAATACGATTTGGGTCATTTACTGGAATGCCATTTTGATCCATATAATACAAATCTGTTTCTAAAGCTGAATATCTGGCTTGAGAATTTTCTAAATCATCTGCTCGTTGTTTAATATTCTCATTTTCATTAAACTGAGTTTCTAAATTTTTTACGGAAGCAATATCGTCTTTCAAATTAAAAGCTTCAGCCTCTTTCTTATAATCCTTTAATTCATTTTCCTCTTTTCTGATTTCCTCTGATTTTGCTTCTATTTTTTTATCATTTAAGCCAAAAGGCATTTTTAATAAATTAGAAGTTCTTTTTCCAATTTGCTGCGGAACATGAGCTATTTTTTCCTTTGTCCATCCAGCCGCTTGATGCAAAGCCTTAGAATCACTGATAGCTCGCTCACTCCTCTTAGATTCTTTTGATTGTTGATAAGACTTAACGGCTCTTTGCGCCCGATCTACTCCAGTAAGTCTTTTAGCGACTAACAAACTTCCGGCTCCTAAAGCTGCTACTTTAGCCATGCTTTTTCCAGCAATCTTACCAGCGGCGCCACCCATCTCTTGCGATAACATTAAACCTCCTAAAAGCATACCAATGGAAATAACCATTTTAATAACATGGTCTGGATGACCAGCCTCAGTTAAAACCCTGCTAGCACCATTTGTTGCTTCCGAACTATCAAATGCGCTGGTAACCTTTTCCTTAGATCTTATTTTTTCTATTTCCCGATCACCTTCAACTCCACCTAAAGAAGCAAAAGATAACCAAATAAAGAAGGCGATCAGTGGTCCAACAATTAAATTTTTAGAAAAATCACTCCACCATCTCTGAGAATAACTCTTTCCTTGAGGGAAAGAAGCTAATAAATAAGCCAAAGGAGAAAGAACGACATAAATCCAAATATAGACAACTCGCACCGCCAACATCGCTAACATCGCCGTTAACACTACTACCGCGATAACCGAAAATATTAAAGCTAAAATCATAGAACCAAGAATACTCCAAGCTGTTACTCCTTCACTAGATTCTTGACTAAAACTTAAAATCTTGGACAGACCCAACATATCAGTAAAATTAACTCCAACAATTTCTTTAAAAGCATTAACAAAAGTAAGCATTACAACTTGAGCAAAATCAATTAAAACACCACAAATTAATTTAGAAAAGTTTATCAAGACAGCCATGATGACCAATTTAGGCAACCAGGTTTTTAAATTATAACTTTCCACACGCAAAATTGAAGCAAAAGCAATAATCAATAAAATCAAAACAAAAAACATATTACATAAATCACGGACAATAACCCAACCATAAGAAACAGCGGAAGAATTTATAAAATCATTATACTGTGCAATCGTAACTAAAACTCCTAAAATCAAGGTGGCTAATTGCCCCATCGTCCAAATAAAAGGAAAAAGGATATAACCCAAAACTTTGGTCACCCCTTTTCCATCATCAGCTGACGCAATTTCTGGAGAAAAAACAAAAATTGCAATTAATAAAAAAGCTGAAGAAATAAATAATATCTTTTTTTTGTTTTTAGAGAAAAATGATTTCATTTTTATTTTATTATAAATCAATATTTTATTATTTTTCTAAACTAAATTTTATTATTTTTCTGAACTAAGCCTTTCTAGACTAAACTTTATGTTATTCTATACCAAGGACTTTATTAGCCCAACTTGAAACCGCTTCAAGTAAAACATCCCAGAAATTGAAGATAAAATAGATAACAGCAATAATCAATATAATTAAAGTTAAATGAAAAAGACAGCAGGAAAAACAACCGGCCTTTTCAATAAGAGAAATTCTTCGGCCCGCTTTCTCCGCTCTTTGGGGAGAAGATTTTTTAATAGCAGTCGGCGACCATTCATGACCTAAAGAACAAAAATGTTTGGGAAATACTAAATTTAAAAAGGCATGAACATAAACATAAAACATACTGAAGGTCCAGGTTATAAAAACATTTTTCCAAGCTTCTTGTAAAAGTTTATCAGTAGTTCTTCTGGTATTACTAAATTTATTCTCTGCTTCTGATGAAATTTTAGCTTTAGTCTCTTCTTCATTTTTAGCCAAAGCCTCCTGTTGACTTCGTCGCTGTTCTTCTTGTAATAAAGCCGCTCGTTCCGCCTCATTTTGTTCTAAATCATTGTCGTTATTATTTTCTTCCATATTCATTAATTTAGCCGACATCTTGGCCTTATTTTAAAATTATACTTATGCCTATATTATACAATAAAAAAAATTTTTTGCCAAATATTTTTAAAGAAAAATTAAGTGAAAAATACTAAGAAAAAAAGAACCTTTCTAGCTCTCTTTTTCTTTATAATCGTCAATCTTTTTTATCTCAATACCAACCTCGTCTAATTGTTTTTTGCTCAACTCAGCTGGGGCATTCATCGTTAGGTCTTTGCCAAAACTAGTTTTAGAAAATGGAATAAGCTCTCTAATGCTATTTTCATTTTCCATAATCATTAAAAATCGATCCAAGCCCCAAGCAATTCCACCATGAGGCGGAGCACCAAAATCCAAGGCCTGTAAAATATGAGAAAAGTTTTTTTCAATTTCTGCCTGACTATAACCCATAATTTCAAAGGTCTTTCTTAAATCAGCTGATTTATGATTTCTCAAACTACCTCCGCCAATCTCATAGGCATTTAAAACTAAATCATATTGAGTACTAAGAATATCAGCAATATTTTCTTTTTGTAAAAATTGTGAATAAAATTTGTCCTGCGGTCGAGAAAAAGGATTATGGGTATAAGTCCATTCTTTGAGACCATCAACATTATCTTCTTCTACCTTTTCAAACATCGGAAAATCAACTACCCACAAAAAAGCTAATAAATTAGGGTCGTTTTTATCTTCACGAAGATCTGGCTTATCACTACCGTATTTTTCCATCACCTCTTTATAAGTCATCCGCGGAAAAGGTATTTGCTGAATTCTTTTTTCTGGATAAAATTTTTCCACAATTTTAATTGCTAATTCTTCGTTTAATTTAATAATATCTTCTTCCTCAACAAAAGACATTTCTAAATCAAATTGAGTAAACTCAGCCTGACGATCACCTCGCGCATCCTCATCGCGCATACAACGAGCAAATTGAAAATATTTTTCCACTCCAGCTACCATTAATAATTGCTTATACTGCTGGGGCGATTGTGGTAAAGAGAAAAAATTGCCCGGCCATAATCGACTTGGAACAACAAAAGAGCGTGAACCTTCCTGAGTTGGGGCTGATAATAAGGGTGTTTCTACTTCAATAAAACCACGTTCAGCTAAATAATTACGCATAAAATTGCTGACTTGAAAGCGATGGCGAATGTTTTTTTGCATTCTTGCACTTCGTAAATCTAAATAACGGTATTTTAAACGTAAATTTTCATTAACTGAAGAGGTGTCTTCACTCAAAGGAAAAGGCAAGGAAGCACTTTCATTTAATATTTTTAAATTTAAAACTTCTAGTTCAATATCACCATTTAAAACATCACTTTTTATATTTTTCTCCGGGCGAGGATTTACCTGACCTTCAACTTCAACTACATATTCATCTTTTAAGGTTTTACCAATTTCCATTGCCGGACTATTTGGCAAAATAATACCCTGAACAAGGCCACTCATATCACGGAAATCTAAAAAGATCATCTTGCCTTGATTACGGCAAGTATTAATCCAGGCTTTAATCAAAACTCGCTCCCCTTTATGTTGGGCAAGTTCATTGATATATATTCTATTCATATTATTATTTTAAATATTATATTGTTAAATTAACACATTATTTCGCTTTAGACAATATCTGGTGGGGTTTTATTTAATAAAGTTTAAAGAATTTAAGGTCTGCGGTTTAATATTATTTTAAAAGTTTAATATGGTTTAATATAAAAATATTAAAAAGTTTAACGAAAATATGGTCTTTTTTATAATTTAAGTTATAGAAAGGGTTTTTAAACAAATAAAAAAGGACTTGTTATTTAACAAATCCTTTGTTTGGGCCAAGGAGGTTTTTCTTAACTTATTGTTTAATAAGTTTTTGTGAAAATACTCCCTTAGAGTTTCTAACCTGAAGAATATAGACGCCAACATTCAAGTTGGAAATATTAATTTCTTCATTATCTTGATATTCTTGAGCTAAAACAAGCTTGCCATAGATATCAAAAATTTGGACATTAGAAGGCTCTATTAGGCCATCAATTTTGATTTGGTCTTTTGTGGGGTTGGGGTAAATGTTGACCTCAGGAATTACTGGTTCAACAACACCAACGCTACAATCAATAGAAATAATAGCTGAACTTATACTTCCATTAATATTTTCACCGATAAACCCAGCAAAAATTATTTTAGGTCCAAAGCGAGAAGACGAATTAACATGATATAAATTATGGGAAGGTTGATAAATTACTTCGGACGACACCCCTCCTCCACTGCTTATCCAGACCTTCTTTATTCCTTTATAACCAGCAATGAATATCAAATTATTATTGACCACCTCTAATGTTCGACCAAAAAAATATTTCTCCTCTTCGGGACAAATAATTAAATCGGTCAAAATCTGGGTTTCAATATTATAACGATATAAGTTTCCATCGATAGAAAGAATAAAAAAATCTACACCATTTAATGACTGAACCTGCCGTATTTCGATAATATTAGGAAAAGAGACTAATTCTATCAACACATCTTGCTCTATATCATAAGATAATAATACCCTAGAACTAACTCTGGAAAAAACTATTCTATTACTATCAGCATACAAAAATGGTCTATAATCCATTGGTATGGTGTCTCTATAAAGTTCCACAAAAGAGTTTCCAGTATATCTATATAAAACTGGAAAGGTTGAACCAGATAAAAGATAGATGCAAGAATCATTTAAGACCCTAATCCTAGCGCCGTTTTGCAGAGAATAAGGTGTGGGAACAAAAGTCCATCTAGCAAAACCATCATTCCAATAATAAAAACCATTATTACTAATCTGATAAACGATGTTTTGTTCACTACTATTTCTAATACCAGAAATGTCGCCAAATTTAGTTTCATAATCTTCCTCCCAGGTCAACCCAAAATCACCGGAATAATAAGTTGGGTAAGTGTTAATTTCGCCTAACCAAATTTTTTGCTCCAATAAAAAACATTTATTTAAATTTTTATTACCGGTAGGAATTGGAATAAAACTAATAGTTTGAGCAAAAACTTTATTTATTAAAAAAATAAAGAAAAAAATAAAGAAAAAAATTTTTGTTTTCATGATAACCTCCTTGTTTTATTTTTATTTTAAAGAACTTTTTATTATTAAATCAACATCTCACATTATCACAAGACAATTCACTTGTCAATCCTATAAGCTTTGGCAGTCATTTTTACTTGCAAACACATTACTTGCCGTACAGCAATTATTAAGATCATCAGAATTGGGAAGACCTAAGCAGTGATAGAAGCCCCAATTATCCTCAGCTTTAATTAGAACATAATAATCTCCTTCTTGTAAATAACGAACGATTTTATGAGTTTGGGCCGGATTAGGTAAGGGATCAACATTATATAAATTAATAACAGCCTTTTCGTTATCCCATATATCACTAGCATGATCAGTGCTTTTAATTCTAACACTTAGACGTTTGATTGGCGCTTGTTCAGCATCAACACTGGTGTTAAAAGAAAACACATAAAAGCCGCTCTTTTCAATCTTATAAACTGAATTATTTGGACTGATTCCGGCCTTGGAACTTAATAGACCAGAAGAAAGTAAAGGATGAAGAGTAACATTTGATATTTTTGGTTTTACTGCCTTAAATTCGGTAGCATTAGTTCTAGGACCTTCTTCTATAAGATCAATACGATTTGAAAAGTTTGCATAAGAATTGTCATAAGAAGAATCACCAATAACCGCTGAAACCTTAAGCCAAAGTGATTTTAAAAGATTTTTAAATTGAAAACCTTCAAAATCAGTATAGGAAGAAATATTAGGATAAACCCTACCATCACCTCGAACTTTTTCTAATTCTGTTTTATTTTTAGCCACAACAATTTTTTCCCCATTAAAGTATAAAATATTACAATTATTATAATTACTATCATATCCCGACACATATGAACTTCTATCTTTGCTATCACAAGAAAAAGGTAGGCCATACTTATCTCCCTCTCGTGGAGCTGAACCAGCAAAAACTGGAGCGCTAGTATCAGTAGAGTCTATAAAACCACCATTCGTAACAACAGCTCCATAAGGAAGGCTAAGAGTATTTAAGTAATAAGAATTAGGAAAATATCGATCATTATAATCATTTTGAGGATCAGTGTTAGCAGATTTAGCATAAACCATAACATTATAAGGGCCAGTTTTTAATCTTTGCACCCAAGGAATCTCTCCCTGAACGACCTTAGAGCAAACAGGAGTATATTTATCTATTTCCAGCAGACAAGCACTTTGTCGACCGGAAGGACATATTATATTATCAGACGAACAATTAAAATATTTTCCGTCCAAGCTTTCACAAACTTCTTGTTCAGCATAATCATAAGCCATAACTCTAAGATCTAATTTTGGTTTTCTACTATTTATATTTCTATTAAAAAATCTTTCATCACCTTCGTTCCATTTTTTCCAAATAACAGGTAGGGAAAGTTCTTTATTCCCCTCATCTTTATACACACAATTTCCAGTATTAGAAAATATTGTGCTTACATCACTAGAAAAAACCTTATCATCATCACGAGCAATTATTTCTGAATAGTCTTCAATAAGGAGAGATCCAAAACCATATGAGACTGGTTCCGAGTTGTTTCCTTTATGAGAAGAAAGCATAGAGGCCATCATATCTGTATGCATTGAGCAAATTACCCTAGTATACCTCCAACTGTCTTCTGCCTCTTTTCCACCACAGCCTTTATGATTAGGATAATCGCTTGGACTATACTTACAAGAAGAAGCCCCTTGACAAATCTTAGCCACTTTACTTGTATAATAAGGAAATCTGTGTTCACTATCAAGATTATAATAACCATAACTAGAGTCTTTTTCCCATCCCCCTAAATTCCAATAAAAATACTCATAACTACCGTCATTTTCTAAACCACAGCCTTTTTCTGTTTTTCCATATTTTTCTATACCATCACTTATTGTCCTAGCCAAATTTTCTTGACCATCACTACCAGAATAAACAAAATTAGCGCTTGAGTCATTATTTTTTTCCCAATAAGTTAACCCTGAGAAAAAAGGCTCTACCTTCCAAACAAGATCAAAATCAGCACTCATTTCAGCACAATAATATGGCTTTGGACCACCAGTACTAGCATAACCAGTGAAAGCCGAAGAAGAGTCAGAAGAACCCTTAATTCCCTTAACTGTATCAATCGGATACCAAAGCAAACAAACATTAGGATTTTTAGGGTCTTTTTGTAAACAATAACCATACCAACCACTAAGAGAAAGATTGCCTTTTTCGCTCTCACAAGACAAGCTATTTTCGCTTGGATAAAGGCGACAAATTGGTGAAATAAATTTATTATTCACTAAATTATTATTCACTAAATTAGTATCTCTACTAGAACTACCTAAGACACCTGGAGTAACAGCATTCTCGCTAGTTTTTTTTGTGTCCCCTCGCTCTAAAACCGAAGTGATTCTAAAATCATCAAAATATACTGCTTTATTATTAGTTGATTCTAACTCAATCACAACGCTACCCCAATTAGATTTAGTTTCAATTTCAATAACAAAATCCTGCCAACCATTCTTTTTTGGAATTAAATTAGTAATTTTACCATTATTAGTAATTTGATTTCCGTTGGTATTATAAGCAACATATCTAACCTTAGCAAATTCATTTGGTGCTAATTCTTCGGTATTAACCATAAAGCTTAAATAATATTTGGTATTAGGAGCTAATGGAATTTTTTCAATCGTACTAAAATAACCACTGCAGTTCCCTTCGCCAATCTTTAAAAACCCCTTACCCGAAGCTGGATAAGAAATTTTCTTTCCAGAAATAGCAGTGGAATATGGTCCGCTAATCAAACAATCCTCAACTGATAGTTTTTGATTAGTTTTCAAACTTGTTTCACCAGTACTTGTATAAGCTGTATAATTTCTATACCATTTTCCTAAATTGCCTAATTCAAAATCGTCGACAAAATATTCATCGCGTCCTACCTGATTCATATTTGATAAATAATTCATCCCCAGAACTGAATAGCCTGAAGCGTTAACATCTTTAAAATTATAAGTTCTAACTCCATTAGGGTTCTTAGAAAAATTTAAACAAGAGCCATCATAATTAAAGGCGCTACACTCCATCATTTGTAAACAACTCTTTTCTCCTGTATCTTGATCAATGGTGTAAGAAAAACAAGACAACCAACGACCACAAACCCTATCTGGATTAACTTTAATTAAAGTATTAGCATTACAATTATCACCAGAACAAGTAGAATAAGCTGGATAATTGCCTGCATCAAAATTTAATTGAGTATAATTATTAGCTGAACTATATTCTCTTTGATTAAAGACCACACAGCCTTTACTAATATCAGCCTGTCCATTACAAGCCCCAAAATCTAAATTTTGTTTTAATTGATATTCAACTAAAGCTTCTCTAATTTGAATATATGGTTCTTCTAAAAATTCACTTTTTTGACCATTATTAATGCTTAATGTATCAGCTTCATAATTGATAGTACAGGAAGAATTATTATTACCCGAATAAAACAATACTCGAGGGCTTGTATTATTAACCCCTAAAGTATTTATCGCCTCAGAGAAAGTATTTAGTCCAGAATTTAATCTATAAATTGGGTTGGTACAAACAATACTAGCTTCTTGTCTTCCCTTGGTTTCCAATAAATATAGTTTATTCGGCAATATCTCAAAACCTTTTTGAGAATATTTTTTCTTTTCACAAGCAGCGCCTCCGCTGTCTCCATCGCAAACACCAGCTGATCCAGGGCTCTCAGTCCACATATCAAAAGCTTTGCCATTACCATCAATATCAGCAAAATTAGGGTTAAGAATAATATTAGGACTAAAAGAACTAATTGGATCAATGTATTCAGTGCAACCAGCTTCTTTGATTGGACAAAGACCAGCCCATTTGATACCAGCCTCTTCTTTTGGTTGCCAAATAGCCACATCACCTTTATTGCCAATAGTCTTCATATTTTCTACCGGGCATAAGAAATCTCTAGTGTCTAGTTCACAAGTTTGTTCGCCAACACAATCATCGTTACTTAAACAAATATTATTAGTAAAGGTATCACCGCTTTTACATTTTTTCACATCTTTTTTATACCAAGCAAAGCGAGTATCATTAGCTCCACGACCCTTGCGCCACTGACATAAATTATCTCCTGGATCCTTAAAATAAGAAATACCAGAAACCGAAGCGGAAGACCAAGCATCACAACCAATATTTTCCGCTGTACAAGAAATCTCTGCCCTACGACTTGGATCGTTTTTTAAATAAACATCTTGATAGACATTTTGATTATTAACTATCGCGCTACTTAAAACTACCTTACCAAAACGGGTACAGCCAACATTACTAGCATTACACAACTTACCAGAATCATAAGTAGCAATTATGAAATCATTGTCTTTAACCATTGTCTCACAACCTAAAGAAGAATTTGAGCACAAGCTACTAAACTGTCTGAGGCTATGATTTATATTGTCTTGATCAGTATATTTTTGACAACCTAAATTATAATTAACCCCACGATAATTATCAGCTGTGTCATAATAACAAATTTCTGGAGTTCTCCAAGAATCTTTAATTAAATAATATTTTTCACTTATTTCACTAATAATAATATTGGAAATGAAGCTATTACCAGAACCATCAAACTCAATAACAAATTTTTCTTGATCGGAGACTTTATGATTTAAAGAGTCTAAACTAAATTGATATAATTGCCATTCATTACTAACCGGAGCAGACATTACACCTCCATTTGAGGCAACAGTGCCGAAATATGATTTTTCATAATTTTCATTTTCAAAATATAAACTCATGTTTCGTCCTTGAGTATTTTTTAACAAAACTTTAATTACATAAGATTTTCCTTGACGAACAGCACCTCCAATATTAACATGAGCCTTACTATTACCATTAAAAGATAAAGATTTTCCCCCTTGATTTAATGATTCAGTACTCAAAGAAGCATATTGACTAAGAGTAAAAGAATTTAAGCCATCATTAAAATCATAGGAAGCAATATTTCTTACATTATTTCCGGCACTACCATTATATTCACGACAAGTATTAGCAGTAGCTGGACAAGTTTTTCCTTCGCCCGGAATAGCTTGATACAAACAAGCATTTTGTGAAGCATCCCATTTACCACCACCTAAACATCGATAGCAGACATTATTAGCTGCATCCCAAGAGGTAGTATTATTATGATTATTTTCTTCATTACATTTAGTAGCATTTGGAATACTGTGATCAATATTTTTTTCGGTCATCCGATAAATTTTACAGTCATCGGAACAAGTGATACTTCGGGAATAAAGAAGATAGATAACATCACCATCCTGAGTATAAAATTCACGACAATCAGAATTATATCCTGGAGAAGAAACATCTAATTCAAAAATTTCTTTGCTACAAACTGTTACACCATTGATGACATGATTAACCGTGGAACGATTATTAACATTAAGACCCTGAGCAAAAGTTCCTTCAGTAACTTTAGGATAATTACCCGCGCCACTTTCTAAGAAATATGACTCTAATTGGTAACCACTACCACTACCAGCCCAAGAATAAAAACTTTGACAATTTCCTTGAGCCGGTTTAATACAATGTTTAATACTAGTATAATATTCTCTAGCCTCGCCACCAGCACTTAATTGATCTAAATTAGTAAATTCAGTACAGCCAACATATTGAGCTGAACAAGCTTCAGCGCTATTAGGGATCATTTTATAAATAGAGCGATCCTCAAATAAAGTTTTGCCCTGAGCATAAACATCATAACCAATACATTGTTCTGGACAATAATCTTTTTCTTGAGCTTTAGCTGCTAATTTAACATTATAAATTGAAGTAAATAAGCGACAGGCAATTTCATCTTTATTACATTGACGAGCATATTTAAAACACTCTTCCGGTGCATTTAATTTTAAACGATAATCAGGAGTGTTGGAATTAGGATTGATATAACAAGTTGATTTTAAATAGTCTGGTATTAATTTTTGATAAACTAAACCATTGGTATTATTTTCTGAATAAAAAGTTCCTTTAAGGCCTCTTTCTAATTTAACTGCATCAATATTACAAACAGCATTATTAGCGACATTAATATCAAAAGAAACTTGATTTGAAGAATAATTAGCTGGAAAGGTGTAATTAATAATCTGATAAGAAAAATTATCATTAGGCAAAATATCTTTTGTTTTACTCATTAAACTAACACTAGAGGTGCCAGTACATTGAGCAAAAAAGGAAAGTGTATAGCTTTCTCCAGCAATAACATGATTATCAGGAGCTACTTTAATTGTTTGACTAATTGTTTGAGCGCCTTCAATACGAGCTGACTTATCACCATGATAAAAGATAGAATTTGTTACACTTAAATCATTCCAGTCTCCTTGACTTAAATCGTTTTCAAAACTACCATTGATCACAAAATTATGCCCCAAGCCAGCAGTAGTGCGAATAAAACTCTGACAACCTTCTTCAGAAGCTGAACAAGTCTCCACTTTATTATTAAAATAAAAAGATGGATTAGCATTCCATAAAACTTTTTTAGTTGTAGCATTATATGTTCCGGTATTAGCATATTGAGCGCAGCCAACACTATCAACTGAACAATCTTCGTAATTTATTGTATTTTTTAATAAGGCTAATTTTTTGCCATTAGAATTACTGGTAAATGATTCGCAAGTATTAAAAACGGGGTCACAAGACTCTTCACCAAAATTCCAAATTCTTTTTTCTTCGGTACAATAACCATAATATTCGCAAGAACCATCAGCTCTTTCCTTGATACAAGATTGTTCATCGGCACAATAATTATTTGAACGAGAAACGATGACAGGATCAATATTAAAATCATCTGTTTCCTTGATATTAGATGTATCAACAAATTGGATATCTTGAATATAGGAACCAAAGCCTTGTCGTTTACAATAATTAGAATTGGACTTCAAGATCCAAGTCGGATCAACCAAGCCTTGGCACCAAGAATGATTGGCAAAATTTGATTGAGTAAATCCCGAGCTAAAAGTTTCGTATTCATCATTGGGGCTAAAACAAGAAATCATATCCATTAGAGTATAATAACGACCGGTTTCCTTGGTTTTTTCTTCAGCTCGATTTAAGGCCTCCTCCCAACCAATAGGAATAATACGAAACTTTCTAAGTATCATTAAAGATCGTTCATTTAAAACTGTAGTGCTATAATCAGCGTCTCTATTAAAAACTAAAGAACCATTGATATAACCATTGCCAATAGCTTCAATAAGCGAATTGCGATTCTGAACAGCCTGACTAAAACGATCATCAATTACACAATTGCTTGGCGAAGGATTTTCCTTATCAAGACAAATAGTTAATTCAGCTAAAATATCATAATCAGCTCGCACATCAAAACGAGGTTTTAATATTTTCTTTAAAGTATCGTTTATTTGGCTAGTTCCTATTGAAGAACTGTAACTTGAATCTAATTGGGTAAAATCAATCGCTGAGGAAGAGTTGCCAGTATTACTAGCAACTGTTTTGGCAAGATTTTTTTGAAGATTTTTTATAGCTGTAATTAAAGATTGATTAAGAAAAATATTAGCCGCATCGGTCAAAGCATCACCAGTAAATTTAGCGGTGGCCTCTCTCTCAAAAGAGTCAAGTTTTTCTTGTTGCCTTGAAGGTTCTTCAGGAGTTGTTTCAGCCTTGTCGCCAATATTTCTAATATCTAGCCACCCTCTATTTAGTTTTATTTGTTCTTCTATCTTTCTCTCTTCTTCTGATTTTACTCCAGAGGCCCGATCAAAAAGAGTTAAAGAAACCATCACATCATTGCCAGTGGGGCTAAAAGAATCACTAAAAGCTGATAAATATTCTCCTGCTGACATTTTTCCTAAAGCTGACCATTTTTCAGCATAATTAGTATAATTAGTTTTTAATGTTTGCCAAGTACATTTTGGTCGATAAAATGATTGCCCACTATAATCAACTAAGCCTAAGCCCATTTTAAGCTGTGCTCCAGGAAAACTAGGGCGACAAAGATCAACCTCCCACTCCTTATTAAGATTGTCAATAAAATTCATGCTAGCCGCTTCTCCCATATTCTTAGCATATTCTGTCAAATACTCAGCATTAAACAAAGATTTTTGCCCCTTTCCACTACTAAATAAAAAAGTAGCTGTATCATAAGCCACGGTATTTAGAGTAGTTCTTAAAGTTGACTGAAAAGTTTTAGATGCCACCTTTACTATTCTATCTTTGTTTTTTTGATAAATATCTGCTATTTTTTGCTGTATTTTATCCCAAGTATTTTTAATCGCAGTTAATGTTTCAAGAACAGGATTTGATGTTACTGCTAGAGCATACACATTTTTAGGGAAAGAGATAAAAGAAAACAGAAAAAAAACAATAAGAAAACTAAGCAAAAGCTTTCTTTTAGAAAAATTTGGCCTGAATTTATTCATATTATATTTATTTAAATTTATTATGAGATAAAATTTATTGACTAGCGGCTATTTCCTGATATAACTTAATTAGTTCAGCGTCCGAAATAAGATCTAATTCTTCCTTAGGAGTGCCATTTTCTATCAATAAAGAACGTAATTGAACAGGATTAATGTTAATATTATTAGAGTTAGGAGAATAATCTGTTTGATTATTAATTAAATCGGAAGAAGTAGCAACGCCAATAGAGGTAGTAACACTAGCATCGGAGTCATCAAGATCCTCCAAGCTATTTAGTAAAACATACCAAGCATCAATTTCCTCTTGAGATGAAGAATTTTCTTGAGCACTATCCTGAGATAAAAGACCACTACAATCTTGTCCCTCGGGACAAAGGGGGTCGGTTTTGTAAGTATAAATTTCTTCAAAATCACTAAGACCATCACCATCAGTATCCTCCAAAAAAGGAGAAGTTTCATAAATAAAAAGCTCATCCCAATCAGATAAGCCATCACCATCAGTGTCTTTATTTTTTAATTCCATATTATCAGCACTTAAATCATCAGCTGTTGCTAAGCAATTTCCGTCACTACAAGTTTTGCTAACATCATCTTTTAACACCATTTTTTTAAGATCTACTGGACTTTTAATGTTGTTATAAATATTTAAAAATAAGGCTACTATTATTATAATAGAAAAAATACCTAAAAAAATAACAGCTCTTTTTCTTTCTTTATTCATTTGAGAAAAATTATTATTCATATTCTAAATTTTATAATATTTTATCAAAAAAAGCAAATAAAAGATTATAAAAATAAGTCCCGATAAATGCCAAGCCAATTATCAATTGTTAATTCCTCAGCCCTCACCTTAATATCTAAATTATTTTGCTGTAAAACATTCTCAATTTTTTTAATATCAACCCGCAAACCTTGGCTCAAATTATTTTTCAACATCTTTCTTTTAGCACTAAAACCAATTCGCAAAAGTGAAAAAAACTTTTTCTCCTCAACATAGGTTTTTAATCTGTTTTTTTGTGGTTTTATTCTAATTACGGCACTATCAACTTCAGGTATTGGATAAAATTTATCTCGACCAACTTCAAATAAAATTTCGGCCTGAGCATAAAATTGAACCGAAGCTGATAGAAGACTCATATTTGGCGCTTGAGCAACAATTCTTTGCGCTACCTCCTTTTGCAATAACAAAACAATCACTTCGGCCTTATTTGATAAACTCAAAAATTTTCGTAAAAAAATTGAGGAGATATTATAGGGTAAATTAGAAACTATCTTATAAGAACCAAGGCGAGAAAAATTTTCTCCTCGAGCTCGCAAAATATCATTATTAAAAATTTTGATATTTTTGATATTTTTAGCATTTATTAAGCTTTGTAAAAACTGAAACAACTTTGTATCTAATTCAACCGCCAAAACTTTTTTTGCTTTTTGACTTAATTTTAAAGTTAAAAAACCTAATCCCGGACCAACCTCTAAAACAGTGTCATTTTTTTCAATATCAGCCCCAGCCACAATTTTGTCATAAACACTTTCATCAATTAAAAAATTTTGCCCCTTAGAGCGACTTGGTTTTATGCCATATAATTGACAAAGCTCTAATGTTTTTGGCAATAAATCCATAAAAATAATACTTCTTATAATGCTTTTTAAAAATAATTTACACTTTTCGTATCTTTAAAAAACAACGGCAAAAAATTATTTTTCCTTTTCCATAATAATAGCTTTAACCGGACATTCTTTGGCGCACAAACCGCAACCCTTACAATAATCATAATTAACATTAGCCTTATTTTGCTGATTAACCTTTTTAAAATCAATAGCTGCATCAGGACAAAGCTTTATACAACGACCACAAGCTATACATTTATTTTTATCAATTACTGGACGAATAGATCTCCAAGATCCAGTTTTATTTTCTAATGACGAATGAGGTTTAACAATCATAAATAAAAATAATTTAAATTCTATTTATTATTAAAATATTTTTTTCAATAATATCAGCGCTCTTATTGGCAAATTTTTCTTTAACAGCTGAAATAGCTGCTTCTTTTTTAATCAAGCCAGGAACCTGACAAAGAAAACCCAACATTGCTGTGTTAACCATATTATTGGCAAAAATTTCTAAAGCTAAAGAAGTAGCATCTTTAACAAAAATATTTTTTTCACTAAAGCCGGAAGGGATTTTGCTTATTTTCTTAAACTTATTTAATAAATCCTTAGCTGCCTCTTTAGAGTTAATAATAACTTTAGTGTGAGCTTTAATTCCGGAAAAAAGATCGGCTTTTCCCAGCAAAGAATCATCTAAGATAATTAAAATATCAGGCTCATAAACATGTTCTCGTGAAAAAATTTCCTGCTGTGAAACACGAACAAAAGACTGGATAGGAGCACCGCTCCTTTCAACGCCAAAATGAGGAAAAGCCTGAGCATTTTGACCGTTATTAAAAAAAGCGATGGCTAAAATTTCAGCCATAGCAACCACCCCCTGACCACCGCGACCATGAATTCTAATTTGTATCATAATATTTTTTATTTTTTAATTTTTCTAAGTCGTGTTTTAATTTTCAATATTTTAATTGTTTTCAATATTTTAATTTTCAACATTTACATTCTCTGAACTTATATTTTCTTTATTTAAATTCTCTACATCAATATTATTTATATCTAAATTTTCCATATCCAAACCTTCTGTCTCAACTAGTTTAGATTTCATTATTTCAATTAAGAAAATTGACCAATCTTCAAAAGGAATAGCTCCTTCACCAATGCTATAACCATCAGCAAACCAAGCTGGAGTAGCTGAAACACCTAAAAATTGAGCATCAGAAAAGTCTTTGGCAATATCCTTTTTATATTTTTCACTACTTAAACATTGGGAAAATTTATCTAAATCAGGCACACCAGCTAAACGAGCCAAAGAACTTAACTCAGAACTAGAAAAATTTCCTTGTTTATCAAATAATTGATAAAACATATTCCAGTATCGCCCCTGCTCACCCGCACAACGAGCCGCCAAAGCTAATTCTATTGACCCTTCACTAATAACTGGAAAATCTCTAACTATTATTTTAATTTCATCTTTATATTCTGAGACTAATTGGCTAATAACTTGTGATGATTGCTTACAATATGGACAAGAAAAATCAAGAAAAACAGTAATCGTTACCAAAGGATCAGAGGTCCCGAGATAATAAAGTGCTGGCCCCTCAACTAGGGCCATTCGACTTTCATTAGACATTGAAAGTCCTTCCATTTCTGTTAGATAATCAGGATTAAGAACCATTGCCATTTCCATTGGATTTTTAATTAAGCGATTAATTAAAAAAGCAAAAGAAATAACTGAAATAAGAATAATAACAGCTAAACTTAATAAAAGAATGCCCCACCACTTTTTATACCAAGGACGCAAAACCTTTTTATGCCTTTTTTTCATCTCTAAATATTCAATTCTTTCCTCTAATTTCATTGCTTATTTGATTAAATTATTATACAATAATAATAACATAAAAAAAATAATAAGAAAAGAAAAAGCTAAAAAGTATATGAAAATAATTTCCTGGAATATCAATGGCTTACGTGCTATTATTAAAAAAAATTTTGTTGATTTTTTGAATTCCGAAAAACCTGATATTATTGCTTTGCAAGAAATTAAAATATCAGAAGATAAAAAAAATTTGGAAGAATTTGATTTTGCTGGCTACGAAGAATTTTGGAATTGTGCTCAAAGACCTGGCTATAGCGGAACCTTGATTTTATATAAAAACGACTTAAAAATTTTAAGCCAAAAAAATGGTATTGGCATAGAAGAGTTTGACAAAGAAGGACGCGTACAAACTATTGAGTTAAAAGATTTTTACTTTGTTAACACTTATTTTCCCAATTCTAATCATGAATTAAGTCGACTACCTTATAAATTAAAATTCAATGACGAACTCCTAAAATATTTAAAAAAATTGAAAAAGAAAAAAGCAGTTATTATTGCCGGTGATTTCAATGTCGCTCATAATGAAATTGATCTGGCTCGTCCTAAAGAAAATGTTGGTAATCCTGGATTTACCAAAGAAGAACGAAGTTGGATGAATAAATTTTTAACAAAAGGTTTTATTGATAGTTTTCGTTATTTTCATCCGCAAAAAATCAAATATTCTTGGTGGAGTTATCGCGCTCGAGCCCGAGAAAATAATGTTGGTTGGCGGATTGATTATTTTTGTTTTTCCGAAAAATTAAAAAATAAAATAAGCCAGGCTGACATCTTGGATCAAGTTAGAGGTTCTGACCATGCTCCAGTTATTTTAAAAATAAAATAATATATCTAAGTCAATAAATATGTCTAAGTCAACAAAGAAAAATATTACTGTAAAAAAATCTCTAAAAAAACCATCAGCTCAAAAACAAATCTTAGAAGGCTCTCAAGCGATTGCTTTATTAATAAAAAATATTGAACCAGCTGTCATTTCGGCTTATCCGATCACTCCTCAAACTCATATCGTTGAAGATTTAGCCAAATTTAAAGCTGATGGTCAAGCTAATTATGAATATGTTCGTGCCGAAAGCGAATTTTCCGCTGCCTCAATTGTTTTAGGAGCAGCAGCTAAAGGCGTAAGAACTTACAGCGCTACCAGCTCTCAAGGATTATTACTAATGAGTGAAGTTGTCTATAATATCTCTGGTTTACGTTTGCCTGTAGTTATGACTTTAGCCAATCGCGCTCTCTCAGCCCCCATTAATATTTGGAATGATCATAGTGATGCCATGGCACTCCGAGATGCTTCCTGGCTAATGTTTTTTGCCGAAAATAATCAAGAAGCTTTAGAGCAACATTTATTAGCTTTTAAAGTTGCTGAAAAAACAAATTTTCCGGCTTTTATAAATGTTGATGGCTTTATTTTAACTCATTGTTATGAACCAGTTTATGTTCCTGATAAAAAAACTATTAGGAAATTTTTACCAACTTATCGTCCCAAAAAAGGAAGATATTTAGATAGCCACAACCCAATTACAATGGGAGCTCTAATGTCGCCCCAATATTATCAAGAAGCTAAAGAAAAAGCTTATCAAGATTTTTCTCTAAGTTTAAAAGAAATTGAAAAAGAATATTTATTATTACAAAAAACTCTATATCCTGAGAAAAAAATAAACCTAAAAACTAATAACGCTTTTTTTGAATATCAAGGACCAAAAAAT
Source organism: uncultured Gammaproteobacteria bacterium (assembly GCA_964440365.1). Classification (GTDB taxonomy): domain Bacteria; phylum Patescibacteriota; class Patescibacteriia; order Patescibacteriales; family UBA12465. Next base: position 12,508 of record CAYTRX010000005.1, on the reverse strand, counting down.
CCAGAATTATTAATTATTGCTCTTGGATCTGTTATTGGAACAATAAAAAATGTGATAAAAGAAAATAAATTTAAAAAGGTAGCTGTTTTAAAAATTAAAACCTATCGTCCGTTTCCGGCTGAGCAGATTTATGCTATAATAAAAACAGCTAAAAATATCGCTATTTTAGAAAAAGCCCTTAGTCCGGGTAATTTTAGTCCCCTATATTTAGATATAAAATCTATTTCTTCTGATCAACAAATCATTAAAAATTTTGTCTCAGGACTAGGCGGAAAAGATATTAAAGAAGAAGCAATTAAAAAAATGATAAATAAGTTTTTTGCTTATAAAAAAATAAATTTTATTTAGTTTTTAAGATTTTAAAAATATATATATATGAAAAAAAATAAATTAAAAATTTTAATCTTAGCTCTATTTTTTCTCCTTCCTTTTTCTCCAGTTTTAGCCAAAAAAGATGTTGAGTTTACTCCCAATGTTAGCATTCCAGGATCAAGTCAATTTCAGGCTGGGGTTAGTACTACTTTAGGAAGCAGTTTTTCTTCTCTTGGTAGCTATATTAAAGATATTTATAATTATCTTATTTTAATTGTTGGTTTGGTAGCAGCTATAGTTTTAATGGTGGCAGGAATAATTTGGTTAACAGCAGCTGGAAATACTAGTCGAATTTCTGCTGCTAAATCCTGGATTACTGGTAGTTTAACTGGTCTAGTATTAGCGCTTTCTTCTTATTTAATTTTGCAAACTATTAATCCTTATTTAACTGAATTTAGAGATATTAATCTTAAATCTATTTCGGAGGAAACTATGGGTTGTTGTAAATTAGATAATGAAAAAGATAAAACTGGCGCTCTCACCGGAGAAATAGGCAAGCAAATAACTAAAGAGCTAAGCGTTAGTCAATGCTATACTAGAGCCCTTGAATTAAATGAGCCTAATGTAAAAAGCTATGAAGAGCTTAAAAAAGAATACGATGAAAAATATAGTAAAAAAAATGAAAATAATAAAACTCTTAATGAATATATAAAAGAACATTTAATAGAAAAAAATAAATTTTATCCTAATCAAAAATCTTTTGCTTTTACCTACTGTGGAAGCACTGGAGTAAGCTTTTTTGTTGTCAACCAAACAAAACCAGAAAATAAAAAAATAGCTTATTGTTTTAAAACTTATTCATCAATAGATCATAAGTGCCTTAATAATCGACTAAGAGAGCATATAAACTGGGATAATAATAACTCCGAAAGAGAAAGAAGCGTAGAGCTGGATTATTATTGGCCCAATGAAGAAAATGGTTGCACTCAGGATCTCATGCAAAGAGAACTAAGCACAGAGCTGCAACATAATGTAAAAAAAACTGGGTCAGCGGGCTTTTATGAGGCACTTGGAGGATATAAAAATTATAAAGACGTTGTAGAATATAATTCAATTGTTTATTGCAATGTTAATGATTCAGGTTTTTCAAGAGGAGCTCTTGGCGAGCCTTGTGGAGACCCAAGCGATAATGCTCTTTGTGTATATAGCAAAGGAGTAAATTGCGAAGATATTGATGGTTTTAAAAATCGAAATGTAGGAACTGGCGGAAGACAATGTGGCAAAGAATTAAAATGCTGTAATCAACAATAATTACTATTATTAGTTTAAAAGATATTTATGATAAATAAAAAACTATTTTCCCCCGGTCATAATGCCTGTGCCGGCTGTGGCCAATTATCAGCTCTTCAGTCAGTAATGCGAGCCTTAAACGATGATGTTATTATCGCTAACGCTACTGGCTGTCTAGAAGTCAGCACTACTCCCTACCCCCAAAGTGCTTGGGGCACTGCTTGGATTCATTCTCTATTTGAAAATCCAGCTGCTGTAGCAACGGGAATAAGTGCTGCTTTAAAAAAGGAAGGAAACAAAAAAACAAAGGTAGTAGTAATGGCTGGTGACGGCGGAACCTTTGATATTGGCATGGGAGTAATTAGTGGTATGTGGGAAAGAAAAGAAAATATTATCTATATTTGCTATGATACTGAAAGTTATTCCAATACCGGCTATCAAGCTTCTGGTGCCAGTCCTTACGGAGCTCATACCAGCACTTCACCACGAGGAGAAATTAATAAAAACAAAAAAAATAATCTTATAAATAAAATTGGTAATGAATATCAAAAAAAAGATATGATAAAAATTGCTTTAGCTCATGGCGTTCCTTATGTAGCTCAAAGCACTGCTGGGCATCCTGATGATATTTTTAATAAAGTAAAAAAGGCCAAAGAAATTAATGGCCCATCATATATTCAAATTTTATCTCCCTGTATACCAAGTTGGGGAATAAAAACAGATGAATCGGCTGAAATTGGAAAATTGGCAGTTAAAAGTAATTTTTATCCCCTATTAGAATATGTCCATGGAGAATTAGTTTCTGGTGGAAATTCCCCAGAAGAAGAGGCTCTGAAGTTTAAAGAAGAATATTTAAAAAAACAAAAAAGATTTAAACATTTATTATAGTTTATGAAAAAAAATTATCAAAAAATTTTAGGTTTCTTGTTTTTCTTTTCTATATTTTTCTCATTTGTAGGTCCAGTAATGGCGGATACCGTTTCCTGTAATAAAGACGAGGACTGCAATAGCCCCTTACTTTATTGCAAGCCCTCTCCTCCTCTTGTTACTGGTGTTTGTGCTGTAAAAAGTTCTGGAGAAGTGGTTTCAAGCATACCAACAAACCAAACTCCAACAACAAACAATGGTGACTGTTCTTGGGAATTTGTTTATAACAATGAATGCCCAAGTGGAACTTACTATGCTTGGGGAAAATGCCCAACAGAAACAAGACCAACAACCTACCCACACATGTACGAAACTAGAGCTTATCGTTGTTGTTGCAAAGGTGCAACCGGAAAAACCATAGTTAAGTCAGTAGACATAAATCCCCTAGGAAACCTTCAAGTAAAAATTCCTGGGATAGATAAACTAGTAGAAAAACATCCAGCTACCTGCTCCACAGATTCAGATGGAAAAACCAGTTGTTCAATACCTTGGATAGCAATATATATTAAAGCTATCTATAATTATTTCTTATACATCGGGGGAATAGTGGCTGTTATTGCCTTAATGATTGGGGGTGTCATTTGGCTAGTATCAGCTGGAAATGCTTCTCGTATTTCTGAGGCCAAATCTTGGATAAGTGGTAGTATTATTGGTATTGTAATTTTGCTTTTATCTTATACCTTGCTATATCAAATAAACCCAGAATTAACCAGATTACGAGCTCTAAACTTAAAAAATATAGACCCAATCGAAGGGGACTCTGATACTCCCAGCCAAAATAGTTCTGCTGGTATGCCTTTTTCTAGCTCGGCCAGCTCTGAACATTTAACAGCTATTGGGATACAGTGTCCACAAGGTGGTGGTTCAGCAAAAATTTCTGAGATATCAAAAAGTTTTGCCGGAAAAGTTGTTTATCGTTTTGGATCCAAAAACGGTCAAGGAAGTGAGCAAAAAGAAGACAAAGCTCAAGAAACCTATGGTTTATTATGCCCCAATAATGACCCTTGGCGAGAAAAGGTTGTTTGCTATGATTGTTCCGGTTTTGCTAGACAAGTTTTATGGTGTGCTGGATTTAGCAAAGACCCTGGAATGGGAACTAGCGTAATGTTTAACCCAGCTTCTGCAGAAAAAATAGAATCATGCGGATCAAATACTATTAATAATAAAGAATTAATAGCTGGAGACTTAATAGGTTGGCATGGTCATGTGATAATGTATATTGGAGAAGGAAGAATTGCTGAAGTTTTTGCAAATAGAAGTTATTCTCCAGCTAAGGCTTACAAAGAATCGGCTTTTTCATGTGACACAATTAGCACTTATCAAAAAAAATATGGAACCTTATATATAAAAAGAATAAGCGATTACCAAAACTAATTTTTTTCTAATTAATAAAATATTGATTTATAAAACACCAGCTTGAAGCTGGTGTTTGTTTATAAAAATTTTAAAATAAAATTAAATTCCCCTATCCATCGCCTCATTGGCTAATCTATCAGCTATCACATTTTCTTCACGATAAATATGAGAAAAAGAAATCTTAGAAAAACTCAAAGATAAATTATATACTTGTAAAAACAAAGGTGCTAAATCTTTGTTTTTTACTTTATACTCACGATTTAATTGTTTAACTACCAGCTCGCTATCCATAAAAACGTCCACTTCTTTAGCCCCCAAGTCTTTAGCTTTTTTTAGAGCCTCAATTAAAGCCTGATACTCCGCTTGATTATTGGTAGCAATACCTAAATACTGAGAAATCTCAGCTATTTTTTCCTGAGCCTCATTATACAAAACTGCTCCGATACCTGCCGGACCAGGATTTCCCCGCGCCCCACCATCAGTATAAATTATAAGCTTATTATTTTTCATATTTTAATTTTTAATATCAATAATTTTTAACTGAATATCTCTTCGACCATTAAACTCATTAAACTCCAAAGAATAAACCACATCAACATTATCAGAAATATTTAGATGAGCTAATTTTTCTCCACCACCAAAAGAAACTCCCCAAAAACTTCTTAGATCTTTATCATTATGATTAAGAAACTTTATTTTAATATGTTGATTGTCAAAACCCATTCTCACAATATCAATAATTTTCACATTATAAGTAACAAATTTAGGTGAAGGATTGCTTTGACCAAAAGGAGCTAATTTATTTATCCTTTCTAAAAATTCATCATCAATATCAGAAAACGATAGCTCTAAATCAATTTTTAATTTAGGAAATAATTCAACTTTAGCTAATTTTTTTTCAGCTATTTGTCCCATCTTTTCCATAAACTTTTTTGTCTGCTCTTCTCCTTGAGTAGAAAAGCCACCCGCCATAGGATGTCCGCCATATTTATACAAAAATTCCTTACTTTCCTCTAATGACTCCACCATATTAAATTCTTCTACACTGCGACCACTACCTTTATACAAAGCATACTCTTGGCCATCTTCGCCCACAGCAGTTTCTTCGGTTTTAACAATTACTAAAACGGGACGATAATATTTTTCTGTTAATTTTCCAGCCACCAATCCAATAACACCCTCACTCCAAGAATGATCAGAAAAATTTGAAACTACAATTAACTTTGGTAAATTTTCTGGATCAATTTGACTCTCAGCCGAAGACAAGACTTCTTCCGTAATCTTTTGTCTCTCCGTGTTTTTATTATTTAAGTCCTGCGCCAAAGCCTCGGCCTCAGATTGATCTTTGGAAATTAATAAATTTAAAGCTGAGTTGGCATGCTTGATTCTGCTAGCAGCGTTTAAACGAGGTCCCAATTGAAAGCCAACATTGAAAGCATTTAATTCTCTAGTTAAACCAGAAATTTTTACTAATTCTAACAATCCAAAACGTTTGCTATTATTCAAAACCTTTAAACCTTCTTTCACTAATAATCTATTTTCTCCAATAAGTGGAACCATATCGGTAATACTACCGATAGCCACCAAATCCAAACTTCGCCAAATTAAAACATCTTTATGTTCATCGCTCAATTTTGATTTAGCAATTAAGGCTGAAGCTAATTTAAAAGCCACTCCCACCCCAGCTAAATATCTAAAGGGATAACCAGAGGCCTCGCTAGAAGGATTAATGATTAGACACTCAGGCAAAGAATTTTCTCCTTCTGGATAAGCGTGGTGATCAGTAATAATAACATCCAGACCCAAGCTCTTGGCATAGGCCACCTCTTCTTTATTTCTGATTCCGTTGTCAACTGTAATTATTAAACTAAAGCCAGCATTCTTAATCTCATCAATCGCCGGCTTATTCAAACCATAACCCTCACTAATTCTATCTGGTAAATAAAAATCAACTTGAGCTTTAAATATTTGCAAAATATCAAAAAGCAGAGCCGAAGAAGTCACCCCGTCAGCATCATAGTCACCATAGATCATTATTTTTTTTGAGTTCTTAACGTGAGAAATAATTAAATCAACTGCCTTATCCATATCCTTGAAAAGAAAGGGGTCGATAAATTCATTTTCCTCCTTATTCAAAAACCATTTTAAGTCTTCCGGTTTCTCAATTTTTCTATTATACAAAAGCTGAAGAATAAAAGGGTTAATATTCTCCCCCTGCTCCAAGAAACTAGCCGGAGCTTTTTCATATACTTGCCAAATTTTTTTCATATAGTTAAAAAATTGAGGCAATCAAAGAAAAAGCCACCATCGAAAATATAACCACCAAGGAAACTAAGGCCCAGGCAATTTTCATTATTCGTTTTTTTGTTTTCTTTCTCATTTTTATGTCAATTATTTTTTTAATATTTTTACAAAAGTATCTGGTGGAATATCAACGCTACCCTTTCCAGCTGCCATCATTTTCTTTTTTCCTTTTTTCTGTTTTTCTAATAATTTTCTTTTTCGAGAAACATCGCCACCATATAATTTAGCAGTAACATCTTTACGCATCGCAGCCAATCTTTCAGCGGCAATTACCTTGCCCCCAATTGCTGCTTGGATTTTTAAAACAAACATTTGTTTTGATAATGATTCTTTTAAAATATTCACAATTTCTTTACCGCGACGAAAAGCTTCATCTCGATAAACAATAACTGCCAAAGCTTCAATTGCCTCCTCGGCTACAAAAATATCCATTTTGACCACGTCAGCTTCGCGATAATCTAAATAATCATAATTAATAGAAGCATAACCAGCGCTAATACTTTTTATTTTATCATAAAAATCAGTCAAAATAGCCGACATTGGAATATCATAATGAAGTAAAACTCTCTGCTCATCAGTTCCGGAGGAAATAAACTCAGTATTTTTATAAACACCTCTTTTTTCTTGAGCCAGTTGCATAATTCCCCCCATATATTCTTTGGGTGAAATAATATCAAGCGCTACCCAAGGTTCTTCAATTTTTGAAATTTCAGTGGGGTCAGGTAATCTTTGTGGTGTTCTAATAATGGTTTCTTCCCCATTCTTCTTATACACTCTATAAGCTACACTCGGGATAGTAACTATTAAATCTAAATTATATTCACGACGTAGTCTTTCTTGAAAAATTTCCAAATGGAGTAGTCCCAAAAATCCACAACGAAAACCAAAACCCAAAGCATCTGATCTCTCTGGTTCAAAAACCAAAGCGCTATCATTAAGTTTTAGTTTTTCCATTGCCTCGCGTAAATCCTCTAAATCACTACCCTCTCGTGGAAAAACTCCAGCAAAAACCATTGGCTTAATTTCCTTATAACCAGCCAAAGGCTCTGGTTCTTGACCTAATTTAGTAATAGTATCACCAACTCGACATTCTCCCACCTCCTTAAAACCAGTGACTACATAACCAATACTTCCTTCTTCTAAAATACCAGTAGAAACATAATCGGGTTTAAATATTCCAATATCTAAAACTTCACTTTCAGCTTTAGTGGCCATTAATTTAATTTTGTCTCCTTTTTTGATAGAACCATCAAAAACTCTTACATAAGCTACCACTCCCTTATACTCATCATATTTAGAATCAAAAATTAAAGCCCGGCTAGTCTTGGTTTGTGATTTAGTTGGCGCTTCCCCTCGTTCAATAATAGCCTGCAAAATATCCTCAACTCCCTCACCGGTTTTACCAGAAGCCGACAAAACCTCATCTTCACGACAACCTAAAAGTTTAACAATTTCTCTTTTAGTTTTTTCAGGATTAGCAGCTGGAAGATCAATTTTATTCATCACTGGGATAATGGTTAAATCCTGTTCTAAAGCTAGATATAAATTAGCTAAAGTTTGGGCTTGAATTCCTTGCGTACAATCAACCAAAAGAACGGCGGTTTCCACAGCTGCCAAAGAACGAGAAACCTCATAAGAAAAATCCACATGACCAGGCGTATCAATCAAATTCATCTGATAATCTTGATACTTCATGGTTAATGGCTGAAGTTTAATAGTAATACCACGTTCGCGCTCAATATCCATACCATCCAAAATCTGATTTTTCATTTTTCTTTCTTCTAAGGTGTTGGTTATTTCTATCATCCGATCAGCCAAGGTTGATTTACCATGATCAATATGAGCAATAATACAAAAATTTCTAATTTTATCTGACATATTATCCTTAAATATCTTTAAAATTAAATTATTTAACGCTTTTACTTTACTTGATTATTATAATTAAATCAAGAAATTAAATAAAAAAATTATTTTTCCGCTTAATAAGTATATAACTTAAATTATAAACCACGAGCCTCACTTTGATCAGCAATCTCTTCTTCTTTTTTAATTTTATTAGTAAAAGGTAATCTTTTTTTAACAATTTGTATCAATTCTATCATTTCCTCACTTTTTAAAAGATGGGTTAATAAAAAGTAAACACCTAAACCAAGAAGTCCAGCCACTAATCCCTGACTTAAAACTCCCCAAAAAGTACTCATATCAATAAAAGGCCAAATGAGCGCTTTTCCTGCCTGGATAAAAAATCCAGCAACCAAAGCCGCAAAAGAAAATTTTAAAACTGAAATGATAATATTTTTTTGATCAAGATCGCCCATTTCAAAATATAAACGTAACCATAAAAGCATAAAGTTTAAAATACTAGATAAAGAAAAAGCCAAGGCTAAACCCGCTACCCCCATCCTCTTACCTAAAAATAAAGAAAGAAAAATGTTAATCACCACTATTATTAAACCAATTAAAAACGGAGTTTTAGAATTTTGCCGAGCATAAAAAACTCTGGTTAAAAGAGGGGTACTAGCCTGAGCAAACAAGCTCAGAGCAAAAAACCCCAAAGAGTTAATAGTCAAAACCGTATCTCGCCAAGAGAATTCACCCGTTCCTAAAATAACTCGAATAATTTGAGCTCTTAGGGTAATAAGTAAAACCGTAGAAGGAATTATAAAAAATAAAATTCGTCTTAAGGTATAAGAAAAATTATCAACTAATTTTTTCTCATTAAAAGCGCTGGCTGAAAGAGTTGGAAAAGCAGCTACCGCAAAAGAAATACCAAAAACACCAATAGGAAATGATTGTAAATTATTAGCAAAATTAAAAACAGCCAAAGATCCAGCCGCCAAAGTAGAAGCAATAATAGTTACAACTACTAAATTAATTTGTGAGATGGCTAAACTTAAAGTTCGTGGCACCATCATCTTAGCAATTTTTAAAAAATTTTTATCCTTAAAATTAATAAAGGCACGCCATCTAAACCCTAAAATCCAAACCGGAGGAATCTGAATCGCCATATGCATAAAAGCTCCGATGACCACACCCCAAGCTAAACCAGAAATACCCAAAACTGGAACCAAGAATAAAGCTCCTAAAATAATGCCAACATTGTAAAAAATGGGTGATAAAGAAAAAATTAAAAAATTTCTAAAAGACTGCAAAACCCCACCGAGCAAAGAAGATATTCCCAGAAAGAGAGGCGAGAGAAACATAATACGTGTTAAAGTTGTGGTAATTGATTGCATTTCAGGGGAAAATCCAGGAGCAATTATTTTAATTAATTGTGGCGAAAAAATAAAACCTAAAATTGAAAAAAAACTTAAAATAATAATTAAAATGTTTAAAATATTACTAACCAAATCCCAAGCTTCTTTATTTTCTTCTTCTTGATAAGGATAGGAATCATCATCCGCTTTTTTCATTTTTTTTATTAAAGCGGAGAATACCGGAATAAAACCAGCAGACAAAGCTCCTAAAATCAATAAATTATATAAAAGATCGGGAATACGAAAAGCAGTATAATAAGCATCTAAAACCTCCCCCGCACCAAACTCTCCGGCTAAAATACGATCTCTTAAAATACCTAAAAGACGAGAGATCATAGAAAAAACCCCAACTAAAATAGCGGCTGCCCCAATATTTTTTGTTCTTCTTTTTAAAATATTTTTTAATGACTGTATCATAATAAAAGTAAATTAGTCTTTTTGATAATAAAACAAAAAAATAGCACTAAGAAAAAATAATAAAACTAAAATATTAAAATTAAAATAAGCTAGAAGAATATTAGGAAAAATTAATTCTAAAATAAAAAACACCAATAAACTAATGGCTAAAAAACAAAAAATTTCACGACTCACTGCACTTTTTTTAAGCATTTTATTTTTTTAGCAGAGAACCTATTTTTGACCATAAAGTTCTCCCGCTTAATTTAATTTCTATTTTTTCTAATTCAATATAAAAATCTTCCTGACCTTCACTTAAAAACGGTGCTGATAATAAAAAACGATAGGCTCCTTTATTATATAAGGCTGCTTCTAGATTAAACTCAGCTTCTGCTTCTCGATATTTAGCAATAACATAATTATAATCAGCCAAATCGGAATCAGCATCTAATTTATTAAGTAAAGGATTAAAGAAAGCTTCTTCGGAAAAAGCAAAAAATCCGTTATTTTCTAAGAGTAAGCCGCCAGAAGTACTTTCTATTTTATTTAATTTATTATTATTTTTTGTAGCTTTTGTTGAAAAATTAAATTGTTGAAAAATTTTATCTATCTTAATGCTTTCCTCTCCCACCTTTACTTCACCTAAGCAATCCGAAGAAAAACTTTTTAAACGAAAATTATTTTTATTTGAAAAAAGAGCAAAGCCATTGGTCTGAGAATCTAAATGAACTTTATTTAAAAAACTTAACTTGCTTAAATTTGTTTTAATTTTATCACTAATTAAATTATCCGAGCTCCTTATCTCTATCTTATAAGCTCCACTCACTAAATTATCTAATTTTAATTCATAACTTTTTTCTTCACCTGGCTCAATTTTTATTTTTTCGGAAAAAATTTCCTCATCTTGATAATAAACAAAAAGGTCAAAATTTTCTCCGATAACTTGTTTATTTAAATCATCTTTCAAATGCCAAAAAAAATCAATTTTTAAGGGATTATTATCAATATAAGTATAAAAAATATGTGAACCTCGCAAATTTTGAACAATATTTTTTTTGTCAACCTGAATTGACGACTCTTCCTCTAACTTAAAATCATAAAGTGGAAAATAATTATAAAAAAGTGCCTCTTGATAATTTCCCTCATCAAGAAAAGCTTGAATATTAGAAAAATTTTTTACACTTTTTCTTTGGGCAAAAAATAAATCACCCTCTCGAGAAATATTAAAATTTTCATCATTTTTAAGTTGTCTTAAAGTACTGTTAAAAATTGGTTGTAAATCATAATGCCAATTTTTTTCATCAACCAAAACTCCAAGTGAAATATCTAAATATTCTTTGCTCGCCTGTAACTTAGGGCTAAGTTGATAATCAAGCTTTACCTGAGCTTGAGAAAAAGAACGAGGAAGATCTAAATAAAAATAGAGCGGATCATTGACAACTTTATTTTTATCAAGCAAACGTTCGGCTGGACCAAATTTATGAAAAAATCCCTTACCACCAAAAAAATTATAATGATTTTTGGAAAAATAATGAGTATAAGTAGCCTGACCACCGGGTCGAATATATAAATAAAGCAAAGCTATAATTACTAAAAATAAAAAAGGGTATAAAAAAAATCTAAGCATTTTCATGCTTAGATTATAATATATTTATCAATTAAAGACAATCTAAGAAATTAAATGAATTTTTTGTTTAAATACAAAAATTTAAAATATTTTAAAGATAAGATCTCAAAATATTTATCATATCATTATAATATTTAGACTGGACAATAATTCCGGCTGTAGACCCTGAGTCTTTGGGAAGTTTTTTTATATATTTAATAAACTCCTCATCTTCAACATCTTCCAGCAACCTTAGCATTTTAGAGAAACGGCGCATCAAGCCAATATTTTTGTAAAGTATATTAGCTCGTTCCTCATCTCTAAAACGCATAAAAGTATCAGCTTTCTGTCTAACTTCTTTAAGAATAATTTTTTCTTTTTCCCAACCTGGAGGAAAACCACCTTCAAAAGCAATATTTTTAATGATAGTATTTTTGTAATCATTAATAATATTTCTTAAGTGCTTTACGGCTGATGAATCGAGGAGGCGATTTTTTTCCTTTTCTTCTCGAGCTTGTCTTTCTTCTGCGCCTTTTAGCCATTCTCTGTGTTTAAAATTAGCGGCTTGCTTATACGACGCCGCTGGATCATCCCGCTCCCAAGCTTCAGCTCGAACTAATTCCTTGTTTTCTTCAATAATATAAGAATCATTGTCAGGTTTTAAGCTTTCTGAGTTAGTTGGCCCTTCTGCTTGAACCGATTCTGCTATCTGAGTCTCCTTTTTTATTTCTTCAGTTTTTGTCTCTTCTTTTTTTTGAAACTCTTCTCTTTTTTCTTCTTCAGTTTTTCCTTTTAAATCCTCTTCTTCGGGAAAAGGAATAAATAATTGATTAGGATCTTTAAAAAATTTTTTCATAGTTTTATTTTTTTGGTTAATAATTATTCAATTTTTAAGATGCTCTAATATTAGTAAATCATTTTTTTAAAAAAATGTCAAATTTTTGTAGTGCCATTTTTAAATTTTATTTTTTTAAAAAACACCTAAGCTCATTTTATTTTTTAATCTTGGAAGGTACCCATTTCATTAGACACTATTCTTGCAAGATTCCTGATAAAGCCG
>CAYTRX010000004.1:0-42769 GCA_964440365.1 uncultured Gammaproteobacteria bacterium | reverse complement strand
AGATTATACAAAAAACAGAGCTCTAAATGAGCTCCGTCTCTCTTGGCTCGGGGACTAGGATTCGAACCCAGATAGCCAGGACCAGAACCTGGAGTCCTACCATTAGACGATCCCCGAAATATCAAAACATAAAACCAAAAAATAATATTAAGAAAAATCTTCCTCTCTTATTTTTTTCCAAAAAGCTGTCATCTCTTCTTCCGAAACATCAGTTTGATCATGGGCTAAATTAATTCCATCTCCGGCCTTTCTTGGAATTAAATGTAAATGAAAATGAAAAACTTTTTGTTGAGCATCCTTACCAGCATTATGAATTAATTGTAAATTATCAATTCCCCACACTTTTTGATAAACAAGACTTAATTTTCTGGCTATCCTAATAATTTCTAATAAATACCCCTCATCAACATCATAAATATTAACAAAATGTTTTTTAGGAATAATTAAGGTATGACCCAGACTGGAAGGAAAAGCATCTAAAATCGCAATAACCAAATCATTTTCATAAACAATCTTAGATGGCGCCTCTTTATTTATAATTTTACAAAAAATACAATCAAACATATCTTTAAATATTATATTAAATTAATTTTAAGTAAAACTAATCCTTCTTCGGTTTTAAAAGCGGAAATAGAGTTGTTTCTCGAACTGTTTTATTGGCCATAAAGGCAAATAAACGTTCACCGAAACCAAAACCACAAGTTGGGGGCATGCCATGCTCTAACATTTCCACAAAATCCCAGTCAGGCATCATCGCCTCATCATCACCACGATCAATTAATTTTTGTTGTTCTTCAAAACGTTGTCGTTGATCAATCGGATCATTTAACTCCGAAAAACCATTGCCAATTTCTGAACCAGCAATAATAACCTGAAAACGTTCGGTTAATTCAGGATTGTCTTCCTTGGCCTTAGATAAAGGAGAAACTATTTTAGGATGATTAATCAAAAAAGCTGGACCAACAATATTTTTGCGACAATACTTCCACAAACTATCAATCATTCTTTCTTTACTATCCCCCTCATATTTTACCCCTAATTCTTCCAATTTCTTTGCCATCTCTTCTTCGCTAGCCTTTAAAACATCAATTCCGGTTTGACGCAAAACCTCACTTTGATAATCAATCTCTGGCCACTCCTCAGCCAAATCATAAGTCATGCCCTTGGCTTCAAATTTGGTAGTATTAAAAACCTGCACAGCTATCTCTCGATACAATTCTTGAACTAATTTCATACCATCACGATAATCAGCATAAGCCCAATAAAATTCCATGTTGGTAAATTCTTGTAAATGGTCGGGGCTACTACCTTCATTGCGAAAGACTCGACCAATTTCAAAGGTTTTTTCATAAGCGGCCGCCATTAATCTTTTCTGCCATAACTCACCTACTGAAATACGAAGATAAACATCTAAATCAAAATCATTATGATATGTCTTAAAGGGACTGGCTTCAGCTCCACCAGTTGTAGTTTCTAAAATAGGAGTCTCTACCTCAAAGAAACCATGTCGGTGTAAAAAGGAGCGAGTAACTTGCCAAAACTTAGCCTTTTTTACAAATAAATCACGCAATTCATCATTTAACAATAAATCTAGGTATCTTTTTCGAAGTTTTTCATCTTCATCTTTTAAACCATGCCACTTCTCAGGTAAAGGAGCTAAGGCCTTACTTAAAAAACGATAGGTCTTAATTAAAATTGAAGACTCACCTTTGTGAGTTACAAAACAAGTTCCAGAAATTTCTAAAAAATCAGCCACATCCACCAATTTAGAAAAACTCTTATATTCATCAGCCCCCATTTCATTTTTAGTAAAAGCTAATTGTATTTCAGCGGAAGCATCTTTTAATTTAGCAAAACTTAAATTGCCGTGCGATCGTAAACTCATAATCCGACCAGTCAAAACTAAAGACTCCTTCTTTTCCATTAAAGAAGTAAAATTATCTAAAACCTCAGAAATACAGTGAGTTCGATTGGTCCTGGCAGGAAAAGGATTATTTTGTTCTGATATTTTTTTTAATTTTTCTAAGCGATCATGACGTTCGCCGGCAAAAGTATTGTCCATAATTTATTTTTCTTTATTTTTAATTTTTATTTTATTAAGAAACTGAAATAATTTTATAAGTCACCTGTCCCTTTGGTGTTTCAACCTTAAGCTCATCTCCTTTTTTCTTACCCAAAAAAGCCATACCCAAAGGTGATTCATTTGAGATTTTACCATTTAAAGGATCAGCTTCATTAAAAGAAACAATTTCATATTCTTTTTCTTTCCCATTTACCTGAACCTTAACCTTGGAACCCATATCAACTTCCCCTTTTTTATTGCCGACACTATCAACCACAACTACATTTTTTAAAATATCAGCTAATTCTAAAATACGCCTCTCATTTAAGGCTTGCGCATCTTTGGCTTCGCTATACTCAGCATTTTCGCTTAAATCGCCCAATTCCTTGGCTCGCTCAATTCTTTCGGCAATTTCTTTGCGTTTAACTGTGCTTAAAAAATCTAATTCTTCTTTTAATTTATTATACCCTTCTTGAGTAATAATTTGTTCGCTCATAATTTTTAATAAGTTAAAAAATTTTTAAAATAATGCTTAAATGATACATTATTATTTATAATTTGACAAGGCTTGAGATTTTTATTAGATACAACAAAAGAAGATGTAAGGGATAAAAAAGATATTGGAAAGAGCGATTAATTTTAAAATGATATTTTTCTAAGGGTATTATTAAAAAAATAGCGAAAATAGCAAAAATATTAAAAAGGCGCTGTGGCGATAGTAAAACATAAGAGGCGATAAGAATAAATTGAGCTAAAATTAAATGTGGCCATTTCTTGAAAATATGAAAAAATAATATTAATAAAACACCATAAGCCCCATATTCTAAATTAAATAAATAAGCAAAAATAGCGATTAAAAGTGGGAAAAATATTTTTAAAAAACGATTATTGCTTTTATCAAAAGTATAAATAGCTAATAAGCCAAACAATAAGGTAAAACAAATATTTAAACGATCAGGTGAAATGCTGAGAAAAAAAATAGGTTGAGAAATAAGAGCTAATAATAAAATACGTTGAGCATATTTTTTAATATTTTTAGTATAAATATAACCTTGGGTAATTCCCCAAGCAAATAAGGGAAAAGCGAAACGACCAATTATCCGAAAAATTACAGATTGCGGAAAAAATATCAAACCGATATGATCAATCAACATCGTAATCAAAGCAATTAAGCGAAGCATATTTTATTATTTTTAAAAATATTAAAATTAAGAAGATAAATAAAACCTCTTTAATTTTAACATAAAACAAGCTCTTTATCAATCAAAAAAGCTTTATTTAAGCTTAAAAACGCCTTAATTATTCTCTCCCAGAAATATTTTCAAAGTAGGGCTGTATAATAATTTAGTGTGATGAAAAAAAGAGTTGACTTTAAGTATTTTTAAAGCTAAAATACAGATAATATCAAAGTTCATTAACAATAAAATTTTGAAAAAATGAGAGAAAAAATTATTTACACCGTAAGTCAAGATTCAAAAAAGAAGGCTTTAGAGGAATTGAGGAGTCTCTTATATGATGGCTCTTTGATACTGGTCTCGTATATCAGAATTCCTGATAAGCTATTTTTTGAACTAAAAAAAATCTCTCAGCAAAAGAGATTTTTAAAGAAAGTTTCCTGTTTATTAAAAAGAGAATTAGGTGATTCGGAAATAAAAATCATTCTGGATCTTAAATTAAACGAAAATAATCTAGAACAAACGAGGCCCATCCTAGAAGAATCTTATGATTATTTTGATGCTCTAACATTCAACGAAGAGCTTAGCTTTTCTTCTCTTTATGAAATAAAGAGAGGTTTTCCGAAAAAGATAGAATTAATTTTCTATCCTAATTCTGATGATAACTCAGAAAAAAATGTTTATGCCCAAGCATTTTATAATCTATCAGCAGCTATAAAATACTATAACGGACAAAGAAAAACACCGTCTTTCCTTTTTGATTTTATAGTTCTACCAGAAGCAAAAACTTGTGATCAAGAATACGAAGAGCAGATACGAGAACTGAATGAAAAATGGAAGATCAAAACTATTAAAGAGAAAAAGGGTCTCTGGGCAATATTATAAAAAACAAGAACATCAAAAAAGATGTTCTTTTTAATTTTAAAAACCCTTGACTTATTTATATAATAGTGATAAAAAATTGATGGTTATTTGACAAAACAAACCAAAAAAATAAACAAGAGATGAAAAAAAAGGAAAAAAAAGAAAATGAATTTTGCTTCATTTGCGGAAGAAAGAAGCATATTCAAGAGCAAAAAAATCTTTTAGAAAAATTAGAAAGCAGGGCCATTCCCACGATTCTGTTTGAGGAAATGGAAAAAATTTTTCGAAAAAGTTTAAAAAATTCAGTGGGAAGAAGGTTTTTCTTCGCCAAAAGACACTCTCCCCTGCCTATATTGGCAGTATTAAAAAAAACGGAGAAGAAAGAAAAAAATAAAGCAGAAATTAATATCTGCTTTTATCAAAAAGAAAAAAGATATTTTCTTCAAAAACGAAGAAAAAAAATATTCTCTTTTTACGAAGAAAACTCTTCTCAAAAATCATCAGAAGAAAATATTAGTCTAGAAGATCTTTTAGGATCAGATTGGAAAAAAATAATTGGAGAAATTGAACATTTTTCAAAAAAAATATTTTCAGTTTTCCAAGAGGAGTTAAACAATAACCTAAAAGAAATCGAAGTTAGTTTTGCCCTGAAAAATAAAAAGGAGAAAGATTTTTTGGATCTTTCTCCGATTGGACTTCTAGTAACAGAAGTCAACACTATTTCAAGGGAATAAAACTGCTAAAAGCAAAAAGGACTTTAAACAAAGCCCTTTTTTTATTAACAAAAACTAAAATGACTTAAGAAAAATTTTTCTCTTTTTTAGAATCAATAAATAAGATTGGCAGTATAACAAAAATGATTCCCAGAGGATGATTTAAATAGGGGGTAAAAAAATTAATAATTATCAAAGAAATCAGAGATAAAATTATTCCTCCCGATAAAATAAAGTTTTCCTTATTTAATTTTAAGAAAAAATCTTTTAGAATTAAAAATAATAAATAAGCATAAACAAAAGCTCCGATTAAGCCGATCTTTAAACAAATATCAAACCAACCCCACTCAAAAGCATAAGTGGAATAAGTTCCGTCAATGCTCTGTTCCAATACTCGCGGATCAGATGATTTATACTCCAAGCGTGCGCCAAAACCTCGCCCCAAAAAAACACTGGCGTCCAAATCGTTTTTCATAACCTCCAATAAGGCCCAACGAGAAGAAAGAGCTGACTCCGGTAAATTAAGTTGAGCTCGTTCCGAAAGTGAATCTAAACCAAAAGTATTTTGCGAACCAAAAAGTGGAATATTGATCAGCAATAACACCAAGAGAAATGATAAAATTAAAGAAGCTAAAGCATCAAAAGCAGTTCGCAGTGCCTTAGAGAAAGAATATTTTTTCCAAATAAAAACTAGAAGAAAACAAAGACTTAATAAGGCTCCGAGCCAAAAACTACGAGAAAAACTTAGAATCAAAACTGCTCCGAAAGAAATATTAAAAGCCCCAATAATTATTCGCTCCCTCTTTTTTTTAGCTTTAAGAAAAGCTAAAAAACTAAAAAAGAAAGCAAAAACAACAAAAATTTGTGCTTGTAAAAAAATACGATAAAAGCCACCACTCATTACTGTCGCCTCACCTAAATAATAATCTCGTGTCCAACGATAAATATCTTTAATAAAAAATGGTGAACTATGTGAAAAGAAAAATAAAAGAAGAAGTGATTTAAAACTTAAAAAAATTACCCCAGCTAAAAAAATTAAAATCAAATCTTCTTTAAATTTATTTTTATCATCAGCTTCATAATAAACCCACCACAAGGGAAGAAGTAGGGCTAAATAAAGCCAAGCATTAAAATCAAAAAAAGCATCGGCAAAACCATTTTTAAAAAGACCAAAAATAAAAGAAATAATTAAAATAAGAGCCAGAAGCAAAAAAAGATAAAAATGTGGTAGAGCTTGATATTTTTTAAGCAAATTCTGCCCCTTCTTTCGAAAAAAAGAAAGAATAATTTTAGCTAAAAAAACAGCCATAATAATTAACCACAAAGACATGCGTAAAGACAATTTCAAACCCCCGGCTTCCCAGAAAAAAATATAACCCATAGAATTAATAAATAATTCTGCTAAGACTAAATACAGGGCCCATCTAAAACGATAAATAGCTAAAAATAAAGTAAGAAAAGATAATATAAAAAAAATTATAGTATTTAATTTTGGTAAAAAATAAGATAAAAAAGACAGCATTCCAAATAAAAGAAAAACGGAGCTTAAAAGAAGGACTGATCTTTTTCTTTGTTTAATAAAGGCAAAATTCATTGTATTGTATTTTAGTATTGTATTTTACTTAATCTAAATTATGTTTTTTCTTAATAATAGCTACTGCTGTTTTATATTTTTTAACATTTTTTAAAAAAGGCAAAAACTTATAAGCAAAAGATGGTAACCAAGAGCTGATCCCACCAAGTGGAAAAACTTTAAATAAAGGCTCATCAATAAAATAACCCTCATTCCCCTGCTCTAACATAGTTAACCATAAATCCCAATCTTGCAATTTTTTAATATTCTCGTCCCAACCTTCAAGCGGAAACTTTTCTCGCCTAATTAGAGCCATAGTGTGGATATAGGGCATTTTTTTTAAACGCTCGGCATCAAAGGGCCATAACTTAAATAATCTTTTTCCCCAATAAAAAGAAGAGTAAGCATAGGCGGCTTGAGGATTAGTTGATAAAGCTTGGAGCATTTTGCTTAAAGCTTCTTCTTTTAAAATAGCATCCGCATCACAAAAAAATAAATAATCGCCCTGCGCTTCTTTCAGTCCACGATTACGTGCTGCTGGTGCTCCCTTATTTTCTTGTTCTAAAAAAAGATAAGGAATATCGCTATTATTTTTATTAATAAAATCAAAAAAAACTTTTTTACTTTGATCAGTGGAGCCATCATTAACAACGATAATTTCTAAATTTTTTTCTGTTTGCTGATAAAGACTGGTTAAAGTTTTGGCTAAAGTTTTCTCACCATTATAAACAGGTATGATAATTGAAATTAAAGCCATATTTTATTTATTTAAAAAATCAAAAAAACTTTTGGCTTGATTAGGCCAATTAAATTTAATTAAAGCTCGTTGTCGTCCCTGCTCACCTAAACGTTCTCTTTTCTCTTTATCAAAATATAAATCAATAATCGCCTGAGCAATCTCCTCTTCATTTTCTGGATCAATCAATAGACCATTAACATTATTCTCAACCGCATCTGATACTCCTCCACTATTTCCGGCAATAACGGCTTTATTATATAAATTAGCCTCTAAATACACAATGCCAAAACCTTCAAAATCACCAGCCAAGTTTCGTGCTGGCATAATAAAAACATCGGCTGCGGAAAATAAAAAATCTTTTTCTGCTTCACTTAATTCTCCAGTAAACTCTACTCGCGAAGCCAATGCTCCTAATTCGTTTTGGGCTAAATCTTTTAAATATTTTTCATCAGGTCCCTTGCCCGCCACAACATATTTTAAATTAATTTCCGAATATTTTTGCCAAAGTATTTTTAAAGCTAAGATAGTTTTATCAACCCCCTTACGTTTGACCAAACGCCCCAAAGAAAAAAGTAAAAAAGTATCGCCAAGATCATTCTTATTTTTTATATCCCGCACTGATCCTTCTTCTTTTTTAGCAGAAACTATAAAATCTTTAACTCCCGGATTAACAACCTTAATTTTGTCCAGAGAATCAAGTTTTCCCTTTGACAAAAACTGCGCGCAAAGATGAGCTGTATAATTATTGGGAATAATTATTTTTTTAGCTCTTTTTAAGATTAAACGACTGATAAATCTTTTCCAAGGATTTTTAATGGCTAAAGATAAGTCCATGCCATGAAGCACGACAGAATATGGTATTTTTTTAAACTTACTGAGAATAAACATCGCTGACCCTAAAGGCAAAATATGACCAATAATAACATGGTCAATATTATTTCTTTTTACTGATTTTTTGATAGCTGAAATGCTTTTACGCCATCTTAAAAAACCACTCCCTGAAATTAATTCTTTATTATTATTATTTAAAACAAAAATCCGGCTCTCTTTAGGCCAATAATAAACTAAATTGGTGTAATAACTAGCTACCCCACCCTTAAAAGGAAAATATTCTAATGTTACTAATAAGAAATTCATAAAATTATTTACTCTTTTTAAAAGAGCTTAAAACATAGCGCACATCAGCCTTTTTAAAACCACCAATAAGAAAAAGAAAAGAAAAATAAAGAAGCATGGCTAAGAAACATAAAAGAAAAATATTTATACTTGATTTAAAAAAGAAAAGAAAAAATGACATTAAAACTGAGGCTAAAATAATTTTTAAAACACCAAATAAATTATCCTTAAATTTGTAATCAATAATTTGACGACACTCCCACATTCCTAAAACAAACATTAAAGCATTGGAAAGTAAAACAACAATAGAAGCACCGAGGGCTTGATATTTATTAATTAAAATAAAATTAGCTATAATTGAAAAAATTAAAACAATAAACATATTCCTAGTATTTTTAGCTTGTCGATCGCAGGCATTTAATAAAGAGCCAATAGAAAAATTAACAAAAATAAAAATTAAAGCTGAAATTGATATGCGCAAGGGCCAAACTGCCTCCAAATAGGAGTCTTTAAAAATTGAAACAACCTCATTAGCCAAAACAAAAACGGCCGCTGAAATGGGAATAGAAATAAGTAATAAATAATCCAAAGAACGTTTAAAGGCAATTAATAATTGCTCTCGATTATTGAGCCAATAATAACTCATCGCTGGATAAAGTGAGGCGATAAAAGCCATTGGTAAAAATTGTAAAGCAAAAATTATTTTAAAAGCAACCTGATAAATCCCAACATAATAAGTCCCGGAAAAATAAGACAATAAAACTGAATCTAAATATGTATATAAACGTTGAAAAATTCCATATAAAGCAAAAGGAAGGCTTAAAAGTAAAACTTGCTTTATATATTTAAAATCAAAAGAAGCCTTAATCGGCACCTTAATTTTATACTTCAAAACTAAAAAAGAATAAATAAAATTAAATAAACTCGCTAAAACTAAAGCGGACATAATAAGCCGAATATCAGAACCTAAACTTAAAAAAGTCCAACCAACCCCTAAAACAATAAGTTGAAAAATAATTGAAGCAATGCTTTCATATTTTAAATTATGAAAACCACGAACTGAGCCAAAAAAAGTTAAGGTAAAGGAGTCTAAGATCATGCAAATAGAGGAAATATAAACCAATTGCTTAGTAATTAAATCATGGGCACCAAAAAGATTGATAAAAATTAAAACTGCCAAAAGAGATAAGATGCTAGTAATAATTTTTAAACCTAAAATATTGGACAATAGACGATTGGAACGCTCCCCGCTCTTAGCTGTTTCCCGAGTTAAATAATTGACCAAACCTAAATCAATAAAGATGGCAAAGATAGTGGTAAAAGAAATAGCAAAATAATATTTACCTAGATTTTCTGGACCCAAATTTCGCGCTAACAAAACAAAATAAAAAAAAGAAATAACCTTCTGAATTATTAGAGCAATTGTTAAATAGGATGTATTTTTGGCAATATTATTTATTTTTTTATTAGTATTTCCCATATATTAACGGCGGAGGAAAATTAAAAAATATTAAAAATTTTTTCATTTTTGCCCTTTAATATTATCAAATTTTACTATCTTTAGCAAGAAAATAAGGAATAAAATAAGCACAAAAAATGCCCCTCCCTATTTAATTTAAATAATTTATCATAAATTTATCTTTATTTCAGCTTAAAGACATCTAAAGTATCGTATAATAAAAGTGTTTCATACTTAATTTTATTTTTAGTACTAATAATACTAAAAATGACAAAGCGCTTATGAAAATTTTACTCGTTGAGGATGATAAAGAACTAGCGAGTCTTTTACAAGCATCCTTAAAAAAAGAAATGTTTATTGTTGATGTTGTCCATAATGGCGACAAAGGTTTGTTTACCTACAACACCAACTCCTATGATCTATTGATCATAGACTATAATTTACCGCTTAAAAACGGAAAAGACCTGGTTAAAGAGATCAGGCAAAACAATCAGGACATTAAAATAATTGTCCTGACCGTAGAAAATGACCAAACCACCAAAAAAGAAATGTTTGATTTAGGAATTGATGACTATATTAGCAAACCCTTCGTTTATCAAGAACTTCTTTCACGTATTAAAGCGGTTTTACGGCGGCCCTTAATCGCTCAAAGAACCATTTACAAATTAGATGACCTAACAGTAGACATTGAAAAGCATTCCGTCACCCGAGGAAAAGAAAAAATTTATTTAACCTTTAAAGAAATAAAATTACTAGAATTTTTCTTTAAAAATCTGGATAAAGTTTTGTCTCGCATCGTTTTATTAGAAAATATTTGGGATATTAATGCTGATCCTTTTTCTAATACAGTTGAGTCTCATATTTTAAAATTGAGAAAAAAAATAAACCCCAGTGGTTTAAAAAAAGAATTAATCCATACCATCAAAGGTCGTGGTTATAAATTGTCTCTTAAAAAATGGTAAAATTAATTTAATTTAATTTTTTCAATATTTTCAATTTTTCCCCCTAAGAAAAATTCACCCAAATGTTTAAACATTTTTTCGTCATCAGTTGTGTAAAATAAAACATTTTTACTCCTTTTTTTACTAAATTTTAATTCCTGATGACGAGATAAATAATCCACCAAACTATGACTAACAATCTGGCCGGAATCAAAGACAATACAATTCTTCCCCATAATTCTTTTAATATCATTTAGTAAAAAAGGATAATGAGTACAAGCCAAAATCAAGGCTTGTACTTTTTTTTCTTTCAAGGGACGAAGGTATTTTTTTAAAATCATTTTGGTTTCCGGTTTTTTAATCCAGCCTTCTTCAATTAAAGGAACAAGCAAAGGAGTAGCTTGGGAAAATAATTTAATCTTGGGATTAATTTGGGTAATTTCTCTTTCATAGGCAGAAGAATTAACTGTTGCCTTGGTGCCAATCAAGCCAACTCGAGAAAGATTTTTCAATGAAGCAATTTTTTCAGCCACTGGACGAACTAATCCCAAAACTTTTAATTTCGGATATTTGCTCGGTAAATATTCTTGCTGAATTCTGCGAAGAGCCTGTGAAGAAGCTGAATTACAAGCAAAAATAATTAATTGACAACCCTGCGAAGACAAAAAATCAACCGCTTTTTGACTATAAGAATAAATAGCATCGGCTGATTTATTACCATAAGGAACATTGGCATTGTCCCCTAAATAAATATAATTATAGTTTGGCAAATCTTTTAGTAAATGGCTTAAAATACTCAAACCGCCTAAACCTGAATCAAAAACCCCGATCATAATTAAGATAATTTAAAATTATTTATTGAGAGAGAAAAACTATATCCCAAAAAATTAGCAGCTTGACGACACATTGTAATTTGTTCACTAAAAATTTCAAAGTATTCCATCACTCCATTAAACTCGGTATCTATTTTTAATTTTAAAGCAATATCTTTTTGCTTAGAACAAAGCTCAAAATCAGAATCAATCACTGAATAATTAATACGATCGTGAGTATCATTTTTAATGCTTTCTAAGCTCTTTTTATTAACTCGGTCGCGAGTAATATCGGAACTATCCGCCAAAATTAAAACAGCTGCGATTTTATTCATATTTTCCGTAGGATAATGATCATGACTAATAATAGCTTGCATAATTGATAAAACACCATCAATATCATCTGTTTTGTCCATAAAAAACTGAGAAAAAAGCATGGCGGCGGTACGACCATGACCATCTCTTTTTAAAAAATTACCCATATCATGACAATAAGCAGCAATTGCACAAAGCTCTTGCTCACGTTCGTCCATCCCAATACCCTTGGCCAGATAACTGGCTCGTTCCGCAACAATATTAACATGACGAAAACCATGATCAGTATAATTTAAGGAATTTAGATAATCATTGGATTTTTCTATACAGGCCCTCACCCGAAGATCTTTTTTAATATCTTCCAATTTTAACATAAATATATTATAAATTAATTTTTAACAAACCTCACCTTTTTAATTTAAAAGATAGATTGAATAGGAAAAGAAAGTAATAAAGGCTGCCCAAAGAAAATATGGAACAAAAAAAATAGAGGCCAATTTATTTTCTTGCCACAAAAGAATAATTAAAATCAAATTTACCAAATTTAAAACACAAACCTCAATTACAGAAAACAAAATCCAATGTTGACTGAAAAATAAAAAGCTCCACAGCAAATTTAAAACCGCATTTAATATTAAAAAAATAGTAATTGGCGTAAAGCGCAATTCTTTTTCAGCCTTATTGCGACGTAAAAATAAAATAACAGCAATAGCACCAAGCATCAAAACAATGGTCCAAGCCATATTAATAAATTGTCCACTCGGAGTAAAACTTGGTAAATTTAGCTCCTCAAACCAAATCAAACCTCTTTCAGTGATATTTCCATTAAGAAAAGCAAGAAGCGCAACCACTAGAATAGTAAGAATATAAGAGATCTTATGTTTCATGCTTTTTTTCTTCATATTATTATAATTATTTAAAAATTAATTAGAGATACTTATATTATATCATTAAAAGAAAAAAAATTAAAGCTATTATTATAACAAAGACTTGCTTCTTTTTCGAGCAAAATTAGCAAAGCGATGAGCTTCATCACGAGCCAAAAGAAGATATTCTTTTATTTTTTTAATTTTTGCCTTGTCACTCTCCTTCATATCTTTTGGAAAAATCAATTCATTTTTAACATATTCCGATATGGCAACAAAATTTTTAATCTTATACTTTTTAAATAAGGAAGCCAAAAAATTAAGTTGCCCTCGACCACCATCAATCAGAACTAAATCAGGCTGAGGCCATTCTGAATGCTGAAAACGTCTTGATAAAACTTCTTCCAAAGCACGCAAATCATCATTTAAAAAATTATTTCTAATTTTAAACAAGCGATATTCTTTTTTATCAGCCTCACCATAAGAATTCAAAACGATCATTGCCCCATAAGCTTCTTTCCCCGAAAAATGTGAAATATCATAAGCTTCAATTCTTTTATAAGCCAACTCCGAAATTCTAATTTCCTTTTCTAATAAAGAAACATCTTGTAAATGCTTTAAGGCCTGTGCTTGTTCTGGATTTTCTTTGCTTAATTTTTTTAATAAAAACTCTTTCTTACCCTGCAATAATAAAGAGATATTTTTAATATTTTTTTGATAAGTTTTTTTATCAATTAAAGAAAGACAAGCTCCAGGACAAAGACCTATTTGATAATCAAAACAAGCCTTGCCTGAATGAGGACGACAAGTTCCATAAGAAAAAACTCGTCTAATAATACGCAAGGCATTTTTAATTAAAGATTGAGATTGATAGGGGCCAAAAATTTCATTATGCTCGGCTGGATAAGAAGAAAGCTCTTTAGCTCTAATCATTTTAGGTGCGGAAAAATCTTTACGCGGAATAATAATATAAATAAAGGAACGATCATCACGATCTTTAATGTTATATTTAGGCCAATATTTTTTTATATATTTAGCCTCTAAAATAATAGCCTCTAATAAAGTTTTTGTTTCAATTACCTTGACCTTTCTTGCCAAAGACATCATTTCTTTGATTCGCGGATCAGTATTACTTAAAAAGTATTGTGATAAACGATTTCTTAAATTTGTTGCTCGACCAACGTATAAAACCTTTCCGTGAGCATTCAGCCAAAAATAAACCCCCGAAGATTTACTAATCTTTTTTACTTCTTCTTTTAATTTATTTATATGTTTGTCCATTTTTGATTTTTATTAAAACCCCCTTATTTATCTGTCAAATATTCTTTTAAATATTTTCCGGTAATACTTTTTTTATTTCGCGCCACATCTTCTGGCTCACCACTGGCTAAAAGATAGCCGCCCTTCTCTCCACCATCTGGCCCCAAATCAATTAAATAATCAACTGATTTTAACATATGCATATTATGTTCAATAATTAACACCGTATGTCCTCTTTCAACTAATTGATTTAAAACATCTAAAAGCATTTCAATATCTTTATAATGCAAACCAGTTGTTGGTTCATCTAATAGATACAGAGTTCTTTGCCCTAAATTATAATTTAATTCCTTGGCAATTTTGACTCTCTGTGCTTCACCACCAGATAAAGTACTGGCACTTTGCCCTAATTTCAAATAACCCAAACCAACCGATTTTAAAACCTTAAGTTTATCAGTGATATAATAATTAGAATCAAATAATTCAATAGCTTCATCAACACTCAAATCTAAAACATCAGCAATGCTATGTCCCTTATATTCTACCTGCAAGGTTTCCCGATTAAATCTTTTTCCTTGACAAACCTCGCATTCTACTAAAACAGCTGGTAAAAAATGCATTTCAATTAAATTAAAACCAGCTCCTTGGCAAGCCTCACAGCGACCCCCAGGACGATTAAAAGAAAAACGAGACAAGGTATAGGCCCTTTCTTTAGATTCCAGTAATTCAGCAAAAAAATCACGAATTGGGGTAAAAATTCCGGTATAAGTTGCTGGGTTAGATCGGGGCGAACGTCCAATTGATGATTGATCAATAAGGGCTATTTTATTGATATACTCACAACCAGAAATTTCGCTTACTCCTTTTAATTTTTTCTTCTTTCCAGAATTATTTTTTATCTGTACAATATTTTTATACAGCACATCATGCATTAAAGATGACTTTCCAGAACCCGATACTCCACATAAAGCACTTAAACGACCTAAAGGAATCTCAACATTAATATTTTTTAAATTATTAGCCCGAGCTCCCTTTATTTTAAGAATTCCCTTATTCTGTCGACGTCTCTTTTCTGGTAATTTTATCTCTTTTTCTCGATTTAGATAAGCTAAGGTCAAGGATTTACTCTCCTCTTTTTTATTTGTTTTCTGAGCTAAAAGCTCTTTAGTCTCCCCCATAGCAACAATTTCACCACCCGCAACACCAGCTCCTGGACCCATATCAATTAGATAATCAGAGTGGATAATAGTTTGCTCATCATGTTCTACCATAATCACGGTGTTATTTTTATCTCGTAATGATTTTAGGGTATCTATTAACTTTAAAGTATCTCGTTCGTGCAAACCAATTGTTGGCTCATCTAAAACATACAGCGTATGTGAAAGATGAGAACCAATTTGTGAGGAAAGACGAATTCTCTGTGCCTCACCACCAGATAAGGTTTCCGCTTCTCGATTTAAGCTTAAATAATTTAGGCCCAGTTTATTTAAAAAATCTAAACGATCAATTATCTGTTGCATAACCCCAGCAGCAATATTCATTTGACGTTCGCTTAATTTATCTAAAAGTTGAATGAAAAATTCACTCAAATTATCTAAAGACATCGCGCTTAACTCGGCTATATTTTTTCCATCTATCCTTAAAGCCAAAGCCTCTTCCCGTAAACGTTGTCCCTGACAAGCTGGACATTTTTCTTTAGAAAAAAAGCCAATTCTACCTAAGCCCGCACAAGCCGGACAAGCACCATGAGGCGAATTAAAAGAAAGCAAACGTGGTTCTACTTCTGGAAAAGCAAAATTATCATGAGGACAGGTCCAATTAGAAGATAATAAAAATTCCGCCTGATCAGCTAAAGAAATAATAAGCAAACCCTTACTATAAGCTATAGCATTCTCCAAAGCTTCAAATAAACGTGATTCATCACTTGGCATCACTTGATCAACAATAATATCAATACTATGTTTTTTATTAGGATTAAGCTTGATTTGTTCTCGTAAAGAGTAAATTTTGCCATCAATTCGAGCTTCTAAATAACCTAAGGACAAAAAATCGTATAATAATTGATAATACTCCCCTTTGCGATCTCTAACTACTGGAGAAATAACTTTAATATATTTAGCCTGAGCCGCCTTAGCTTTAGCAAGAGAAATATTGAGCATCTCCTCTAAACTTAATTTTTGAATTTTATGACCGCATTTAGGACAAAAAACTTCTGCCATTCGGGAATATAAAACTCTTAAATAATCATAAATTTCAGTTAAAGTTCCAACCGTAGAACGAGGGTTATGTGATAAGGCTTTTTGATCAATGGAAATAGCCGGTGCTAAACCCAAGATTTCATCCACTTCAGCTGGCTTTTTTTGTCCCAGAAACTGTCGCATATAAGGCGAGAGAGATTCTACATAACGACGTTGTCCTTCAGCAAAAATAGTATCAAAAGCCAAGCTTGATTTTCCGCTACCCGAAACTCCAGTAATTACTGTAATTTTATTATGCGGAATATCTAAGCTAATATTTTTTAAATTATGCATTCGAGCTCCCTTGATAGATATTTTATCATTATTTATCATATTTTTATTATATTTTGATCCTTTATTTGTTCAATAAGCCTTTAAATACAAAAACAAAGCAAAATTTATGCCTAAAATAATATGTATTTAAATTATTAATTATATTTTAGTATAGTTTAGTGATTATATCAAATTATTATTTAAGTTAATATTAAGCTTTTAGACCCTTTCTCTTTTTAAAAATATTTGCTAAAATAATATCGTTAAAATAAATTTATGCAAAAAAATATTATTAAAAAAATCGCCTCATTGATAGTCGCGATTTTTATCTTAGGTGTACCACAACTTTCTTCGGCAATGGAAAAAGCTGCTAATCAAGAAATTATCTTTTTCTCAAGCCCCACCTGTCCGCATTGCTTAAAAGAGAGACAATTCTTAAAGACACTGCAAAGCGAATTTCCAGAAATTAAGGTGCGTGAATATACTTTTTCCGAAAATATTGAATTGGTTAATGATTTATACGAAAAGTATAATGTCGGCAAGAATAAACAGGGTTTAGTGCCGATTAGTTTTATTGCTAATCAATATTTTGTTGGTTTCAATGAAGATGTTCAAGCAGAAATTGAAACTTATTTTTTAGCTGAAAATCAGGAACATCAGAAAAATAATCATTTAAGCGATAGCCAAGATAATAAAAAAATAAAACTTTGGGGTAAAAAAGAAATTGATATTGAAAAATACTCCTTTCCGGTTTTAGCTATAATACTGGGAACAATAGACGGCTTTAATATTTGCTCATTAGGAGCCTTGGTTGTTATTTTAGGCTTAGTGATGGTTTTGAATTCACGTCGCAAAATATTATTTTTAGGTGGAGTTTTTCTTTTAACAACTGGCCTTACCTATGGTCTTTTAATTTTTCTTTGGCATCAACTTTTCTTAGTTATTGCTCCTTATATTAAAAGTATGGAGCTTTTCATTGCCTTAATATCCCTGATTGGCGGTGCTTATCTTTTAAGAGAATTCATTAAAAATCGCAAACAAGGTCCACAATGCTCTTCCTCTAATTTGCTGGGAAAAATTAGCCCCAAAATAGAAAAAGCTTTTACTAATAAAAAAAATCTATTAACCTTGTTAAGCATTGTCTTTTTATTTTCCTTAGTTATTACAATAGTAGAATTCCCCTGTTCAGCTATATTGCCAGTGCTTTTTTCTGGCATCTTGGCTGAGACCAATCTTCCTTTAGTACAAAGCATTGGCTACATGATAATTTATATTTTATTTTACCTTCTCGATGAAATAATTATTTTTTTGATTGCCTTCTTTACGATGAAGATTAAAATTGTTTCACCTAAATCTATTAATGTCTTCACTCTAATAGCAGCTCTAATTTTTCTTTCTTTGGGTGTCTATTATATTGCTAGAATTTTTTTATAAAACTAATCTATTATTTAAAATAAAAAATCCACTCTTTTTTAGAGTGGTTTTTGTTTTCTTATATTAATTTATATTAATACCCAAATATTGACTATCGCCGTTACTATAAAAAATATAACAAAGGCGATCCTAATACCATATTCAATTTTATTTAAATTGAAAACGGTTACTGACATAATAAAGGCGATAGCTGACACAATTAAATAAATAATTATTTTTTTAAATTCTCTTCTTCAGAAAAATCCAGCAAATCTTCAACTTTTTTAATTACCGTTCGTGGCTTAATATTGTGCTTCTTATTATAAGCTAATTGTTTTTTACGTCGTCGCTCAACCTCCTTAACCGCATTTTTGATTGAGCCCGTTAACTCATCAGCATATAAAATAATTTTTCCAGAAACGTTGCGTGCAGCCCGTCCCATAATTTGAATCAAGGAAGTTTGACTGCGCAAGAAACCTTCTCGATCCGCATCTAAAATAGCAACCAAAGAAACCTCAGGCAAATCTAATCCTTCGCGAAGCAAATTAACTCCCACCAAAACATCAAATTTTCCTAAACGAAAATCTTTTAAAATTTCAGTTCGCTCAATAGTTTTAACATCGGAATGAATATATTTTGATTTAATTTTTTCTTGTTGTAAATAAGCATCTAAATCTTCAGCTTGTTTTTTAGTCAGAGTATTAATAATAACCCTCTCTTTTTTCTTAATATTTTTTTGTGCCTCCCTGACAATATCATTTATCTGACTATAATTATTCTTTTTATCAAAAACAGGACGAATTTCAAGCTCGGGCTCGATCAAGCCAGTCGGACGAATTACTTGTTCAACAATTTGTTTAGAATTTTCTTTTTCAAATTTTCCTGGGGTGGCAGTAGTAAAAATACTTTGACCAATTCTTTTTTTAAACTCAGTAAACCTTAATGGTCGATTGTCCAGGGCCGAAGGTAGACGCCAACCATATTTAATTAAGGTTTCTTTACGACTACGATCACCAGCATACATACCAGCAATTTGAGGAATGCCAATATGACTTTCATCAATAACTAAAAGAAAATCAGCCTTCCCTTTTTCATCTTTGGGGAAATACTCTAATAATGAATCGGGTGCTTCACCAGCTAATTTTCCACTAAGATGGCGGGAATAATTTTCAATACCATGACAATAACCCAAACTTCTTAACATTTCCATATCATAACGAACCCGACGTTCTAATCTCTCCGCTTCTAAATACATCTTGTTTTTCTTAAAATATTTTAAACGATCGCCTAATTCCTCTTGAATGCTTTTAATAGCTTGTTCAATTTGCGGTTTAGTTGAGACAAAATGCTTAGGTGGAAAAATAAGAATCTCATTTAAATTTTCTAAAATATTTTGACTAAGATGATCAACAACGGCAATTTCACCTACCTCCTGATTTTTTAAATCTAAGCGATAAATAATATTTTCTGACATTGGACGAATTTCAAAAACATCACCACGAACCCTAAATTGTCCGCGCTTCAAAGTTGACAAAGATCTCTCAAATTGAATTTTAATTAATTGAGAAATTAAATCAGCTCTTGTTAAAGGTTGTCCTTTTTCTAAATGTAAGGAAGCACCCAAATAAGAATGAGGAACACCTAGGTTATAAATACAAGAAACAGAAGCAATAATAATAACATCACGCCGAGAAAGCAATGCCGAAGTAGCTCCGTGACGTAAACGATCAATCTCATCGTTAATCATCGCCTCTTTCTCAATATAGGTATCAGAGCCAGGCAAATAAGCTTCTGGCTGATAATAATCATAATAGGAAACAAAATAATGCACAGCATTATCGGGAAAAAAATTTTTATACTCACGATATAATTGAGCAGCTAAAGATTTATTAGGCGCCATCACCAAGACCGGTCGATCAATTTCACTAATAATATTAGCGATCGTAAAGGTCTTTCCCGAACCAGTGACTCCTAACAGAGTTTGGTAGTCAAAACCTTTTTTTAGGCCATTTTTAAGCTTTAAAATAGCTTCTGGCTGATCTCCAGCTGGCTTAAAATCTGATCTTAGTTTAAATAATGGTAAATTAGACATAAATTAAGGATATTCTCTAAATAAATCTTTAAACAAAATAATATAAAAATCAAGGAGACTTGAAGTCCCCTAATTCTAATAATGATAAGTTTTTCCTTTAAAAATACAATTGGCTCGATATATTTGTTCCACTAAAATTAACTTGGCCATTTCATGCAAAAAAGTCATCTTAGATAAGGATAATTTGGGATACTCTTTAATTAAGCTATTATCAAAACCCAAAGCTCCACCAATAACAAAAACCAAAGGCTCATTAATGTTAAATATTTTCTGAGAAAAAAGAAGCGAATCTAGGGTTGCACCATCCTCCGTCAAGAAAAAAATTTTAGCCCCCTTAGAATTATTTTGTAAAAATTCTAATATTTTTTGTGTATCTTGTTTTTTGACCGCCAAATGATTTTTTTTGGAAAAACTTTTAGCAGGAACTTCAATCAATTTTAAATCAATATCGCAACTTAATCTTTTTTGATATTCGGCAATTAGGTCTTGGTACGCTTTTTCTTTTAATCCCCCAATACTAACAATACTGATCTTTTTCATAAAAACAAAATTATATCAAGGTGAATAAATAAGCAGCCAAAGCTGGTAAAATTAAATTATCTAAACCAAAAACTAAAACTGACTCTAAAAATGTCAAAATCAAAGCAATTAAAAGATAAGCTGATATATTAAAACTTAAAGCTGGTAAAGAAAAGAAAAATAATAATAAAATTACGGACAGGAAAAAAGCGCTAGAACCCTCTAAACTTTTAGATCCACCTAAAATTTTAACCTTATGTTTTCCCCAGAGACTACCAACAATATTGGCTAAAGTGTCCGAAAAACCTAAAACCAAAACACCAAACTGAAAAGCGGCAACATGATGTGGTAAAAATAATAAAACTGAAATTAAAACTCCTAAAGGATAAAAAACATCTCCCCAAGATGAACGCTTAACCTTATTAATAATTCCTAAAAAATTAAATAAATGTCCGGAAATAAAAATAAGAGCAAACAAAGCACAGAGAAATATTATTTGTCCAATAGTAAAAATATAAGGAAAAAGACAAATAGCAAAAGCTGAAAGACTATGAATTATTTTTCGACTTAAATTATCTAATTTTGTATTTAATTTTAAATATTTGGCTAATTTTTCTTTACCCAAAAATCGTAAAAGATTTTCTTCATTAAGAAATTTTAAAAATCTTTCTTCGTTAGAATTTTTTTTCTTGCTCATAGTGGCATAAAATAATTTTTTTTCTTAGGGGAAAATTTTTCAATAGCATAACGCCAAGTAGTGCGAGCTAAATTTTCCTTATTGGCTATTAAAAACTTTTCTAAACGAGCCTGATCCTTCTTCCCAGCTTCACGCAACATCCAGCCCACAGCTTTTTGAATTAGGTCAGGCTGATCGGCAGTTAAAATTTTAGCCATTTTATAAATATCATCTAAATCATTATTTTTAATAAAATAAAGGGTTGAGACAATAGCTACTCGTTTAGTCCATAGATGATCGGAAGCTAATAAATCATAAAGAAGTTGGCGATCCTTATCAAATAAATAAGCTCCTATAATCTGATAAGAGCTTAGATCAACCAAATCCCAATTATTAATGTTTTTTAAATTCTTTAAATAAAATTTAAATATTTTTTCCCTTTCCCTAGCTGACGCTCTTTTAAATTTAGAAAGTAAAATCAAGAGAGCTATAAAACGAAATTCATGATACTTAGAGTTTAAAAATTTTTGCAAATCAGAGTAAGACAAATCTAAAAAATTTATGGCTATTTTTCTTAATTGCGGAACGGTGATGCCCAAAAAAATATCATGAGCCGCATAATCTCCTGGTTCAGTTTTAAAAAATCTAGCAGTAATCAGGGCCCTTTTTTTATCAGCTAGAGAAAGAAGTTTTTTCTCTAAATCAGAAGCATTACTTTTTTTGACCCCCAACTTATTCATAATTAATAAAAAACCGAGTAAAAAAGATTTTTGATTAAAAAATAAGCTCCTAAAATAACTATTGTCGTTGGAACAAAATCTTTAATCCCTTTCATATTAATTATTTATAAGTAATATTAATACGATCAACTAGCATCGGAGCTCTCTTAATAAAACTTGGACGGAAAAATAAATCATAAGATTTAAGACCACTAATACCATTTAAGTAAGATCTGATTTGTCTTTCGTTTAGGTTCAATAAATGTTTTTTATTAATTCCAGCTCCATTATCACCAATCAAAGAACCTTTGGCAGAAAAATTAACATTAATTTCAGCTAAAGCTTTTTCTTGGTTATAATTTAGTAAAGAATAACTTAAGCTAGTGGCATCTAATTCCAAACTACCCTGATTTGATTTTAGTATATCTAATTTATTTTTTATTAAATTGATTACATCAGTATTATTTAAAGAAATAATATCAATACTACTCTTAATTCTTAAATTAAAATTTTCGGCCTCGTCCCCAACCTTTTTATCAATTTCTACCTGAACACTATCCTTATCTAAATTTAAAATATTTTTCTGCCCACCACTTATTTTGGCTGCTTCTTGCTCAGCCTCTTTAACCATTTTTTCATTTAATAAAGAAATCGCGTTATCAATATCATTTTGGGTAATAAAGCCTTTAGCATCCTCCTTAAACTCAAACTTAAGTGAACTTTCAGCATAAATTTTATCTTGTAAGCCCTCCCATAGTCCAGGAATAGTAAATTTATCCGGACCAATTGCCATATCAGCTGAATTGGTATCAGCATAAATTGGCACCTCAATTGAAGAACCAGCCGGAACATTAACAGTATTTTTTATTCTAAATAATTTATTATCACTTGAAAGTAAGCGAGTAGTAGCTACTAGTGGTTGATTTTTACTATAATTATTAATAATTTTAACCTTACCAACAATTTCACCACCGGAGCTTTTTTTGCCACTACTAGGGAAAGTGTCGTTTAAATCTAAGTCTACTTTAGAAAAAGAAGCCGGTAAAGAATGTTCGGAAGCATTTTGGGTAGTACTGCTATGAGCATAAAAACTCAAACTATCTTTAATCGCTTCTTTATTGGTATAAACAACTAAATCTAAACGACTTAAAGAAAAATAAGAAACCGCCAAAACCAAAATCAAAACCAAAAATAAATAACGCCACAAAGATCTTTTATAATAAGAATGCTTGGTTCGAACTGGACGTCGATCCTGAATAGTTTCGCTCTCCGCCTCAAAATTAGCATCTTCTTTTATTTTCTCTGCCATTAAACGAAAGAATTCTTTTTTGGAATCAATATCGTCACGAAAATCCTGAACATCAATTTGCTCTGGTGTTTCTTCAACTATTTTTGCCTCTTCCAAAGAATCATTATTAATCTCCACCGAGGGCTCTTCAATCAACTCCTCTACCTCAAACACTTCAGCTTCCAAGTCTGAATCAGCTACTTTGGTCTCTTCTTTCTCTTCTGGAAGCTCGGCCATAATTTTTTCCTCCTTTTCTTTGATTAAATTTTCGGAAACTTTTGGAGATGTTTTTTTTGCTTTAGTTGCGGTAGTTTTTTTAGGTACTTTTTTATCAGCCCTTTTCTGACTAGTGCTTGGAGATTTTTTAACACTCTTTTTTGACGCACCAGCAGTCTTGGTTTTTTTATTAGAAGTAGTTTTAGTATTTATATCTTTTTCGGACATAGTTTTAAAAATTTATTAAATAAAAATAGTAAAAATTATATAAAAAAATATTTATAAAAAGAATAAGATATTTTAATTATAACATTTTTTACTAAACTAGACAACTTCAATCTGTTCACCTAGGGCTGATTTTAATTCATTTTTTAAAGCTGCCGAATTTTTAACCAGTAAATCTGATTTGATAAGTTTTTCTCCTTCGGCTAATTTAATCTTTAGATAAACATGATTAGTGCCGGGATGAGCTTGAAGGATATTTTTAATCTCTTCAAATAACTCTAAAGAAAAATCATTTTTAAGTTCAATTCCTAAAGATTTTGTTGCAGAAGTATTTCCGTTATTAGTATTTTGATAATAATTATTATTGGTATAAGCACCATTGCCATAAGCATTATTAGCATTAGAAAAATTATTATTATTTCGGAAAAATTTACGTGATTTTATTTTTTTAAAATCTTCAATTAATGCCTGATAATCACCTGCCAAAAAATCTTTATCTAAAAGCAAAGCTTTATTTGCTAATAATTTTAATTCACCATCTTTATCGGAAACATTGGCATTTACTAAAACTGCTTGTCCCTCCTGCCAATATTCACTAGTTTCTTTTAAAACTTTAGGAAAAATCAAAAGCTCAACAAAAGATGAGGCATCTTCAATTTTAACAAAAAGCATATTTTCATTTTTCTTAGTGATAATTTTTTTAATAGAAGAAACAATACCAGCGGCAACAACATCATTATTGATATATGATTTTAAATCGTTTAAAGGAGTGATTAAGTCTTTTAATTTATCACGATACATGGAAAAAGGATGCTCAGAAATATATAAACCGAGCAATTCTTTTTCCCATTGTAATTTTTCTGAACGAGAAATATCGCGACGCTTATCTAAGCGCGGACGATTAATATTTGACATTTGTTCAGAATTAGAAAAAAGAGAAAGTTGCGCACTATTTTTATTCTTGACATTTTCCTTATTAAAATCTAGCAAAATATCTAAACTCCCTAAAAGAACTTCCCTTTCAGCAAACTGATCAAAGGCACCACATTTTATTAAACTTTCTAGTGATTTTTTATTCAGATCCTTATCAACCACTCTCTCCGAGAGATCAAAAATATCTTGATATTTACCATTCTTTTTCCGCTCTTTAATAATTTCTTCCACAATATGAGAGCCAACATTTTTGACAGCATTTAAACCAAAGCGAATTGTCTTCAACTCTTCACCCTCTTTAGCTTTTTTATTATCTTCCGTACCGCTAGTAACCACGG
This sequence comes from uncultured Gammaproteobacteria bacterium, assembly GCA_964440365.1. Classification (GTDB taxonomy): domain Bacteria; phylum Patescibacteriota; class Patescibacteriia; order Patescibacteriales; family UBA12465. The sequence goes on along the minus strand of CAYTRX010000004.1, from coordinate 17,945 downwards.
TAAAAGAAGCAAAGGACTCATTAATATCGGGTGGAGCAATTTCGATTCCCATTTTACGACATTCTTCAATTTCAATAGCAATACGATCAGTATCGTTTTGATCAGCTGTTAGAAGAGCCGCCATAAATTCAGTGGGATAATGTGCTTTTAAATAAGCAGTTTGATAACCAATCAAGGCATAACAAGCAGCGTGTGAACGATTAAAGCCATAACCAGCAAAAGGCTCAATAAAAGAAAAAACTTTTTCAGCTAAATTTTTAGCAATACCATTTTTTACGCAACCATTAATAAATTTTTCTTTTTGCTCAGCTAGAAGTTCTGGAATTTTCTTACCCATCGCCTTTCTTAGAGTATCAGCTTCCCCTCGAGAAAAACCAGCTAATTCTCGTGAAATCTGCATCACTTGCTCCTGATAAACAGCCACCCCATAAGTTTTCTTTAAAATGCTCTCTAATTTAGGGTGTAAATAATTGGTTTTTCGACCATGTTTGCCAGAAATAAAATCAGGGATCCACTCCATTGGCCCAGGACGATACAAGGCAACCATCGCAATAATATCTTCAAATTCACTGGGACGCAAATCTTTTAAATGGCGCTTCATACCACCCGACTCAAATTGAAAGACACCTGTTGTTTCTCCACGTTTAAATAAATCTAAGGTCTTTTGATCATCTAAAGGAATCTTGTCAATATCAATTTCAAGGCCTCGAGTATTTTTAATAATTTTTATCGCCGACTCAATAATTGTCAGGTTTTTTAAACCTAAAAAATCAACCTTTAATAAGCCTAGATCTTCAACTGGATGAAGTGAATATTGAGAAACAACACTTTTATCAGAAGACGAGGCATATTGTAAAGGTACATAATTGGTCAATGGCTCTTTGGTAATTAAAACACCACAAGCATGCGTTGAAGCGTGACGAGCAACTCCTTCTAATTTTTTAGCAAAATCAAGAATACGACGAGCTGCTGGATCTTTAGCATAAATATCTTTAAGTTCCGACAAATTTTCAATAGCTTCCTTAATTTTATAATTCATCGGCACCATCTTGGCTAATTTATCACAAAAATCATATGGCTCATCTAAAACTCGACCAACATCACGAATAGCAGCTCGAGCAGCCATTGTTCCAAAGGTGATAATCTGAGAAACACATTCTTGACCATATTTTTGCGCAACATAGGCAATCACCTCATCACGTCGAACATCAGCAAAATCAAGATCAATATCAGGCATTGAGACTCTATCTGGATTTAAAAAACGTTCAAAAAGCAATTCATATTTTAGTGGATCAAGGTTGGTAATACCGCTTAAATAACAAACAATGGAGCCGGCAGCGCTACCACGACCCGGACCAACCACAATTTTCTGCTCCTTAGCCCAATTAACCAAATCAGCTACAATCAAAAAATATGAGGGCCAACCCATTTTTTCAATAACCTCTAATTCATAATCAAGTCGAGCCTGAGCTTCTTCTAGTTTTTCCGCACTAGCTTCTGGATAACGTTGAGCAATTCCGTCATAACATTTTTTTCTTAAATAAGAAGCCTGATCAAAACCCTCAGGAACAGCAAAATAAGGCAAATGAATTTCATTTAAATTAATCTCAACATTGCACATATCAGCAATTTTGACCGTATTGGCAATGGCATCGGGGACATCTTTAAAAGCTGCGGCTAATTTCCAAGGATCACGACAAGAATAATCACCATAACCAATCATTTTCATACGATCCTCATCTTCTCTTTTCTTTTTATTCTGCAAACATAATAAAATATCTTGAGCATCATCATCGTCTTTGTCTAAATAATGAATATCATTAGTTACAACTAAAGGAATATTTAATTCACGAGAAAACTTAATCATCTGCTGATTAACCTTATCCTGACCCTCTAATTCGGGATGATCCATTATTTCTAAGTAAAAATTATCCTGACCAAAAAGTTCATTGTATTCCAAAATTCTCTTTCGCGCTTGATCTAATTTTTTGGCTAAAATTAAATGTGGAATCTCACCTCCCAAACAAGCAGTTGTGGCTATTAAACCTTCGTGATGTTTTTTAAGTAATTCCCAATCAATTCGAGGTTTATAATAAAAACCATCCAAATGAGCAATAGACACCAATTTAATCAAATTTTGATAACCGGTATTATTTTTGGCTAATAATACTAAATGAAAATTACGGGCATCTTCTCGAGTATTTTTATCTAAATGCGAATTGGGTGCTAAATAAGTCTCTACTCCAATAATTGGCTTAATACCAGCCTTCTTACATTTTTTGTAAAATTCAATAACACCATACATAACACCATGATCAGTAATGGCGACCGCTGGACAAGATTGCTCCTTAGCCCGAGCAATCAAATCATCAATATTGGTCAAACCATCTAATAAAGAATAATGGGTATGATTATGGAGGTGAACAAAAGACATAAATAAATATTAGATAAAATTAATTAATACTTCTTTATCATACTACAAATAAAGAAAAGTTTAAAGCGTGAAAAAAATGTAAAAAAATTAAGAAAAAGCCAGATTTTTGATCTGGCAAAAAATCAATCTATTTAAAAAATCTAAAGATACTAGGATTTAATTTTTTTAATAATATTTTTAAAACCATCCTCGGAATAAAAACTGATTTCAATACGACTGACTTTCTTTCCCCGTTTAATATCAACCTTGGTGCCTAAATATAATCGTAAAGAATCAATTATCTGCTTATCATTTTCACCAACTGTAATTTTGGCTTTCTTGGTTCCGCCATATTGCTTAATCAATCTATCAGTTTCACGTACAGACAAATTATTATATAATATTTTTCGGAAAATATTTATTTGCTTTACTTCCGAATCTAAACCTAAAAGATACTTAGCGTGAGCTTCACTAATTTGCTTTTTTGATAAAGCATCTTGAATTTCTTCTGGCAAACTTAAATAACGTAAAGTGTTAGCCACAGTTGATCGAGCAATACCCATTTTTCTAGCTAATTCATCTTGAGTTAAATTAAATTCATTAATTAAGCGACTATAAGCAATGGCTGATTCAATGGGAGTTAAATCTTCTCGTTGTAGGTTTTCAATCAAAGCTAATTCTAATTTTTTCTGATCACTGACTTCACGAATAATTACTGGAACTTCCCTCATCTCTAATTCCATCGCGCTACGCAAACGTCTCTCTCCAGCAATTAACTCATATTTATCACCCTTGGGACTAACAACTAAAGGTTGAATGATACCATGTTCCTTAATTGACTCAATTAAATCATTTAAAGCAATCGGATCAAAATCTTTACGTGGTTGATAAGGATTAGCCACGATTAAACGGGGGTCAATGTTTTGCACTGAAGAAGAATTTTTATTAGAAACATTAACACTAACATTTTCAATAAGATCGTCTTGAACGTTTATTTTTTTAGGGATTAAGGAACTTAGTCCTCGCCCCAAACCTTTATTACTCATATTTTTATTTTTAAAATTATTAATTTTGACTTAATTTTATAACCTCTTTAGCTAAACTTTCATAAGCTCGCCCACCTGAACCCTTGGGGTCGTATTGCAAGATAGTCATGCCATAAGAAGGTGCTTCTGCTAAACGAACAGTACGTGGAATAATTGATTGAAAAACCTTATTAGGAAAATATTTATACAATTCATCTTTGACTAAAGATGATAAACGATTTCGCTTATCAAACATCGTAATAACCACCCCTAATATTCCCAAATTTTCTTTTAAATTATTTTGGATTAAGGAAATAGTTTCTAATAATTGACTAAGCCCCTCCAAAGCATAGTATTCACTTTGAATAGGAATCAAAACCTTATCAGCGGCCACTAAACTATTGATAGTTAAAAGCCCCAAAGATGGCGGACCATCAATAATAATAAAATCAAAATGATCCCTAATCTCCTCTAAAGCTTTCATTAATAAAAACTCTCTATTTTCTACATTTACTAATTCAATTGAAGCTCCTGATAAGGCAACGGTAGCTGGAATAACAAAATAGTTTTCTTGATTGGTCTTGATGATAGCATCAAAAACAGAGCAATCCCCCGAAAGAACCTCGTATATCCCCTTTTTTACTTGACGATGATTAACACCCAGACCAGAACTGGCATTGGCCTGTGGATCAACATCTACCAAAAGGACTTTTTTGCCAAAATGAGCTAAATAAGCCCCTAAATTAATGGAGGTTGTTGTCTTGCCAACTCCACCTTTTTGGTTAACTACCGAAATTATTTTTCCCATATTAAAATAGAATTAAGATATTAATATTATAGCGAAAATTTTAAATTTGAGCAAATACTTTTTGACAAAGGAGATAAAATCATTTATAATTTTCAGCATCAGCCGATGTGGTGAAATTGGCAAACACGCACGACTCAAACTCGTGTGCCGCAAGGCTTGTGGGTTCGATTCCCACCATCGGCACTAAAAAAGCAGATCTTCTGCTTTTTTTATTGTTAATAGATATTTTAAAGACAAAACCAATCTATTTAGAGACAAGCTCAATCTGAATGTTTTCTTTAACTTATTTATTCTTCACTAATAAGACCACCACCCAAAAGTTCATCTTTAATAAAAAAAACAGCACTTTGACCCAGAGTAACAGCTCTTTGTTTGGTAGAAAAAGTAACTAAGGCTTTTTTTTCTTTTTTATTATAATCAACAAGACATTTAACTGGTCGATGATGATAACGAATAACGACCCGACAAGTTAAGGGAAATTTTAAATCTTTTTCATTTATCCAATTAATATCCTTGACCCACATCGTCTTTTGGTATAAAGACTTATCATCAAAACTTTTGACAACATATAAAATATTTTTTTGATAATCAAAAGCCGAAACATAATAAGGTCCAGTGCCACCAAGTTCTATCCCTCGTCTTTGTCCAATAGTATATAAAGGCAATCCTTGATGTTTAGCAATCGGTCGATTTTCTTCCTGTAAATAAATATCACCCTCTTTTAATTTTAAATGTTTTTTTAAAAAATCATTATGTCGCTTCCCCGAAATAAAACAAATTTCCTGACTATCACTTTTTTTAGCCACCAAGAGACCAGCCTGCTCCGCCATTTTCCTTACTTGATTTTTTTTATAATCTGCTAGAGGAAATAATAAATGAGTTAATTGCTTTTGATTAAAATTATACAAAAAATACGACTGATCACGCTCACGATCCCGAGCTTTAAACATTTTATATTTCCCCCCCACCTTTTCTACCTTTACATAATGTCCAGTGGCAACATAATCAAAACCTAGAGCCAGGGCCCACTCTAATAAAGCACCAATTTTTACTTTTTTATTACAGACAACGCAGGGATTAGGTGTACGCCCATTGGCATATTCATTCAAAAAATTATCAACAACCTCCTTTTTAAATAATTTAGAAAAATTTAAAGTATATAATTTAATTCCTAATTGAGAACAAATTTTTTTAGCATCCATTTGTGCCTCCAAAGAACAACACTTATTTTCTCCTCCGCCCCCACTATCATCCTTCCAAAAATGTAAAAAAACACCAGAAACATTATAAGACTGATCTAATAAAAGTTTAGCAGCAACTGCTGAATCAACCCCACCAGAAATAGCGACTAAAACTTTTTTCTTTTTTCCTTGTTTTTTTAGACTCATTGATTTATTATTTATCATTTTTTAAATTAGCCTCACCCAAACAATCCTGAAAAACAGCTAAATATTTTTGTGCTGTTTGCGACCAATTAAATTTATCCACTTGCTCCCTTCCTCGACAAATCATTTTTTCACGCAGAGCTTGATCATGTAAACATAGTTTTATTGCCCCTGCTAACTCCCCACTTTTATGGGGATTAAAAAAGAAAGCGGCTTCTCCTAAAACTTCTGGTAAACTAGAAACATTGGAAGCTAAAACAGGTAAGGAAAAATACATCGCTTCCAAGGGCGGAAAGCCAAAACCCTCATAAAAAGACGGATAAACAAATAGCTCTGCTTTTTGATATAATAAAGGCTTTAAATCATTTTCTACATAAGAAATAAAATAAATATCGTTTTTATACTTAGAAGCCTGCCACTCGCGTTTAATTTCTTTGGTTTTCCAACCCCAAGCACCAGCCAAAACCAAAAGTAGATCTTCCCCCTCATCACGAATTTGATTATAAGCCTTAATTAAAGTAGAAATGTTTTTTCGGGGTTCAATTGTACCTAGATATAAAATAAATTTTTTATCAATATTAAATTTAGTTTTTAAATAATCATTGGGATATTTTTGAGAGGACTGCATGATATCCTCAGGTAAACCAGAGTAAATAAGCTCAATTTTTTCTTCTGGAATATTTAATAATTCAATTAAATCATTTTTAGTATTTTCAGAAACAGCAATTATTTTATCAAATTTCTGTATTTTTTTTCTTATTCTCAGCGAGCGATGCCAAATATTTTTCCGTCTTGAAAAAAACTCCGGATAACGCAAAAAGGATAAATCATGAATAGTAATAATGCTTTTGGTGCCAGAAGAAAAAGAAGAAAAATTAATATGTGGCGAATAAAAAACATCAGTTCCGCCAAGAACTTTATCTAATTTTGGCCAAGAAAAAATACTTTGAAAAAAATAATTAAATATTTTATTAGGATAAGAGGTTTTAATAATTTTATAAGATAAGCTTAAATCTGAAGCCTGTTTTTTTTCGGAACTCAAACTTTCCTCCTGTTTAAAATTTAAGCTCTCTTCCGATTTAAAATTTAAGCTCTCCCCTGCTTGACTTTGTAAATTAATAAGACCCTCTTGTCCTTCTGGTAAAAAAGACGGATCTATTTTGCGACGAAAAGAATTATAAAAAAAATAATAAGCATTACGCCTATCAATTTTTATTATATTTTTTATTAAGTGAAAAGCAAAATTAGCTACACCACTATATTGTCTATCTAATAAAACTCTAATATCAATACCGATCTTCATAAAAACTATTTATTAGTAGCTAAGCTTCCGGTCTCTTTTTCTAAATCAATAGCTTCTTTTTCTGAATCAACAAATAAATCAGGTCGAAGTTTTTTAATAAAAGTCAAAATATTATCCTTAAATTTCTGTAAGGAAAAATTTTCCGCGTGTTCTTTGATTGCCCTTGAATTCCAATTACTCCTTGACTCTCGCAAATCAGTATAAAATTTTTGCACAGCCATGGCCAAGGAATCAGCTTTTTGCTCATTAAAGAAAAGTCCGGTTTTCCCTTCAATAACTGTTTCTAAAGCTCCACCCTTTTTATAGGCAATAACTGGACGACCAGAAGCCATTGCCTCTACCTTAGAAATACCAAAATCTTCTTCCTGAGGATGAATAAAGGCTAAACATTTACTCATTTGCTCAGCCTTTTCAGCATCACTAATCCGACCCAAAAACTCAATGTTAGGATAATTTTTTGCTAATTTTTTTAATCTTTTTAAATCAACCCCATCACCAAAAATTCTTAATTTATACTCTGGTCCTAAAATTTTAAAAGCCTCAATTGCTAAATCAACTCTCTTATAAGGAGCTAAACGGCAACCAATTAAAAAATAATCGCCTAATTCTGGTGAAATATAAAACTTATTAGTTTCTACTGGCGGGTAAATAAGCTCAGAATCTCGTTGATAATATTTGGAAATTCTTTTTTGAACAATCTTGGAATTAGCAATAAAGTGATCAACACGATTCGCTGCTAAACGATCCCAAATCCGAATTCGACTTAAAATAATAGAAGCAATTTTTTTAATAAATTTATTATACTTCAATTCGTTGATATATTGATGCGTATCGCTCCAAAGATATCTAGTCGGAGTATGACAATAACAAATATGAGTAGTTTCTGGCGTCGTGATAACCCCCTTAGCAAAAGAAGAAGTATCAGAAATTACCACATCGTATTCTCTTAAATCAAAAAACTCAACCGCCATCGGCATAAAAGGTAAATACCATTGATAAAAACGAACACCTCCGGGCATTTTTTGAATAATAGAAACATCAATACGACGATTAGGATAACGCTTAGCAACATTTTTCTTATCGTATAATAAAGTGTAAATAGGCGCTTCAGGAAACATTTGACAAAAAACCTCCAACACTTTTTCCGCCCCACCATCTTGGACTAAGTGATCATGAATGAGAGCTATTTTCATAATATTTATAATAAATTATTCTGCTTTTCTATTTTTTAAAATAGCTAATGGAGTTCGTAGCAGAATAGATAAATCTAATAAAAGAGACCAATTTTCAATATAATAAACATCAAGCTTAACCTCCTCTTCAAACAATAAATCACTGCGACCAGAAACCTGAGCCAAACCGGTAATGCCTGGCTTAACGGCTAAAGTCTTTTTATGATGCTGTTCATATTTAGCTACTTCTTCTGGCAAATGTGGCCGTGGACCAATTAAAGACATCTTACCAAGCCAAACCAAAAATAATTCGGGCAACTCATCAATACTCCAGCGTCGAATAAATCTACCAACCCGAGTAACCCGAGGATCATCTTTAATTTTTACCATCGGACCATCAGAGCGAATATTTTGAACTGATAATTCATTATAGCGCATGTTATCGGTGCCCGGAATCATGGAGCGAAATTTAAAATAACGAAACATTTTACCCCCCTGACCAACTCGATAAACCGGACTGCCATCATCACGACGAGAAAAAAAGACTGGGCCATGAGAATCAAGTTTTATTAAAATAGCGGTAATAATAATAATTGGTGAAAGGATAATAATAATTATAGAGGACAAAATAATATCAAAAAATCTTTTGACAATACGACCCCAACCATCCAAGGTAGTTCGCTTCACTTCAACAATTGGAACTCCGGCCATTTCTGAGACTTCCGTTCGCAAAACCTTAACCTCCAATAAATCAGCCACATATTTAAAAGTGATGTGATGCTCATTGGCAAAATCATATAAGCGCAAAGATTCCACCTTGCTTAAATTAGGATCACTTTGAATAATCTCATCAATTCTTTCTTTTTTATGAGCATTGTCTTTATTAAATTCATTAATAAATTCAGATAACTCCTTAGAAGTTTCTAAAGAAAAATCACGTACCCTTTTAACCACCTGATAACCAGAAAATTTTTTGCTAAAAAATTCACGAACTAAATTATCACCAGTTTTACTAGAACCAACTAAAATAATATTTCTAACGCCAATTCCTTGGGAATAAAGATATTTTTTTATCCAATAAATAATAGTGCGGCCTAAGGAAACATAAATAATAGATAAAAACCAAGCCATTAAAACAATAAAACGAGAATCAAATAGCTCTCTTTTAAAAAATATAATAATTGAAACTAGGGCAAAACCAGCCGAACAAGCCAAAAAGACACGATAAATTTTATGGCTCAAACGTTTGATTCGATTACTATAAAGAGAAGAAAGAGCAAAAATAATAATCCAGAGACTAGCGATAAAAAGCACTATCTTTAAATATCTATTGAAGGGTAAATTAAAAATAATCGGGCGAATATCAACAAAGGAATCAGAAAATCTAATATAATAAGCTGAAATTCCAGCTAAAACTAATAAAATAAAATCAATCGGAACTAAAATAAAAGAGAAAAATAGTTCAATTTTTTTCATATATAAATTAAAAACGAGATAATAAAAATATAAAATCAAACTAAAAATAAGCCGGATTCTGTCCAGGACCGAAGTCCTTGGATGGTTATTTATCTAGGCTTATTATTACTAATAAGCTCTGGCGAGCCACTTTTAACACCAAAAGGTGCTTTGCTCTTGCTCTCTGACAGGGTTTACCATGATCCTTTTGTCACCAAAAGGCAAAGATTGTAAGTATAAATACTACCAATCAACTTTTCACCTTTCCTTCGTTTAAAATCGCGAAGTAGTATTGTCTCTGTGGCACTTTCCCTATTTCCTCAGAAAACTGAGAAAACGGTGGGCGTTACCCACTGTCAACTTGATGAGAGTCCGGACTTTCCTCTATATTTACTAGTTAAGTAAGTAAATACAGTAACCATCTATTTAGTTCAATTTTATAAACTTATCTTATCAAAAAAAGAGCCCTTAGTCAATTTAGGGACTCTCTTTATGGGAAAAATAAATAATAAATAAAGTTATTTTATATTATATTTTTATATATTTATACATTTAAATTTTTTTAAATACATTGAACTTCTAAATCCATAAAGGTTTGGATTCTAAACTATTAAAGTTGATTTAAAATTACACTAAACTTTCAAAACAAAAAACAAAAATTTCGCTACTATTACTAAAATTAATAAAATTACACTAGGCTTTCAAAACTGCCAAAACCTTTCCAGCAACTGAATAAGAGTCAATATCGTCTTCGTGAATAAAAATCGGATCATAAGAAGAACTCGATTCAGATATTAACATAATCATAGCTCGCTCTTCATCTTTTTTAAATTTTTTAATATTAGCTGCTCCGTCAATAAGTGACAAAATATAATCGCCATTTTCGGGGTTTTTAGCCTCAGAATCAACTAAAACATAATCACCATCATCAATAGTATCGCCACCAATAAGGGCTCTATTCATTGAATTTCCTTTAGCTCGAACTACAAAAACATTTTTTTTCTTTCTTAAAATGCTAGGCGAAACCTTTAAATAACCCTGAATCTGATCTTCGGCTAAAGCTAAAGCCTGACCACAATTAGCAAAACCTAAAATAGGCAAAGAAACTAGGTTAGACTTTTTATCATCTTCTTGGGGTGAAACAAGAAAATATTTACCATTTTTGTTTTGCATTAAACCCCTTTTGACTAGTTGTTGAAGATGATGCTTAATAATCTGAGGTTTTTCTCGCCCCAATCCAATTTCTTCACCAACATCTCTTAAAGTCAATTTTGAAAGATCCTTTTTATTGGCCAAAGTCATTAATTTTTTTTGTACTTCATGCATATTTTTTAGATTTTAATTAATTATTTAAAGATGGTATTAATATTATAAGGAATATTTAAGTTTTTGTCAAGTTTTTTCGTCAAGACTTATCCACAGCCTTGACAAGTTTTATCTCTTGACAAGATTTTTTATTTAACTTATAATTAAATTAGAAAATTAATAATTATTAAATTACATTGATTTCCTCTTCTTAAAGAAGGATCAATACCAATTCTATGAATAAAGAAGTTATTTTTCGAGGAGTTCCTTTTAAAGGACAGTTCCCTCTTAACTCCAAGTTTAAAAGTGATCCTGGAGTATACATTATCGCTGATCGCAAAAATAAAATCGCCGATATTGGCGAAACTGAAAATTTGCGAGAAAGAATTGCTGTTAACAAAAAGGCTGGTTCTCATCTTTGGTTTTATCGCGAGCCAAACCCAAAGAATAGAATCAAAATAAAAAACTTTATTAGCCGGAGTTTTCAAATAGCCTAGTTAAAATAATAAATAATTAAAAAACACTCTTGCCAGGCAGGGGTGTTTTTATTTTCTTAAGATCCTTTCTTAATTGTAAATAATCAGGAAAAGTTTGAGCAACTAAAGCCCAAAAACGAGGCGAATGATTAAATTCCTTGAGATGACAAAGCTCATGAACAATAATATAATCAGCCAATTTTTCGGGCAGAAAAATAATTTTATAATTAAAATTTAAATTACCTAATTGCGAACAAGAGCCCCAACGACTTACTTGATTCCTAATAGTGAGCCGATTATATTTAAAATTATAAAAGCGATTATATTTTTCTATTTTTTTTATAACCAAAGCTCGCGCCTGATCTTTGTATTTTTGATATTCTAATTTTTCTTTAGCGCTAACCCTCTTTCTTTTTCTTGGTTTTATTGTAGGATTTAAAAACCAATACAATAATTTATATCTTTTTTTCATAATATTATTTTAAATTATTTAAATAATTAAGGCAATAATTTTACTAATAAAAAAGGACTGTCTTAAACAGTCCGATATGTCTACTTTTTTTGTGTTCGAGTTTTGGCAACTCGATAAAAATTATTTCCGGAAATTGTTTTTTTATCATTTCTTCCAGAAAATGATCTTTGCTTTTTTTCTCTTTGCCACCATTCTTTCTTGTGGCTTGAAGGATGCCGAGGACTAAAAATGTCCCGACAAAAATCTAGAAATTTTTTCTTCTTTTTCATTCTTCTACCATTATTAATTTTTTATATAAATTTGAGAATTTTAAAGATCTATTCCAAAAATATTAACACTTTACTTAAGCAATGTCAATACTTTTTGCTAATGTGCACATACATTTTTCCTAATTAATCGCTACGCTTTTAAATAAAGATTTACCAAATAAAACAATAATAAATACTTCCTAAACATTAATTTATTAGGCCTTTTTCTTAGATTGTTCTATAATTCGATAATACAAATCCTCATAAGAACTAATCATTTGATCTAGGGAAAAATTATTTTTTACTCGTTGATAACAAGCCTCTTTGCTTATTTTTTTAACATTTTTTACCGCCTCCAACATCTCATCAAATGTTTCTACCAAATATCCAGTTTGTCCATTTAAAATTAGCTCGGGAGCTGCTCCTTTGGAAAAAGTGATAACTGGAAGTCCAGAAGCTTGTGCTTCAATAAAAGTATTGCCAAAAGCTTCAATAAATCTATTGGGTTGAATTAAGCAATAAGCTGAAGCTAATAATTTTTTCTTTTCCTCACCCAAAACTTCACCTAAATAAATAATTTGCTCATTATCAAGGTGAGGATAAAAATTTTTTTCTAACCATTCTTTATCAACCGGAAAGATTTTGCCAGCAATAATTAATTTCATTTTTAATTTTTGCGCTACCTTAATTGCCAAGTCTACTCCTTTTTGTGGACTAACCCGAGCTAAAAACAATAAATAATCGCCAAAATCTTTTTCTCGGAAAAAACTATCGGCATCTATTCCGTTGTAAATAATTCCCTGCCAATTTAAAAAAGGTAATAATTTTTTTAAACTTTGAGAAATGCCGACATAATTAGCTTTTTTATATTTCTTCAATAAAGCTAATTCTTGTTCAAAAAACTCCCCATAACGAATAGAATGTAATGACGGCGTTGTTGTTAGATCAGAAAAAATAAGACTTTTTTGTTCAACTGCGCAATGAATAATATCAAAATCCGACGCTCGCCTAAAAGCCGCTGCAATATTTTCATATTCATGGCTTTCCGAATAAGAAGAAAAATAGGGCTCATCACGCACTGCAACCAACTCTTGGGCCTTAGTTTTTGAATTTCCCGTAGCAAAAAGAGTAACCCGATGCCCTCTCTCCACTAAACCATTAACTAAATAACCAATAGAAGATCCGGTTCCACCGCGAGAATCGGGTTGTGTTTCTTCCCATAATTTAGATACGATAGCTATTCTTAATTTTCTTTTTTTAGACATTTATTTAATGTTAATTTTAATTTAATTATTACTCAAATTTTATTTTAACATAAATTGTTATAATAAAAAAACTAATCTTATGATTAGTTTTTATTATTTAATTAAAATATTTTACTACTCTATCTTTAGCTGCTTCCTCGGTCATAATGAAAGCCATGTTTTCACCTCCGAGTATGGAGCGATCAAGCGCCTTCATTGTTAAGAGAGAACCTAGATATTGCGAACTAGGACTAACACTCATAGTAGAATTATGTCGAAAAGTATTCTGCACCAATTCTTGATAGAAATTTTCTCTACCTTTGTATTGATGAGTAATTTGGAGGATGTTTTTGACAAAATTTTCTCCAAGTGATTTGTCTCCTGCTACTTTTATCCCCACCAAAGAAGAGATATAAGCAGCAAGTGAGTTAGCACTTGAGAAAAAGACTCCTTTGCCAAAACTATCACTTCCTTCAATAAAATTGATCTTATTATCATCTTTTAACTGCAAGCATCCCCCTGAGAACAGAAAAGGGGCATAGGTCGTATTATCAAAATAATCAACCGGTTGATTTAGTTTTCTGCTCCAAGAAGGCCACTCCATACGTTGGAGATGTTCGTGACATATTTCTCGGTGGAACCCCTTGTTGACACTGATAACATCAATTGTTACCAGCTCTCCCAAAGAATAAAAGCGAAGACCAACTAAATAGTTTTGCCTTCTCTTGATTCGATCACTTTTTTCTATAAAAACACGTCCCAAGACTAAAGATGTTTGATCAGAACTAGTCTTAGATATAAGAGCAGATTTTCTTATCGCCCCCTTATCGGGATACGATTCATTGAAATCACTAACTGGCCAAAAACTCTCTATCTCTTGGCCTCTCATTACCTGGGTTTGAAAATCTTTCATAATAAAAAAATTTGGTTAAACAATTCAGTAAACTACCCTGCTTTCTAAAAATAAAAAACAAAGCAGTTTACTGAATTAAATATATCAACAAAACATTTTCAACATCAATTATTATATGTATTAGGCGCTCTAATTTATTTTTATTATTTTTTTAAAGTTCAATAATAGTTATATTTTTATATCATAGTCATTAATCTATGTCAAGAAAAAAAATTGACTATTTTAAAAAACAGGCTAATATTAGCCTATTTTTATTTTTTATATTAAAAACAATATTTAAGCGGTACGTCCCATATAAACCTCAAAAAACATTCTCAAGACTGCTAAAACAAAAAGGATAACTCCTTCTCTTCGACTAATTTTCCAACCAGTTCGCATAATAATTTAAGAATACATTCAAAATTAAAAATGCCGCCTGTTATTTACAGCCGGCTTTATCAGGAATCTTGCAAGAATAGTGTCTAATGAAATGGGTACCTTCCAGTTTGACAAAGCTAAAGGACAAAATCATGGTTTTTATATTAATAATAAACCAGGCGTGACAATTACTTATAATCTTCTTGACTTGGGTGATCAATATGGAGACAAGATTGTAAAGAAAATGTTGATGGACGAAATAGTCTCAGATCCATTTTATTATGATGGAAATATAAGAAACAAAAATAGCTTGGAAGATAATATTGATTTTTTATGGTTAGCTGGATCAATTAGTAAAAAACTTAATGGTCAGAGGGAGGATTCTAGAAAATTATTAGATTATTTAAGCAAAAAAAACTCTTTAGAAAAAACTTTAAGCTCACATGGAAAAGTATTATCTGAAATGTCTCCCGATATTCAATTGACAGTTACAAAAAGCGCTTTAAGCGGTAGACAAGAAATTTTCCACAAATTTTTTAATTTAGGAGAAGAAATTCGAAAACCATTTAATGAAAAAAGAGATGAGCACATTAAAGAGATTGGTGATTTAGTAAAAAAAGATGAGCATATTGTAACAAAAGATAGCATTTTTGATAGTAAATCAAAAAAACAAAAAGCCAGATCACGTTATGATTTTTTTAATGCCTTCACAAGAAATGTTAAAGATCTAAATTTTTATAGAGAAATTGATAAAAATATTATTGATCAGGCTGGTAAATTAAAACAGGAAGAAATTCTTAGTGCCGAAGAGTATGAAAAAATTTTAGATTTCTTTAAATATTATCAAAGAACTAGTTCAGATTATAAAGAATTAGAGCAAAAATCAAATAATATTAATCAGAGTATAAATTATTTAAATGATATTAACATTAATTTTGTTATAGAGAATTATTTTTCTGTTGGTGAAAAATTAGACACTCAAACTGTTTTACTTAGAATGGAAAAAGCATTAGAAGATTTAAAAGAGCAGGGAAAATCATCAGGCTTAGATAAGGAGGGAGATGATCTTAAAAAAATGTTTTACGATTTAGCTGATTTGATTGATAAAAATGTTTATAATATTAATCAGCATTCCTTTGAAAGATATAAAACAGATTTTTTAAAGTATTTTCCTAGTGAGCCAGAGATATATTCTAAGTTAAATAAATTAGTTAGATAAAAATGCTTATATAAAACAACAAGATAGGGGTACTTATTAAAATAAAAGACCTAAATCATTTAGGTCTTTTATAGTATTGATAAAAATATTAATCTATGTTATATTGCTCGGGTAATAGTATTTTTATAAATTAGCTCTTTGACATTTATTGTTTAGTTGTGTTTGGTGGATTATCTTTGTTTCTTTTTTATGGAAATTGAGATAATTCACCAATTTATAAACAATTAAATTTGTAATCTATGTTGTACTTTATTGATGAAATTAAAGTTTTTTTTGAAGAAATTCTGCGCCAGGAAGAGGCGCCAGTTATTAAAAGCAATCCCCAATCTCCACAGTTGTGGAATGATCATTATTGTGAATTAGCAATAGATAGCCACGATAAAGGGAAATTAGTTTTACGGGTTTCTATTGTAGACAAAATTATTCCCAATAAAATTATTGGGAAGATAATGGAAACTTGGTATTGGACACCAGAAGGTGTTCCGGAGCTTGTCCCTAATTTATTTATCAGTTCTGGCAATAAGATGATTATCACTTTTGCTAATGCCGAAGATTGGGAGGGTGCAATAAAAAATTTTTATGGGGGAAACCTCATATAAAACTATGGATCACTTATAAAATTATGGCTCACTTGATGATAGAAAAGTCTATTATTCAGTGAGCTTTTTTTATTTTTTAAAAATATAATAAATTTACAAAAAGGAGTTTTGCTGCTATATTTAATTATGTAATAATTAATTAAATCAATATGCACAAAGGATTTAAAATTTTTGTTTATTTTCTCCTTGTCGCTTTATTTGTTATTATCGCCTTATTTATTCTAAGCCCTATTAAGTGCGAAAAAAATTTTAGAGTTTTTTTAGAAAAAGGATATTGTGAGTTTGATTTAAAAACTTGTGATGGAATATTTGCTTGTAAGAAATATAATAATGAAAAAGTTCCTTGTAGCGGTACAGCCAACTTATGTGGCGAGAAAATATTTTGTAACTGTCAATACTCATTTACTAATGAGAATTTTAATGAGGATATAAAAGTGGGGGAGGCTGATTCAATTACGGTCGTTGGAGAATTTAGTTGTTTACCTATAAAAAACCAAAATGAGCCGCATAATGATTTATGCGTATATGGAATAAAGACCGAAGATGGTGCTCATTATCGTTTACAATTAGGCGATGAAAATGTCGGCATTCTTAGTCGCTTAAGTGGAGGAGAGAAAATAGAACTTAGTGGTACCTATATGCCTGAATTTGTTGAGTCATATAATGTCTATGATTATTTGGGGGTAATTTTAGTTGATTCATTAAAATACTTAGAATTTTAAATTATTTTTCATGTATTATGCATAAAATTTTAATTGCTACTCATAATCAAGGAAAGTTAAAACGTTATAAAAATCTTTTTTCTGATTTTGATAATTTAGATTTAGTGAGTCTTGGAGATTTAAATATAGATTTTAAGGTTGATGAGCCTTTTGATAGTCCTCAAGATAATTCTATCTATAAGGCTAGGGAATACGCAAAAATTGCTTGTTTGCCAACAATAGCTATTGATGAAGCTCTTAGTACCAATTTTCTTCCTGATAATGAGCAGCCCAATGTTTTTGTTCGTCGTTTTTGTAAAGATAGAAAAGAGCTTAGTGATTTAGAAGTTTTGGATGTTTGGAGAAAAATTTTTCAAAACTATCCGGGTGGTAATAAACAATTTATTTGGGATTTTAGAATGACTTATTATGATCCGCAAAATAATATTTTTAAAACTGCTCAGGCTGTTCAACGAGATTATTTTATTGGCGTGTTTTCAGATAAACTTAATCCCGGTTACCCGATGTCCTCATTTATGGTTCCAGAAAGATATAAAAAACCTTATGTAGAATTAAATCAGGATGAACTTTTAGAAATTGATCGGAGAAACCTGATGCCTTTCAGAAAACTTTTACAAGATGTTTTGAAAAATATAAATTAATTTTTTATACAACTCTTTTTAAAAACTGGCTTTGGCTAGTTTTTTTGTACTGTTAAGAAATTTTTATTCATAATCTAAACAGCAAAAAAGATCATATCTTCCTCAAGTTCTCTAATATTTTTTTGTATAAAAAATGGAAGGTACCCATTTCATTAGACACTATTCTTGCAAGATTCCTGATAAAGCCG
>CAYTRX010000003.1:0-43128 GCA_964440365.1 uncultured Gammaproteobacteria bacterium | reverse complement strand
TGGCCAGGAAACTTTTTTTAGCTCAATAATAGATTCTTTTACATATTTATTTAATCCCATATTCTTATAAAAATGTAATTAAAAAAGCCTTGGGGGCTTGTGTTTATATATTAGTAAATTTATGAAAAGAAGTCAATAGGGCATTGATATTTAATTTGAAATATAGTAATATAAAGATATCTAATAAAGTTTAAAAAAGATAATTATGGTTAGCCCTAATTTGATAAAAAAGAAGGAAAAATCTTTGAGTTTGACCCTTTCCGCCAAACGTCTTTTTCAATTGATTTATATTAAGAAAAATGGTTTAGAAAAAAACACTAAAGATTCGTCTAATAATATTGTCGTTTCCAGCATGACCTCCAAATTAACTTTAGTTTATGAAAAGATTAGAAATGCGGTGGACTATGATGACGATCATTTATTACGTAAAAATGCTATTAAACGTATCTTTAAAAGACATATGATAATTGAAGGTCTTTTAAAAAAGGCTAAGAGTGAAGAAATGGCCTTGCATTTAATGACCGAATTAATTCAAGCAGGTTATTTAGAAAACAATAAAATACTGGAGTCAAAGATTCAGGAAGTAGCCAATATTTTTGAAAAATATATTAAATTAGAGGATTTATTACAAGAGAAAGATAATTTTTTTCACCTTTTTTTCAATTTTAATAAAGAAAAATCACGCAAAAGAACGCAAAAGGCACAAAAAAAATTATTCAAATTAATTACTTCTTTGGCTGCTTCAGAGATTGAAATGAATTTAACTCGAGATAATGTTCAGCAAGAAATAGTATTAGATATGTTTGAGATTTTGCGTGATAGTATTCGTTTACCGAAAAATTTACCCTATGATGAAGATTTAGATATTCAAACTTATTTAGCGGTTGTGAGAAATTATCTTAACTATGATGATGATTTATTAACCTTTGCCATTTTTAAATATTATAATAATCGATGGTCACACGATGACCTAAAGACTGAAGAAATTGAGGACATTGCTTCCAAAATTGATGTTATTTATGCCAGTATTCAAGAGCAATTAAAACATCCTTTAAAGCGACAATTAGATAAAGTTACTAAATCTTATTCACTTTATTTTTCAATATTAGAGGAAACTATTTGGGAAAATCCAATGAGAATTTATGATCAAGCGTCTAATAACTATAAAGCCTTCATCAATACTATTAAAGAGAATTGTGAAAAAAGGTTTGCTAAAATTAAAAAGAAGTTATGGCGTTCTGGTTTTCGCAGTATTATTTATATCTTTTTAACTAAATCAATCTTTGTTTTTTTGCTAGAAGTTCCAGCGGTTAAATTTTTTGGAGAAGAAATTAATTTATTGACCTTAGCTATTAATATTAGCTTTCCAGCTGTTTTATTATTTTTAATGATACTTTTTACTTGGACACCGGCTCAGGAAAATACCAAAAAAATAATTAGTGGGGTAGAGGAGATTGTTTTTAATGAAAAAAGAAAGGCTAAATCAATTTTGCTTAAAAAACCAGCTAAACGAACCTTGGCAATGGACATTTCTTTCACCATTCTTTATTTTGGTGGTTTTTCTTTAACCATTTACTTTATTGTTAAATTTTTAACCTTTTTGGGATTTAATTGGGTTAGTATTATTATTTTCTTATTTTTCTTAACCTTTGCTAGTTTCTTTAGTTTTAGAATTAAACGCGATATTAAGAAGTTTATTATTATTGAGCCGAAAGAAGGTTTCTTTTCTTTTATTTTAGATTTTTTCTATACACCAATTGTCGCTACTGGAAAATTTCTTTCTGATAATGCTTCACGAATTAATATTTTTGTTTTTATTTTAGATTTTATTATTGAAGCTCCTTTTAGAGTTTTTGTTGATGTTTTTGATTCTTGGTTAAAGTATGTCAAAGAAAGAAAGGAAAATTTAATAAGTTAAATATATATGACTTTATATATTGTAGCGACACCGATTGGTAATTTAGAAGACTTTTCTTTTCGGGCGCTCCGCATTTTATCAGAAGTTGATTATATTCTAAGTGAGGATACTCGGGTAGCGCAAAAACTTTTATCGCATTATCAGATTAAAAAACCCCTAGTATCCTTTCACCATCATTCAGGACCGAATAAGTATGAAGCAGTTTTGCGGGATTTAGAAAAGGGCAAATCAGTTGCTTTAATTAGTGATGCGGGGACACCAAATATTTCTGATCCGGGGGGACAATTGGTAGACTTTATTAGAAATAAAAATGCGGCGATAAAAATTGAGGCTATTCCGGGTCCTTCAGCTATAATAACAGCCTTGTCGGTTTCTGGAATTAAGGCCGATAAATTTATTTTTTTTGGCTTTTTGCCTCATAAAAAGGGAAGGAATAAGATGTTGCAAGAGATTTTGGAGGCTAAATATCCGGTTGTTTTTTATGAATCCAAGCATCGCATTAAAAAATTATTAGAGGAAATTAAGGCTTCGGGAACCAAGAAGAAGGTCATGATTTTTCGGGAATTAACCAAGATGTTTTATAGTTTTTATAATCAAGATATCGCTGAGTTGTGCAAAATATTTGAACAAGATAAAGATGCTAGTAAGGGTGAGTTTACAATTATTATTCATTAATTAATTTTAATATTATTATCAGCTAATTTTATACTATTATGCCAACATTAGACTTAGTTTTATTGATTTTTTTAGGTCTTTTCATTTTGTATGGACTTTATAAGGGTTTAATAAAGATGATTTTAGGTATTTTAGCCACGATTTTATCTATTATTATTTCTTTTAAGTTTTTTGAACAAGTTTATGAGTGGTTTCCCGCTATTGGCTTTGGTTCGGAGGCGCTTGGCAAAACCTTATCTTTTATTATTGTTTTAACGCTTTCGTCCTTTGTTTTGAATTTAGCTTTTAATTTAATTGCTAAAATATTAAAAATTATTACCTCCTTGCCTTTACTTTCTTTGGCTAATCGGATTTTAGGGGCTCTCTTAGGTTTGATACAAGGGCTTTTTATTTTAGGCAGTATTGTTTTTATTGCTATTTCTTATTCTTTTTCCAACGATCTTTTGTCTAAAATAGTGGAAGGATCAGAAATAGCACTGTTTTTGATTAAGGCTGTTTCTTGGGCTAAACCTTTTGTCCCAACAACAATTGAGGCAATTGAGTCTTTTGTTAAATAGTTAAATAATTTACTTAAATAATTTAGATCTTAAATAAGTGATAGATAATTTATGCTATGTTAATTTTAGCTTCATCCAAAAACTCTTCCAGTCAAAAAATACAGCAACTCTTAAATCGGGGGGCTGTTTTAGTTTTGCCAAGCGATACTTTTTATGGTTTTTCTTGTTTGGCAGAGAATAGGGCAGCCGTGGAGCGAGTTTATCAAATTAAAAATCGACCAAAGAAAAAATCTTTTATTATTTTATGTGCTGACCTAACAATGGCTAAAAAATATTTTATTATCAGTAGTGAGCAAGAAAAAATTATACAAAATTATTTTAATAATCGTCATTCTCGGGTTACTAGCTTTATTTTAAAGCTTAAAAAAAATAAACTTTCTTTTTTTTCTAATACTGATAAAGAAGGTTTAGCGCTTCGTTTGCCAAAAGACAAATTTTTGAGTAAAATAATAAAAGACTTAGATGCTCCCTTAATTTCTACTAGTTGTAATTTAAGTGGACAACAGGCTTTAAATAATCTCAATAAGATTTTTTCTTTTTTTAATAAACAAAAATATCAAGCTGATTATTTAGTTAAATTAAAGGGTTATCGACCGAAACGTCGACCTTCTAAAATTATTGATATTCGTGATCCACAAAATTTAAAAATAATAAGAGGGTAATAAAAATAATAAGAAAATAATTATGAATAAAAAAGTAAAGAAAATTATATTTAGTTTATTGCGAATTATAGTCATGTTAATGATTATTTTTTTCTTTTTTTCAGCCGGTGCTTATTTGGCAGTAGAAAGTGATACAGTTAAAAAAATGGCCGAAAAAGAGGTTCTTTATTTGGGAAAATTAAAAGGAAAGTATAGTAAAGTTGATGGGCAATGGGCACAAAATATTGATTTTAATATGTATTGGGATGTTTGGGAAAAGCTTAGGAGTCAGCATCCTAATCGTGATCAAGTTACTGATAAACAAATGTTTTATGGCTCTCTAAAGGGTTTAGTAGCTTCTTTTGCCGATCCTTATACTGAGTTTATGAATCCCAAAGAAAACAAAGATTTTGAAGAAGATATGTCAGGTAGTTTTGATGGTATTGGAGCTGAAATTGGAATTCGTGATGGATTACTAACAATTATTTCGCCTTTAGATGGTAGTCCAGCTAGTCGAGCCGGTCTTATTCCGGGTGATAAAATTTTAGAAATTAATTCTGAAAGCACCAAGGAATTGAGTCTTGATCAGGCAGTAGCCAAAATTAGAGGACCAAAAGGAACAGAGGTGATCTTAAATATTTATAATCCAATGGCCGATGAAATTCGAGAGGTTAAAATTATTCGTGATACTATTATAGTTAAGAGTGTTGAGTATAAAAAATTAGAAAATGATGTTTTCTTAATTAAAATTTCATCTTTTAATGATGATACTAGTGAGCTTTTTGCTGAAGCAGTTAAAAATTTTGTTGCTTCAGCTTCTAAAAAATTAATTTTAGATTTACGTAGTAATCCTGGCGGATATTTAGAGGCAGCGGTTGAAGTTTTGGGTGAATGGATCAATGGTGAGGTAGCTGTTATTGAAGAGTTTGCTGATGGCACTCGTTTGGATTATCCAGCCCGAGGCTTAAATAGATTAGCCAATTATCCAACCTTAGTTTTAATAAATTCAGGCAGTGCTTCAGCTTCGGAAATAATTGCTGGGGCTTTAAGAGATCATAAAAAGGCTTATATTATTGGCGAAACTAGTTATGGTAAGGGGTCGGTTCAAATTCTGGGAAATTTAAAAGATGGTTCAGCTTTAAAAATGACGGTTGCTAAATGGTTAACTCCTAAAGGCCAAGATATCAATGAGGAGGGTATAAAAGCCGATATGGAAATTGAGATAAGTTATGAAGAATATCTTCAAGATAAAGATCCGCAAATGGATGCCGCTAAAAAATTTTTTGATAGTGAAGAGGCGCAAAAATTTTTTAACCTAAATACAATTAATTCTAAATAGTCCTATGTCTAAGAAAAAAAACAAAACAAAAACTAAAACCAAATTAGTTTTTGTTGTTGGTGGCGTGATGTCCGGGGTTGGCAAGGGCATTACAACCGCTTCAATTGCTAAAATTTTTTCTAATAAGGGTTATAATGTTTCGGCTATTAAAATTGACCCCTATATCAACGTTGATGCGGGAACGATGAATCCAATTGAGCACGGGGAGGTTTTTGTTACCGATGATGCTGATGAAACCGATCAAGATGTAGGAAATTATGAAAGATTTTTAAATAAAAATATTTTAAAGGCGAATTACATGACCACCGGTCGAGTTTATCAGAGTGTCATTAATCGAGAAAGAAATTTAGAGTATGGAGGAAAATGTGTTCAGGTGGTGCCCCATATTCCACAGGAGGTTAGTCGGCGCATAAAAAAAGCAGCTGAAATATCACAGGCTGAAATTATGGTAATTGAGATTGGGGGCACAGTTGGAGAATATGAAAATTTATTGTTTTTAGAAGCCGCTCGGATGATGAAATTAAAAAATGCTCAAGATATTTTATTTGTAATTGTTTCTTATTTACCAGTACCCAATAAAATTGGCGAAATGAAAACTAAGCCAACCCAACATGCTGTTCGGACTTTAAATGGTGCTGGAATTCAGCCAAATTTTATTGTACTTCGTTCTGAAAAAGAGATTGATAATGGGTGTCGCGAAAAAGTAGCTATTCATTGTAATGTGCAAAAAGAAGATATTATTGCGGCTCCCGATGCGGACTCAATTTATGAAATTCCAATTAATTTTGAAAAAGATGATTTTGGTAATAAATTATTAAAAAAATTAGGCTTGAAAGCTAAACCCACTAAAGCTTCTAAGGATGAGGAACTACGATGGAAGCAGATGATTAAAAATATGGATGGGGCGAAAAAGGAGGTTAAAATTGGTATTATTGGAAAATATTTAGACCGAGATAGTGTTTATCCATTACATGATTTATACACCTCTTTGGTTGGTGCTATTAAACATGCGGCTACCCAATACCGAATTAAACCCAAAATAGAATGGTTTAATGCTGAGGAAATTGAAAAAAAGGGAGTTGATATTTTAAAAAATATGGATGGAATTATTATGCCTCAGGATTGGGGGACCAAAGGTTTTTCTGGAAAACTTAAGGCTGTTAGATATTGTCGAGAAAATAAAGTACCATTTTTGGGAATTTCTTATGGCATGCAGGTAGCTGTTATTGAATTTGCTCGAAATGTTTGTCAATTAAAAAATGCTGGTTCCGAAGAGTTAGATTTGCCAAATCAAGAATTCCTTTTTCATGTTAATGCTCAGCAAGAAAAATTAAATCGAAAAAAAGGGAATGGTAAAAGTGTTCGTCTCGGAGCTTGGCCTTGTGAATTAAAGAAGGGGACTAAGTTAGCTGAGCTTTATACTAAACAAGGAGTAAAAGGGGTTATTAGTGAAAGACATCGTCATCGTTTAGAGTTTAATAATGATTATAAAGATTTATTAGAAAAAAATAATTTAGTATTTTCTGGATATTCACCAGATGGAAAAATTATGGAGGCAATTGAGATAAAAAACCATCCTTTTTTTATCGGGGTTCAATTTAATCCGGAATATCTTTCTCGCCCCTTAGCGCCACATCCCTTGTTTTTAGGATTTATTAATTCCTTGAAAAAATAATTTTAAAAATAGAAACCCCGAAAAAAATAGATTTCGGGGTTTTTGTTTTTTTTGGAAAATGAATTATGGGTGGATAGTTTTTGATAATATAAAGGGATATTTTTTTGTTTAAAAAAAGGTCGATGTTTCGATCTTGTTTATTTTGAAAATTTTTTACTCGAAAATGCCCAGGAATTGAGATCCAGCTGGCCATTTACTAGTAAAGGGCAGTAAATCAATCCAGCCAATGATTTTACCGACCTTACTAAGATTAAAGGTTGCTACCATTTCTTTGGTGGCGTTTTCGGTTTTTAGAGAAATAATTTGAGCTTTACTTAGAGTGTTTCTCAACTCTTCTCTTTGCTCCTTGTTTTGAGTTCTAATAAAGTCAATGAAGGCTATAGCTTCGGCCATAGTAGCGGGACGATAGCCGGCTCTCTTCATTGCATCAATAGCCTCTTGGCTTTCAAGCTCCTGATCAAAAACAAATAACTTAGCGTATAAGAAATGTTTTTGATCTTTGAGTTCTTCTGGCCAGGGAGGATACTCTTTTTTTACTAAGGAGTGTTTCCAATTACAAGCGCTTCGGTTAATCATTTCTTCTAAACTGTAAAAATAATTAACCTCAATGATACTTGGAAGGGTTTTTGGGGAATTAGTGGATTTTCCCTGCAAAAATCTTAGGACTTCGTTTTCGCTGATAACTCCAGCTTGTAGGGCATCAGCCATTTTACTCAGAAGGAGCTCTAGCTGATAGTCAGAAATTCTTTCTTTTTCTTTCATCTCTTTTATTTTTTTAAGGTTCAACAATTAATTTGATATCATAAGATAGTATTATAAAATTTAATTTGAGTCAAGGTGTTTGGGAAATAAAAAAAGGTTGATCTTGATCAACCTTTGAGAGTTATGCCTACCATCACTGAGTTGTGATGGTATATATATTGTTCACACCATCATCCGGTAGGATGTGGTGGAACCATTTGCAAGTATTTCCATCCCAATTTGTAGAGTTCGCCGTTTTAATGGCGATATTAAACTTCAATATTTGGTTAGGAATGGATACTACTTTGAAATAGATCCAGTCATGATCGGATCCTTCAAAGTAATAAGTCGCGTCATACGCTTCATTTGCGTAGACGGTGTTTCCATGTCTATTGACATGGGGGATGGATAGCCGCACTAGCCCCAAGGAATTTGGGTTGACCGGAGAGGCATTCCAGGTCAACTTGTAATGCTCCACGGAGCTTTGTCCCACGGTTTCCCGTGAGATAAAGATTGGATCAGCGGCAATTGGGCCGCTGTAGTTTACCATTCCTGTATGGTTATACTCGATAACCATAGGGTTGGAAACATCGTTTCCTTCGGAGTTAGGGTTGTTTGGAGCATTTCCGTTTGGGCCATCAACAGCCCATTGGTCGGTGCAGCCCATAACAACAAAAAGGGCTGTCATTAAAAGAATTAAAATTTTTTTCATAATAAATAATAATATTTTAAGGGGTTAATATCTAAAAAAACTCTAGATTAAACTAAAGGCCTTTTAGATATTAACCACAAAAATATTTTTTTCAAAGAACTATTTTTTATATTAATAAACTTAATATTAAATTACACTACCATAACTACCATCAACGCTTGCTATTTTCTTTACAGCCTCAAATTGCTTTCCTTGATACAAAGAAATAGTTTCTTGACTGATATTTGACCAATTATATTCGTGCAGTATTTTATTATAAACTTTTTTAATATTTATGTCAAGTTTTTCTCTAGTATTAGCATCATTTAAAAATAAATTTAATTTTTCTTTTAAATCAACAATACTTTTTGAAGTGAAGCTAAAAGCATCTTCGCCTAATACTTCTAAATTAGCCTCAATATCACTGGTTAAAATTGCTAATTGATAAGAAGCGGCTTCTAATAAGGCAATTGATAAACCTTCAGCTTCCGAAGCTTGAACAAAAAGGGAAGCATTAGAATATAATTCTTGTAAAGTTTTTCCACTTTGAGATCCAGTAAAAATAATATTGGAATTGCCCTTAGCTAAATCTTTTAAATTTTCACTAAAATCACCATCTCCGACAATCACTAATTTTTTATTAGTATTTATTTGATTATAAGCTGAAATTAAATATTCTAAACCTTTTCTTTTTACTAAGCGAGAGACTGAAAGAATATAGGAATTTTTTTCTAAGCCCCATTTTTCCTTAATTTCTTCGGCTGCTAATTTTTCATTAGTATTTACACCATTGGGAATATAGATAGCTTGACGATTATATTTTTCCTCCACATATTTTTTTAAATTTTTAGAAACAGTGATTAATTCATCAGCCATCTGACAACCAATTCTTTCTCCTAAAGATAAATAAAATTTAGCAAATTTTCCCCATTTAGAATTTAAATAGCATTGGCTATGAAAAGTAAAGACAACCTTCACTCTTGGACGAAAAATTTTTACCAGCCAAATCAAAGAAGCTGGGCCAATAGAGTGAAAATGAATAACATCAGCCTTTCTTCTTCTAAAAATAAAATCTAAAACCGAAAAAAAGGTATGACTAATTGCATCTAAATTTTTAGTTGGAATGCTAGGCAGGGAAATGAGTTTAACACCCATAAATTCTGTAAAATTTTTGCTGGTATAGTTTCTTCTAGTATAAGCAAAAACTTCATGTCCATTATTGACTAATTGAGTAGCCAAATTTTCTACATGGGTTTCTACTCCGCCTCCATGAGCTGGAAGCCCTTTTTGTCCAATAATATATATTTTCATAATTTTGTATGTTTAGATATTTTTTATTTTTTTATATAACTATCAATCATAGCATATTTTAAAAATAATGTCAAGCCTTTTTGGCTTTTTATAAATAGCCTATTTTTATTGACTTTTAATGCTTGGAAAAATTAAAAAACTATTTTTATTAAATAAGGCTATTTTTTATTTTTAAACATGATCCTAATCAAACATGATTCCAAAAAGATATTATTATCATATTTTTAAAATTAAGTCAAGAAAATTTTTTAAAATATAATAATCTTATTAAGAAAATAATTTAATCTTATCGCTTTAACCCATATTAAGACAAAAAACCATCTTTGAACTCTTTGTTTAAAGGTTTACTAAAACTGGTATTTTTTATATAATTAACTTATAATTATGCTATTAGTTTGATATAATTAGGCCATTAATTTAATAGGGGATCTGTTTTTTTAATTTTCTTAATTTTTATGAAAATAAATATTTTGGGCGTAAATTTGAATAGTGATTTAAGTCGAGATAATTTTTTGCGTTATTTTCAGGGTTTAATGAAAAATGCTAAGCAAAATTATATTGTTACCCCTAATCCAGAAATAATTTTAAAAGCTCAGAAAGATGAAGAATATTTAAAGATTTTAAATAAAGCTGATCTATCTTTGCCCGATGGTTTTGGTTTAAATATTGCGGCTGCCTTGATGGGGCGAAAAATTAAGCGTTTAACTGGCTCCGATTCTATTTTAGACATTTTTTCTTTAGCTGAAAAAGAAGCCTATAAAATTTTAATTATTAATAATGAAAAAGGTTTGTCTTCTAGCTCCGATATCTCATCAGCTTTAAAGGAAAAATACCCAGAGTTAAATTTCGTAATCAAGAATCTTGATCCTCATACTTGGCCCAAAACTTATAGTGATAATATTTTACATTTTGCTCCAGATATTTTGGTTTGTAATTTTGGGGCTCCACAGCAGGAAAGATTTGTTTTTTATAATTTGGCTAAAATTCCAAGTCTTAAAGTTGGAATTGGAATTGGCGGAGCCTTGGATTTTATTAGCGGTAAGGCAAAACGAGCGCCTTTATTTTTGCGTCGAATTGGATTAGAATGGCTTTGGCGTTTAATTAAGCAACCCGAAAGGTATAAGAGAATTTATCGAGCGGTTTTTGTTTTTATGGGAAAATTTATTCAATGGCGTTTTTTTACTCGCCAAAAAATTTAAAAAAAATAATAAATATTTAAATAAAAAATATGAATAAAAAAATTAGATTAAGATTTGCTCCTTCGCCTACTGGATTTTTACACATTGGTAATTTGCGTACCGCTTTATTCACTTATCTTTTGGCTAAAAGTCAGGGTGGTGATTTTATTTTACGCATTGAAGATACTGATGAAAAAAGGGAAGTGAAAGGCGCTTTGGAAAGTTTATTAAAAATACTTTCTTGGTTGGGAATTGATTTTGATGAAGGACCGCATCTAGGAGGGGCTTATGGTCCCTACATCCAGAGCCAACGTTTAGATATTTATAAAGAATATACACAAAAATTATTAGACAAGGGTGAGGCTTATTATTGTTTTTGTAGTGAAGAGAGATTGGCTGAGATGCGTGATCAGCAACAAAAAAGGAAGGAGGCGCCACGTTATGATGGTCATTGTCGTAATTTAAGCCCAGCTGAGGTTGAGGCTAAAATAAAAGAAGGCTGGCCCTATGTTATTCGTCAAAAAATGCCACTTAATACTTGCGTGGAAGTGTATGATGAATTGCGAGGCAAGATTGTTTTTAATAGTAATGATTTAGATGATCAGGTTTTAATTAAGTCTAACGGTGTTCCAACTTATCAATTTGCGAGCGTAGTAGATGATCATTTAATGGAAATAAGTCATGTTAGTCGGGGAGATGAATGGATTTCTAGTTTTCCCAAAAATGCTTTATTGTATAAATCTTTCGGTTGGACAGCACCTAAATTTATTCACTTACCTTTAATTTTAAATAAAGGTGGGGGAAAATTAAGCAAAAGACAGGGTGATGTTTTTGTTGAGGATTATAAAGAAAAAGGATATTTGCCCGAGGCACTTATAAATTTTTGTGCTTTAATTGGTTGGCATCCCAAAGATGATCAAGAAATATTGAGCTTAGAGGAGATTATTGAAAAGTTTTCTATTGCTGGTATTGGTGCTTCTCCAGCTGTTTTTGATATTGAAAAATTAGATTTTTATAATGCTTATTATATTCGACAAAAAAGTATTAGTGAATTAGTTGATCTGTGTCGACCATATTTAGAAAAAGATAAATTAATTGATGAAAAAACTGATCCAGCTTTGATAGAAAAAGTTATTAGCGTTTCGCAAGAAAGATTAAAAAAATTATCAGATATTTCTGATTTGTCTTTTTATTTATTTCAAGATGAAATAGAATATGAGAAAGATTTACTTATCTGGAAATCCCTAAACTTAGAAGAGGTAAAAAATAATTTAAAAGAACTTTTTGATATTTTAACAGAAGTTAAGGAGGAGGATTGGCAACAAGAATTTTTAGAAAATTTAATTATCCCTTATCTAAAGGAAAATAATAAAAAAAATGGCGATTATTTGTGGCCATTACGAGTTGTGTTATCGGGACAGAAAAATAGTCCCAGCCCTTTTGAATTAGCCTGGGTTTTGGGTAAAGAAAAAAGTCTAGCCCGAATCAAAAAAGCTTTAAGTTAATATTTTTTTTATTTGCTCTTTTTTAAAAGAAAAGGGAGCAAAGGAAAGGCGATGAATAGGGCAGGGACCAAAAAGACTTATCATTTCCAAATGAAGTTTGGTGCCATAACCTTTGTGCTGAGCAAATTTATATTGGGGATATTTTTTATCCATTTCTTCCATTAAAAAATCACGACTACATTTGGCAATAATAGAAGCCATGGCAATAGAGAAAACTTGATCATCACCAGAAATAATAGCTTCTTGTTTGATATTTAAATTAGGAATAGGAAATTTGCCGTCAAGTAGCACAATATCAGCTGATAGTCCAGTATTTTTTAAAGCCTTCTTCATTGAAAGAAAAGTAGCTTGTAAAATATTTATTTTATCAATAATTTTATTATCACAAACTCCAATAGCAACTGCTTTAACATTTTTCTTAATTAAGGGAAATAATTCTTGTCGTTGTTTAGGGCTAAGTTTTTTAGAATCACGAATTTTTTCAAGCTCTGGACTAATTTTAAAACTGGGATCAATTATAACACAAGCACTAACTACTGGACCAGCTAAAGGTCCACGTCCCGCTTCGTCAATAGCCGCAATTAATTGATGACCATTTTTAAATAATAATTTTTCTTTGTCTAAATTCATAATAATATATTAACATAAGTATGAAATTCAATAAAGAACAAGAAGAAATAATAAATAGTATTTGGGGTGCTTATTTGCTTAATGCTCCAGTTGGCACAGGAAAAACAACAGTTTTAAGTGAACGTATTATTCGGGCTTTAAAATTAGGGATAAAACCTCGGGAAATTTTAGCTCTAACTTTTACTAATCGAGCGGCCGAGGAGATGCGGGGACGTTTAAAAAAATTAATTGATGATAAAAATGATTTTGACGCTTTAAGTATTCAAACTTTTCATAGTTTTTGTGCTTATTTTCTTAAAGCGGAGGCTAAAACTTTGGGAATTAGTTCTGATTTTATTATCATTGACGAGGATGAACAAAAAGAAATAGTTAAAAATATTTTAAGTCAAAGTCGAAGTATTCATTTAGAAAATGACCGAGAGATCATCAATATTATGGATCAGATTTTTAAATATCGTTTTGCGATTTTACGTCAATTAGCGGGTCATCGACTGGAGGTCAAAGAATTACCCAGTGATCTGCTTTCCTTTGCTCAAGAATATGAAGAAAAAATGCTGGCACAAAACGCCTTTGATTTTAATCAATTAGTTTTATTAACCTTTGAAGCTTTAAGTACTAATAGTGAAATAAGAAAAAGATGGTCACAACGTTATCGCTTTATTCAATTAGATGAATTTCAGGACACTCATTTATCAGAGTATTTAATAATCAAAGAACTTGCCCGAGAGTATAAAAATATTTCTTTTATTGGTGATATTGATCAAACGATTTATAGTTTTCGTGATTCTCGGCCACTTTTTATTGCTCGTTTATTTAAAGAACATTTTGCTCCAGTCAAAGAATTATCTTTAAAAATAAATTATCGCTCCAATCCAGCTTTAATAAAAACTTTTTTATCAGTTTTAAAAAACATGGAAAATCCGCAAACTAAGGAAATCAATGATGCTAGTACAGAGGGTGATATTAAAGACCAAGAAAAACCAGTTAAAGTTTTTCGAGCTTATAATTTTTCTGAAGAAGTTTCTTGGGTACTAGATAATATAAAAAAAATAAAAGATCAGGACCCCCAAGCTAAGATTGCTGTTTTGAATCGACTTAATTCTTTTATTCCTAAAATTGCCGAAATCTTTGCTCAAAATAAACTTTCTTTTTTAACGGTGGATCAATATGATTTCTTTCGACGACAAGAAGTTAAGGATATTTTTGCTTATTTAAAAATAATTTTTAATAAGGCTGATCTTTTTTCAGCTAAAAGAATAATTCAACGACCACCTAAAAATATTGGCGAAGAAACTTTGGCTAAAATTAATCAAGCTGGTCGAGAATGTGCTTTAAATATTTCTGATTTTTTAAGTTTTAAAAATTATAATTTTTTAGAACCCTTAGCTGAACTTTTGGATTTAAGCACCAAAGGACGAATAGTAGTCCTGGATACAGAGACAACCGGTATCAATCCAGCCGTAGATGAGATTGTTCAAATTTATGCTCGTGAAATAATAGACGGAAAAGTGGGACAGGAATTTCATCATTATTTAAAAAGTAAAAAATCAGTTGGCTCCGCTTTTTTTGTTCATCAAATTAGTGATGAATTCTTGGCTGAAAAGGGCAGAGATCCAAAGGAGGTTTTATTAGAGTTAAAAGAGTTTATTGGGGAATCGATCGTAGTCGGACATAATGTTTCTTTTGACTTAAATATGATTTTTGAAAACGCTAAACGTTATGGAATTGATTTTGTTTTTAAAAATTATTATGACACTCTAGATTTAGCCAAGAGAATTTTGTCTTTAGAGTCGTATAAACTAAGTTATATTGCTAAAACTCTTGGTTTTCAAGCAGCTACCCATAGCGCTGACGATGATGTAGCGGCTACTGTTGAGCTATTGCAATATTTAATTAAAAATTTAAAAAAGACTCAGGAAAAAAGAATTGGGCTGTGGAATAAGTATAAGGCTAAATTTATTAAATTAGCTTCTAGTATTGAAAATTTTGAAAAGGAGGCTAATAAACTTCGCCCAGCTGAATTTTTGGATTTTATTTGGCAGGAATCAGGTTTGGCTGATTATTATCAAAAAGATAAAAATGCTTTAGTGCGAGAAAAATCATTTAATACTTTACGACGTTTCTTTTCTGATAAAGATAAAGAAGATTTAGATCCTCGTTCATCGCTGCAAAATTTAATTCATTTTTCCAGCTTAGTAAAAAATATTGATTTTTTGGGATTAGAGCAGGGAAGAATACCAATTGTTACTATTCATCAAGTCAAGGGCTTAGAATTTGATTATATTTTTTTATTAGCCTTAAATGAGGGCTCTTTTCCTTTGTATCGTAGCGATGACTTAGAAGAAGAAAAGAGACTTTTTTATGTTGCCTTAACTCGAGCTAAAAAAGAAGTTTTTTTATCTTATAGTACTTTCAGAAATCATGGTGATAAGACTTATCCAGCTACTAAGAGTCGCTTAATTGATTTAATTGACCCCAAAAACATTGTTTTCCTCTAATTATTATGTTATAATGGAGGTATAAATATATTTAAATATGAAAAGAAAGAGAAATAAGATAATATTTTTGTTTTGTTCTTTATTGATTTTATCAATGGCTTTTTTTCTAAAGTCTGGTTTTGCTTTTTCTTCTTATGATGAGGTCATTGATGAGGAAATTAGGGTTATCAATGATCAAATTCAAAATCAAAAAAAACAAATTGAAAATATTGCTAAAAGACAGGAGGAATATTCAAAATTAATCAAGCAAAAAGCTCAAGAGCAAGATACCTTACAAAATCAATTAGAAATACTTGATGGTCGCCTAAGTCAATCAGAGCTAGAAATTGAAGCGGCTACTTTAGAGCTTAGTAAAAATAATTTAGAAATAAAAAAAATTGAAATTGATATTGAGAATAAGGAAAAGCAAATAGAAAAAGAAAAAGAGCATATCGCCACACTTCTTAAGTTGATTTACAAACAAAACAAAACTAGTCCACTGGAGGCAATTTTATTAAATGATTCTTTAACTGATTTTATAAATCAACTGACTTATTTGGAAAATACCAATAAAGAAATTAGCGTTAGTTTAGCTGCGCTTAAAGATTCTAAACAAAAATTAGATGAGCAGGGAAGTGTTTTACAAGAAAAGCAAAAGAACTTAGCCGAGTTAAAAGCGGAATTAGAAAATAAAAAACAAATTTTAGAAGGAGAATTAATTCAAAAAGAATTTGTTTTGAGTGAAACTAAAAAATCAGAGGCGGAATATAAAAAATTATTAGAAAAAGCTAAGAAGGAAAATGATCAAGCAATGGCAGAAATTGCTTCTTTGGAAAAAACGGTTAGAGAAAAATTGGCTAAAAAGGGAAGTGATATTTTAGAACAAAGTCTTAGTGGTTTTGTTTGGCCAGTTACTAAAAATACTATTACCGCTACTTTTCATGACCCTAGTTATCCTTTCCGTAAAAGTATTGGTGAGCATTCTGGTATTGACATTCGTGCTGCTCAAGGCACAACCTTACGAGCAGCCGCTTCTGGTTATGTTGCTCGGGTAAAATATGATGGTAGCACCAATTATGCTTATATTATGATTATTCACGCTGATGGCTTCTCAACAGTTTACGGTCATGTTTCAGCTGTTTCAGTTTCTCAAGATGATTATGTTAGCTCTGGACAAGTTATTGGTAAAACTGGGGGAACACCTCGGACCGCAGGAGCTGGAGCTTTTTCAACTGGTCCGCACCTTCACTTTGAGGTCAGAAAAGATGGTATTCCAGTTAATCCCTTAACTTATTTGCCTTAAATTTGTTAAATAAAATATTTAAAAAACAAAAACACCTTTTATCTATGGTGTTTTTTTGTTTATTATTTTTAATATTTTAAGATAATTAATGATTAGAAAAACTATATTTTAGTGAAACTATATTTAAGTCCTGAAATATTATTTAAACCTTAATAATATAAAATTAAATTTAGTAATTTTATTGTATTTTAGGTTTTATTCATCTAAACTATTGTCTGAATAAACATCTCGATGAATATCGCGCAATTGTTTTTTGGTAACATGAGTGTATATTTGAGTAGTAGCGATATTTCTGTGACCTAAAAATTCTTGTACTAAACGTAGATCAACTCCCTTAGCCAAAAGATTGGTGGCAAAGGAATGTCTTAGGGTGTGAGGGGTAGAAATACTTGGCAAACCAGCAATTTTTACATATTTTTTCATTATTTCATCAACGCTTTTGACACTTAGACGTCGATCAATATTACCTTTTTTAGCAGCTCGCCAATAATTAATAAAAAGGGCATTATCTAAATCACTTCGCTTATCTAAATATTTTTTTAACCAGTAAACAGCTCGTTGAGAAAAATAAACCGTTCTTATTTTACTACCTTTGCCAATTATTACAATTTCTAAATCTTTGGTCTTTTGATCAATTTTGATCTGATCTCGATTAAGCGCACAAAGTTCAGCCACTCGAAGACCAGTAGAAAATAAAGTCTCTAAAATAGCGCGATCTCTTAAACCCGGCTCGGTTGAGGTATCAACGGCCTCCATCAATTTCTTTATTTGCTCCAAGTTTAAAAAATTAATTTCCCGATCAGCATTATCCTTAGCTAATTTTATTTTATTAGGGGCTAAAGATTTAATATTTTTTTCGGAAAAATATTCTAGGAGAGATCGCAGGGCAATGAGGTATAAATTTTGGCTAGCTTTTTTTAATTCAACTTTACGACGTAAACTTGTGTGCCGAGAAAGATAAAGACGATAACGCCAAATGTGCTCTTCATTTAATTGACTTGGTTTTAAGTTAGCTAGATTATTTTTTTCTAACCAAGTAAAAAAATCACCCAAAAAACGAGAGTAATTTTCCTGAGTTTTAGAGGCGAGGCCTTTTTCAATCTCACAATAATTTATAAAATCAGTCAAGTATTTAATTATTGGTTTTTCAGCTTTATTCATATTTTAAATAAACAGGCTAATAATTGGCTAAATTTAGGCTAAAAACGATGTTTTTTAGCTATTTTAACTATTATATTGTAAATATTATTAAAATATCTCTTATATTCTAAAAATTACTTAAATTTAGGCAAAATAATATATAAAATTAGGTTTTTTAAAGGTATAAGGAGCTTCTAAGGAGGGAATTGGGTTATATCTTAATAAATAAGATTAAAATTTAGGACAAAAGATGAGTAAAGATAGGTAAAACAATTTAAATTTTAGTCTTTCAAAATTAAAATAATAATTATAATAGAGATATTTTGGTCTACTAATATTAAATTAATTTATAACTTTAAAGGTATTAATATAATAAAAATAGGGATAATTGAAGTTAGGGAGGGCTTTAAGGGGCTTTATTTTTTATACTATATTACTTCTCATTATGTATATTAATTAACCTTATATATCTAGTATAAACAATAATAGTCATAATGTAAAGCTTTTTCTAATATCCACTAAAATAAGCTATTTTAATGGATTTTATTATAGAGATTAATGTTTTGCTCTCTTTTAGGATGCTAATACGCCTAAAAGATATCTTCCTTAGATTTATATGCCTATCTTTAAGCTATATATTTTGTTTAACTTTAAGTAATACGAAGACCCATTATATTTATTTCTGGCATAAAGAGTAGCATAATCTTTAAAATAATTAAAAAGATTCCAATTACCACTAAGCAGAACATAAATACTGCTAAACCAAAAATAAATTTAAAACTTTTCTCTCCCATATTTTTATATTTAATTATTTTTAATATTAATAAATTATTTTAATAACAAAAAATTTTATCGCCATAACGTAGATCAATATATTTTTTGCCAACTAATTCTGATGGTCGCTCACGACTAATAATAAAAAATTTTGATATTTGCTCTTCAAAAGGATATTTAAGGCTTAAATAAATATCTAAATTATTATTTAGTTTTAGTTTAACGGTATCACATTCTTCATCTAAAATTATTTTTTTAAAATTAAGTTCTGACTCACCGCCCAAGCTAGAATATAAATTAAAAACAAAAGATAAATATTCCTCACTTAAATTAACATGTTTTTTATTTTCACTGAGACGTTTAGTGTCAGAAATGTTTTCTACTAAGGGTAAAAAAATTCCTTCACCAAAATCCTTTTTAAGATCCAAGCAATTGATGTTAGCTGAATTGTCTAAATGATCTTCCGATGAAGAAATCAGCGGAGAATTATCTTCTTTTACTAATTTTTCCGCAGTTTCCAAATTTTCTGAGCTTTGGTTTTCGGAGTTATTTAATTGTTTTAAGTTTTCTTCTTCAGCTTTTTTCTTAGCTATTTCTTCTGTCTCTAATTTTACTTGTTCGCATGATTTTTGGGTTTTAACAACATCAGCTGATTTATCCAAAAAATAATAAATTCCATTTTCTAAATATAATAAGGCCTCTTCCCTCTCCTTAACTTGTAGACTTAGACGTTTTTGCCAAATATTTTTTTTCAAAGAAATATTAGCAAAATTATAGTCGCCCAAGCTCTCATTAAGCTTTTTTTTACTAAAAAACACTATATTTTTTTGTGGTAAAAGACCTCTTCCCTCCTCAATTTGCTTTTTAATAATACCCTTCAATTCTTCATTTTTAATAAAGTCATCTTCATTTAAATTTTTAATCTGGGTATTTTCATTAATAATATTTTCTACTTTAATTTCTTTAATATGAAAAAAATTTGAGATAAAAAAAAGATAGACTAAAAAAGAAATTAAAATAAAAAAACATACTAAAATAATAAATAGTAAAATTTTGTGTTTATTTCTTTTTTTCTTAGCTCGAAAGGAGCCAGAGAAACTTCTCTTATTGCGATGACTTAAGTTTCGTCTTTTTAATCTTTCTTTCATACTATTTTTCTATGAATGGAATGATTTATTTTTACTAAAAATTCATAAGGGCTCATTTCGCTTAATTTAGCCAAATTTTCTAAAGAGTTTTCCCGGTCTTTTAAATCAGAAATAAGTTGAATTTTTGCCCCCAATAAATGATCAGTTTTGCCTAAACCAGCATCTAAACAAGTCATATTCATACAAACCAAGCCTCGTAGTGGTAGCCATAAGCTTTCTTGATTCTTTTTTTGGCTTTCTAAGAAAAATTTGGCTTTATTGGACAATCTACGATTTAAACCTTCAAAATAGCCGAAGGGAATTACTGCTAAATCAAAATCATTTTCAGCCCGAAAAGTATCAGCATAAGAAACCCAATCTCCTGTTCTGATTTTTTGTACAGATATAATTTGAGAATATATTCTTAAAGCTGGTTTTAATTCTTTTTGAGCTAGAGCGCTAAAATTATGGTCTTCTGGAAAGGGCGAATAACCATAAAGAGCTAATCCAGGGCGAAAAGCACTTAAATTCTTATTATCTAATGTAAAAACAGCAGCCGAAGCCCCCAAATGAAGCCATTTAGGAAATATTTTATATTCACGTAATAAGTCTAAACCTTGCATAAAACGTTTTTCTTGTTCGATATTCATGCTGGAATCAAGTGAATTAGCTTCAGCTAAATGTGAACAAAAACCGGTAATATCAACTTTATTTAGATATTTTAAGCCCTTTTCTAGAAATATTTTTAAATCAGAAATGCCTTCTCGATTCATGCCAGTATTTAAAAAGAGATGAATTTTAGCTTTTTTTCGATAACGAGAGAGATATTTTAGGGTTTCTAGATTATAAACAACAAATTCGCTACGTTTCTTTTTGGTATAACGATAAACTTTTAGAGGCATTTCGTTTAAAAACAAAACCTTACCTTTAAAATATTTATAAACTATTTGAGCTTCTGGATAAGAATCAACTGCTACCATTTTAATTTGACTTTTATTCAAAATTTGACACAATTCCTTCAATCCATGACCATAGGCATTTGATTTAAGCACCGGAAACATTTCGGCTTGTTTTTGTAGTGAATAAAGAAAGTTGATATTATGTAAAATATTTTCCTCAATAATCTCCAAATTATTTAAGGTTTGATACTTAGCCTTTCTCATTTTTCGCAAAAAATCAATCATAAATATTTAGAAACTAACAACTTGCCCCTTACCCGAGGAGAGTTTATCGTTTTTTAAATTAGTATCAATATTAGCTATATTTAAATTTATTTCTTCCCCAGTAAATTTATCGTGAGCCCTTAATTCAATTTTCTCTAAAAGATTTAAAACTTTACCTAAATCCTGCTCATCAGGGCTTAAGCTGATTTCAAAATTAGCTCGGTATTTATTGCTGGGACCACTTATTGAGCCTAGTTCCCAGATTAAACGTTTGCCAATTTCACCATATTTTAAATCACCATTTAAAACTCTTTTATTATCAGAAAAAGAAACATTTTTAGCTAATTCAGCACTAAGAGAAACATTGTCCAAATCATTGCCTAAAAGATTTAATTCCAAAAGCACCCAATATTTAGTGCTCATATTGACAGCTGGTGGTAATGGCCCAACACCCAATTGATCGCCTTGTGGGCTATAATAATAAGCAGAAGCAGAAACTGAAACCTGAGAATTAAGTCTATTTTTATTGGAAATAAAATTATGTTTTACCTGTTGTTCACCTGATTGATAAGAAAGCTCAGCTTTTAAGGCTAGTTCCTGATTGCTTAAAAATCGATGTTGTTTATAACTTGCACTTAAATTAATTTGACCACTTTCCTTAGCTTTTAAAGTGTCAATCAAAATATTATTACCTTCTAATCTGAATCCATCGCTTAAATTGCCAGCCTGCAAAGAAGTTAAGGAGAAATTAGGATTATTTGATGATAATTTAATAATTAAATTTTTTGCCTCTTCGCCCTTGTTTTCGTAGGACAAAGAATAATTAATTTTTTCACCATTATCAACATTCTTCGCATTGCTTTTTATTTCTAAATTTAAATCAGCTTCTTTGATCGCAACCTCCTTTTCTTTTCCAGAAAAAGAAAATTCATTATCTTTGATTTTTAAATTAAAATTGCTCTGAATTTTAAAAATGTCATTTTTTGTAGTAAGAGCGAAGAAGGAAAATTTACTTTCTTCCCCTGGTCTTAAATGGTCAATTTTTATTTTATGATCAATGATGCTTTTATCGCTTTGTCGTAATTCAATATCGGGCCCAAGATCAAGGTAAACATCATTTAAATCATTATTAGTATTGTTTTTTAGGATAATTTGCCCCTCAAATTCGCTGTTGGCATAAACTTTATTATCAGTTTCAATCTTAACATCCAGTGCTTTTTGATCAATATTGAGTAAAAAAGTATTAGAAACGCCATTTTTACCACAAGAGGAGCATCTAAGATTAAATTTAATTTTTTGTTGTGAAGAATCACCCCAAACTAAACCATTAATTTTTATTTTACCGTGCATGCCATCTTCAATATGAGCTAAATTAAAAGCATTTTTTTCTGGTAAAAAAAGATTGGCTGGTTGAACTGATTCAATGATAAAATTATCGGGCAAACTTAGATAAAGCATTGCGTCCTCAGCTTCAACATAAGAATGATAATTTAAATCTAAAGAAAGCGAAGAACCAGAAGAAATGTTTTCCGAACTGGTATTAAGAGAAAGCTCGACCCTTTTAGCTGGTCCCCAATTGGTATTAAAAAAAATAAATAAAGCCAAGGCGGCTAAAAGAAAAAGAATAACAATATCAACCACTAAATACCAAGGATTACCTCGATAATACATTTCATTACGTTTTTTAAGCGGATTAAGAGCTAGATTTAGAGTT
The DNA here is from genome assembly GCA_964440365.1 of uncultured Gammaproteobacteria bacterium. Taxonomy (GTDB): domain Bacteria; phylum Patescibacteriota; class Patescibacteriia; order Patescibacteriales; family UBA12465. The sequence goes on along the minus strand of CAYTRX010000003.1, from coordinate 20,569 downwards.
CCGACAACCAAGCTTCCGTGTTTTTTTACTTCTAATTTCTCTGGACTAATGCTAACAGCCGGAGAATCTTTTTCTTCGCTTTCAATAATAAAATTATCTTCTTTATTTTTCATATTTTTATTAAATTATATCTTAATTATAATAAATTTATACCCAAAAGGCAATTAAAAACTAATGGTTCCGCTTAAAATTTCAAAAATGCCATCAGATCCTAGATCATCGCTCATTACTCTGAGACCAGAGGTAAAACTGCTTTCGTAAGCCAAAAATGATTTTAAAAATTTCCCATCCTTAGTAAATATTTTTATTTCAGGACGCATTCCTTGACCAGGAGCGGTAATAATTTCTCGTTCGCCATCACCATTAACATCTCCAGTAGCTAAAGAAACACCTCCTCTAAAATTTTGTTCATAAGCAAAAAATCCCCCAGTCAAAGGTCGACCATCTTTATCAAAAACCCTGATATGTGGACCACCACCTAAACCAGCGGCCGTAATAACCTCTTTATTGCCATCACCATCAAGATCCATTACCGCTACCCGAACCCCGCCTCTAAAATTTTGATCATAAGCAAAAAACCCTCCGGTTAATAATCGGCCTTCTTTAGAGAAAATTCTGACATGTGGACCACCTCCCTGCCCGGCTCCAGTGATTATTTCTTTGGTGCCATCATCATTTAAATCAGCTACCGCAAAAGAAATTTCGCCTTTAAAAAGTCCATCGTAAGGTTTAAATTCATTAATTTTTACACCATTTTTATAAATACTGATAATTCCCTTACTATTAACCAAGGTTTCATCATAACCATCATCATCAATATCACTAATTAAAATTTGAGAATTAACAGGAAAGTTTTCTAAATAAGCAAAGAAACTGCTTCGAGTTTGCCGACCTTCGTAGTCAAAAACACGAATAAAATCACCATTATTAAAGCTACTATTTTTAATAGTGCTGACAATTGAATTCTTTTTAAATAAAATTACGCCATCATTAGGCCGCATTTTAATAAAGTTGATTACTGAACCATTATTAACGCTGCGATCTTGACTGCCATTCAATCTTTCAAATTCTTCATTTTTAAAAACATAAGTTTGTTCAACATCGGTGGAATTAACAAGCACAATCCCCTTTTCAAAATCTCGTCGCCATAAACCTTTTTTATAAGAAGAATTATTTTTATCTAATAAATTATAGGGAGCGGATTGTGCTTTTCCTAAATTAACATCATATTCGTCATACCACCAAGTTTGGCTATGATCGCTGGGACCAAAATCAAAAGAAAAATAAGATGTATTTCCGAGTAAAGCGCTCCCTAAACCAAAGCGGACTTTTTGATAACTATATTGGCTAGAATCAGAAGAATTAATAATACTAGCTTGAGGACTTTGATTTACTTTTTGGATATCAGAATAAGTTGTTAAAATCTTCCCCCAATCACCACTACTTTCCCATTCAGCAGGAAAACTTTCAAATAAAACTCCATTTAAAGCGTCTTGATAAGCTAAATGAACTCGACCATTAGCTAAAATTAAATAATTTGGTCCAAATAATTGTCGAGTTTTTATTAGCATTTTTTTTACTCCATTAGCCCAAGCAGTATTTGTTTTGTTAATTGATTTAATTTGTCCGCTACCATCAATACTAATTTTATTATCTACCCAAACAATATCGCCCCAAATATTATCATACATAACACCATCCCAAAGACCAGTAGAAATAATTTCATTTTTAACAAATTCCGGCAAAAAATCATTCCATCGTTTTCCCTGATTATTAACTCCGGCATAATTACTTAAATTAAGCATATTGGTTCCCGGCCAAAAACTAATTCGAGTATTATTGTTATCTTTTAACCACCAAGAATCATCAATATTATTAATCAATTTTTTTCTTAAAGTAGCCTTAGAACTCCAAGGGCTATTATAGATATCAGCATTAGCTTCTTGTGAAGTGATATAAGCCAGAATAATAATTTTAGGATTTAATTGGCGGATTTTTTTTAGATTTTCTCGACTATTTTCCTGCACTTCCATATCCAAAACTAAAAGATCCCACTTGGCTAAAGCGGGCACTTCGTGATCTTCAATGGTCCATTTGAGAAAATAATTAGCTATTTTAGGAAATTCAGTTTTTCTGCTTAAAGCCGAAGAGTTGGGAAAAACAAAAAAAACTGCGAGAAATATAGCAAATATAAGTATTTTTCTGACATTTTGCCTCATTTTTATTTAAATTTATCTAAATTGTTTATGTTATATTATAACAAAAAAAAGATATTTAATCTAATATCTAATTTAATTTATATTTACAAAAGTAGAAATCTTATAGTGGTTATAGATATATACCCATAATGGTATAAAAGAATATCTACAAAAGTAGAAATCTTATAGTGGTTATAGATAAGAGATATGCTCCAAGCTAGGAATATCTACAAAAGTAGAAATCTTATAGTGGTTATAGATAGTCAATCCCGCTATAATAGGCACGAAAAGATACAAATGAGCATGAAGCTTCATGACTTTAGGCCCATTATAGCGAGATTTTAAAAAATAAGGACTGAGGTTTTGAAAAACCAATAATAACCAACATAGTGACTTATACTTTTGATTTAAAATAATTATTGTTAAAGAGCCTTCTCTTTTTAAGAAAAAAAGACTAAGGGTTCTTCTTCTTTTAAAATTTGATAAGCTTCTTTAATTTCTTTATCTTTAATAAAACTGGGGTTATTTTTTTCTATATTTTCTCTAGTTTTTCCAATTGGTTTTAGTTCAAATCTTAAGGTTTTTGATAAACTATAAAGCTTATTAAAATCATTAAATTTATTTTTTGTTGAAGTGGGCATATTATTTTTATTAATTATAAAAATATAAAGAAATTATTAATACTAAAAGTCAATATTTATCAAGCTAATTTCAGGGAAAATAAACAGACGTAAAGGTAGAGCCGAATTCCCTATTCCGCCACTAACAAAAACATCACGACCGGATACTTTATAAAAACCTTGGTCAAAACCATAACGACTAGGAATCAGGTGCTTGTATAAGAAAGGAAATCTAATTTGACCAGCATGAGTATGACCGGAAATCATTAAGTCATAGTGAGCTTCAATCCCCTCTTCTTGCAAAATCTTATAAGCAGTATCTGGATTATGAGCGAGAATTAAGCTTAAATCAGCATCAGCAGATGTTTCTTGTAAAATACTATAATCAGGCTCAGCTGCCCAAATATCAGCCAAACCAATTATTTCTATTTTTTGATTTTTAATAAATAATTGCTTTATTTTATTATCCAACATTAAAACACCTTTAGCTTCTAAAACGGAACTAATATTTCTTGATAAATCCTTTTTCTTTTTACCATAATCATGATTACCTAAAACAGCTACGGCCGGAGCTTCTAATTTGGCTAAAGCAGATAATTGCTCTTCTAAATCTTCAACTCGAGAATAATAAACAAAATCACCTGGAATTAAAACTAAATCTGGTTTTAACTTATTAACCTTGTTTACTACTCGCTCTATTTTTCGAGGCTGACGAAAAACACCAACATGTAAATCAGAAAAAACAACAATTTTTAAAGATTTTTTTTCTCTCTCTTCTTCGTTTAATGTCGAAGAAGTAAAAAAATTATATTTTTTTACTCTTAAAATATGTGGTTCGGCAAAACGAGCCCATAATAAAAAAAGAAAAAAAATTATTAAAAAAATTAATTCAATTGATTTTTCTTTTTGTCGCCATAAAACCAGAAAAAGAAAAATAATTAAAGGAAAAAGTAAATAAAAAGAATAAAAAATTATTGTTAGAAGTACTCTCATGGTTTTAGGCCTTTTTAATTATACTTGGGTTTCCCGGAATAAAAGGACGTAAAACTTCGGGGATAATAACTGAGCCATCAGCTTGTTGATTTTGTTCTAAAATAGCTGGAATCAGACGAGAGGTTGCTAAGCCCGAGGCATTTAAAGTATGAGGAAAATAATTTTTTCCATCAGAGGCCTTATAACGAATATTTCCTCGACGAGCTTGGTAATCTAAAGCATTAGAAATTGAAGAAACTTCACGATAAGTTCCCATGCTCGGAATATAGACTTCTAAATCAACTGTTTTAGCCATAGCGGCTGAACAATCGCCTGCTGCTAAATCACTAATTTGAAAATGTAAACCTAGACTTTCTAATAATTTTGTTGCTTGTTCCTTCATTTCCGCAAAAGCTTCCCAAGATTTTTCTGGTTTGGTATATTGAAACATTTCTACTTTATTAAATTGATGCCCTCGAATCATGCCCCGCTCTTCTTGACGATAAGAACCAGCCTCTCGTCTAAAACAAGCAGAATAAGCAATATACCGACAGGGCAAATCTTTTTCATTTAAAACTTCATCGCGATGAAAATTACCCAACATCATTTCAGCTGTAGCATTAAGACAAAGATTTTCATCTTTTAACCAAAATAAATCTTCCCCAAATTTTGGTAAATGACCAGAGGCATAGGCTGAAGCCTCATTTAAAAGAAAGGGTGGAATTAAAAAAGTATAATTATTTTTACTATGATAAAAAATAAAATACGATAATAAAGCCCATTCCAACAAGGCTCCCCAACCTTTATATACCCAAAAACCAGAGCCAGACATCTTAGCGGCTCGTTTATAGTCAATAATATCCAAATCTTCAGCTAAATCCATGTGATTTTTAGCTGGAAAATCAAATTTAGGCTGAACACCAAAAGTATAAGAAACTTTATTATTTTCCTTACCACCAGCCACAACATCATCAGCGACAATATTGGGTAGAGCTAACAAAGCTTCTTTTAAACTATTTTCAAGTGATGCTAACTCTTCTTCCAGTTTTTTAATTTCAATACTGCTTGTTTTTATTTTCTCAATAGTTTCTGGATCAGGTTTTATTTTAGATAATTTATTTTTTTCTGCCTGTAAAGATTCTAAACGTGGAATTAAATCTTTCCTTTGATCATCTAAATTGATAATTGTGTCTAAATCAATTAAGGCTTCAGCCCCCAATCTTTTTCTTAGAGATTTTTCAATAGAATCTTTCTCTTCACGTATTTTTTTAATATCTAGCATATATTTATTTTAATATTTATTTTAATTGATGACTTGTCCACCAAAAGTTTTTAATAGATTATCAATAATCTGATTTTGTGACTTATCTTTTTTATTATTTAATTCTAAATTTTCGTCAACCTCTGTTTCTACTTTTAAATCATGGCAAAAAACTTCACGCAAAACATCCTCTACTACTTTTTTCATTTCTGGACTATCAAGACGATCCTTATGAAAACGATATTTAAAAGACAAAGAAATTTTTTGATCTTGAAGTCCGCTAATTTTACAACTCTGCAAGATAAAAGATAAGGAGTGATTATGAGGTTTTAGCTTATTAACAAATTCAGTCCAACCAGATTTAATATCCTGAAGTGAAAGCACCTCATCTTTATTGATTGAAACTTCCTTATTTATTTGATTTTTTTTAAAGTCTTCAATTTCTTTTTTAGACAAAGCATCTTCTTCGGCTTTATTTAAATTTTCCTGTTTTTCTTCTTTTTTGGTATTGGTAATGGTTTCTTGCTCACAGTCTTTCTCCCTGGTCTCTTTAATGAAAGTTTTTGTAGTAGAGTCAAGCTTGCTATAAATAGAAATTAAAGCTAACTCAATAGGCAGTTGGATAATTAAAGCGGTATTTAATTTTTTACTGGCCTCTAAAAACTCTTCGCTCATCATTACTAAATCGGACAAGGAAAAGGCTTGATTCAAATTATTGATCTTAATTTCTAATTTTTCACCTAAATCCAAACCTAAAGCACTAGGCAAAGAAGCGTTAACCTTACTTAAAATCATCTTGCGCAATAATTCAATTAAATCATTTAAAAAATTTTTTAAATTAATATTATTTCGACTAATTTCATTTATTATTTTAATAGCCGTACTTAAATCTTTTTTACTAATCGCTTCTAGTATTTTAATATTTTCCTCAAGATCGTTATAAGGAATAATTAAATTAGCGCTGGCTAAATCAATTTTTCGATCAGAAATAGCAATAATTTGGCTCAATAAGCTCTCAGCATCACGTAAATGTCCATCTGATTTTAAGGCAATTAAATCCAAGACTTCCCTATCAACCTCTAGTTTTTCATTTTTAATAATATGCTCCAATTTTTTTACCATATCGTTAACACCAATTCTTTTAAAGTCAAAACGTTGGCAACGAGAGATGATTGTTAGTGGCACTTTATAAACTTCGGTGGTACAAAGAATAAAAACAACATTTTTCGGTGGCTCTTCCAAGGTTTTAAGCAAAGCATTAAAAGCTGAGAGAGAAAGCATATGCACTTCATCAATGATAAAAACTTTATATTTATTATTGGAAGATTTAACCCGACTTAGAGATATAATATTTTCTCGAACATTATCAACACCGGTATTGGAAGCGGCATCAATTTCAATAATATCTAAATTGCTAAAATTATTAATGCTCTCACAAATGGGACAAGCATTGCAGGGTTCAAAATCTTTTTCCGATCGATTTTGACAATTAATGGCCTTGGCAAAAACACGTGCTAAAGTTGTCTTACCAACCGCTCGGGGACCACAAAATAAATAGGCGTGTGAAATCTGTTGACGCAGAATCCCATTTTGTAAGCTTAGCTTAATGTGATTTTGACCGAAGATTTCAGAAAATTTTTGGGGACGATATTTTTGATATAAGGCTGACATAATTAAATAATAAAATTAATAATTCTATTTTTAACATAAATAACTTTTTGATAAGAATTGCTTAAATATTTTCCAGCGTTTTTATCAGCTTGAGCAAGCTTAATTACCTCTTCTTCACTGGCGTCTTGGCTGATCTCAATTGTTGATCTAGTTTTGCCATTAATTTGCACCGCTAATTTTATTTTTCCTTCAGCGATTAATGAATCATCAAAGCTTGGCCATTTTTCAGAAAAAATAGATTCGGAGTGTCCTAGTTTGTACCAAAGTTTTTCACTCAAAACTGGAGCAAAAGGAGCTAAAAGAATTAAAAAGGTAGAGAAATGTTTTTTATTATTTTTTTCCGCCTTAGCAAAAACATTAAGCATGATCATCAATTGAGAAATTGCGGTATTAAATTTTAAATCTTCAATATCTTCACTAACCTTTTTAATACTTTTATTTAATTCAATCAAAAGTTCTTTATTATCTTCCCCGGCTTCACTTAAATTATCAGATAGAGCTTCTACTTTTTCTAAAAATCTTTTTACTCCTAAAATATTTTTGGTATTCCAAGGTTTAGGATCTTCTAAGGGGCCCATAAACATTTCATACATCCGTAAGGTATCTGAACCATATTCAGCAATTACATCATCTGGATTAACGACATTATCCTTGGACTTACTCATCTTGCTCGAATCCTCGGCTAAAATCATGCCCTGATGACGTAGTTTTTTGAAAGGCTCATTGATATTGGTATAGCCATATTTATGTAAAACCTTAGTCATAAAACGAGCATAAAGTAAGTGCATAACACTATGATCAGCCCCTCCAATATATAAATCAACTGGCATCAAAGTATTTATTTTTTCTTGACTAGCGAACTCTTCGGTATTTTTCGGATCAAGATATCTAAAATAATACCAAGAAGAACAAACGAAGGTATCCATCGTATCGTTTTCTCGTCGAGCAGCTCGTCCACATTGAGGACAAGAAACCTGATGAAAAGACTCGGAATATTTTAAAGGTGATTCTCCATTTGGCAAAAAATCAACATCGTCAGGTAATAAAACAGGTAAGTCTTTTTCTGGGACAGGAACTTCACCACAATGATCACAATAAATAATTGGGATAGGAGCGCCCCAATATCTTTGACGGGATATTAACCAATCACGTAAACGATAATTAATACTTTTTTGCCCAATCCCCTGCTCTTCCAAAAATTTTATTATTTTTTCTTGGGCTTCCTTTATTTCTAGGCCATTGATGAGCTCTGAGTTAATAATAGTTCCAGTACCACTATAAGCAGTTTGACTAATATCGCCACCACTAATAACTTCAATAATTTCTAAATTATATTTTTTAGCAAATTCATAATCTCTTTCATCGTGAGCTGGTACAGCCATAATTGCTCCAAAACCATAAGTTGACAAAACATAATCAGCCACAAAAATTTTAATATTTTTTTGATTAATTGGATTTATAGCTGTTAAACCTTTTATTTCAACCCCGCTCTTATCTTTATTATTGGAAAGTCTTTCCATTTCTGTTTTGCTTTTACTTTGCTTGATATAATTATCTACTTCTTCTAAATTTTCAATGCTATCACGTAATTTCTCTATCATTTCGTGTTCCGGACTAACAACCATAAAAGTGCAACCGTATAAGGTGTCAGGACGAGTAGTAAAAACTCTTAAATTATATTCTTGTTTTGATTTAGTATTAACCTTAAAATCAATTTGCGCCCCTAAACTTTTTCCAATCCAATTAATTTGGGCTGTTTTGGTAGTTGCTGGCCAATCAACATCATCTAAGCCATTAATTAAGCCTTTAATCTGACGTCCCTGATATTCTTGGTCTTCAATAAAATCACTAATTTTGAAAAACCATTGCTCTAAATCTTTTTGTATTAAAGCTCCACCACAACGTTCACAAATTCCATTCTCGGCCTGTTCATTAGCTAAAACCGTAGAACATTTTTCACACCAATTAACCTGAGCTTTTTTTCTATAAGCCAAGCCATTTTTATATAAAAGTAAAAATAAATATTGGGTCCATTTATAATATTCTGGTGAAGAAGTTTTAATTTCTCGCTCCCAATCATAAGCCAGTGAAAGATTATTCATTTGCTTTTTGAAAGTAGCAATAGCCGCATCAGTAGTTTGAGCGGGATGAATACCGGTTTTAATAGCATAGTTTTCAGCTGGTAAACCAAAGGAATCCCAACCCATCGGATGAATAACAGCAAAACCGTTCATCTTTTTATAACGAGTAAAAATATCAGAAGCTGTATAGCCTTCAACGTGACCAACATGTAATCCAGAGCCTGATGGATAAGGAAACATATCTAAACAATAAAACTTCTTGGGAGTCATATTATCCTTCATAAAAACACAATAAATTATTTCTAAATATAATATTATTATACTCTATTTTTTAAAAAAATCAAATTGACAAAAGACGATAGATATTGACTAATATTTATTATTTTGTTAATTTATTTTAATTATCGCTTGATAATTAACGCACATTCACAACAAAATTTTAAAGGTATGAAAAAGGTTATTTTATTTATGCTTACCTTGATAAGCACAGTGTCTGTTTTTGCACAAGACGCTAGTTTCAAGGTGCCTGACCTCCGAGAATCAACTTTTGATCTCTTGGGAGGTATCAATGGTTGGGATCTCCTAGCCTATGGAACCCTCATTATTATTTTAACCCTAGGCTTCAGTCTATACATGAGGCATAGTGTTAAAAAAAATCCCGCCCATCAATCCCTTTTAAGTGTGTCAGAAAAGATTTACAAAACCTGTAAAACTTATTTGGTCAGACAAGGGAAATTCTTGCTATTTCTCTTCATTCCCATCTTTGTGATAATATTCTTTTACTTATCACAAGTAGAAAGTGGTCAATATTCTATTTGGGAAGTAGCTTTAACAGTTTTAGCTTTTTCCCTTATTGGAATAATTGGCTCTTATGCCGTTGCTTGGTATGGAATTCGTTTAAATACTTGGGCTAATTCCCGATCAGCCTTTGCCAGTTTACGAAAAGATTCTTGGGGAGTATCAGCTATTCCTCTTCAATCTGGAGTAGCTATTGGGCTCTTCCTAATTTCTTTGGAACTAGTAATAATGGTATCTTTACTATTATTTGTTCCCAGAGAAATGGTAACTTACTGTTTCTTAGGATTTGCTATTGGCGAATCACTAGGAGCCTCAGTGCTTAGATTAGTCGGCGGTATCTTTACCAAGATCGCTGATATCGGAGCCGACTTAATGAAAATTATTTTTAAAGTCGGTGAAGATGATCCACGAAACCCAGCAGTTATTGCTGACTGTACTGGAGATAATGCTGGAGATAGTGTTGGTCCGACAGCTGACACCTTTGAAACCTATGGCGTTACTGGAGTGGCCCTAATTTCATTTATAGTTCTAGCTATTCCAGATTTTCATCTCCAAGCAAAATTAATTGTCTGGATTTTCTTTATGAGATTTGTTATGGATGTCTTCTCTGGCATTTCATACTTTATCAACAGAGCAATTTTAAAAAGAAAATACCGTCATCAAAATGATTTTGACTTTGAAGAACCCCTAATGAGACTATTGTGGATTACAGCTATCAGTTGTATAAGTATTAGTTTTATTCTTAGCTATTTCTTAATTGGTGATTTAAGTGGTGGAATTTGGTGGAAACTTGCTAGTATTATTAGCCTAGGGGTACTAACCTCAGTTATTGTGCCAGAAATAACCAAGATATTTACATCTGCTAATTCTATTCATTGTAAAGAAATCGTTCAATCAGGACGTGAAGGCGGATCACCCCTAGTTATCCTATCAGGACTATCCAGTGGTCATTTTTCAGCCTATTGGCAAGGAATGATTTTTGTTGGAATTATGTTAGTTGGCTTTGTTATGGCCCAATTACCTGGCATGGAACAAATTCCGCACGTACCGATATTTGCCACTGGTTTAATTGCCTTTGGAATGCTATGCATGGGACCAGTTAGCGTAGCTGTGGATTCTTATGGACCAGTAGCTGATAATGCTCAATCAGTGTATGAGCTCTCTCAAATAGAAAAAATTCCAGGAATAAAGGAGGAAATAGAGAGAGGCTTTGGCTTTACACCAAATTTTGAAAACGCTAAAAAAAGATTGGAAAGAAATGATAGTTGCGGGAATACTTTCAAAGCAACTATTAAGCCAGTTTTAATTGGCACAGCGGTAACTGGAGCAATCATTATGATTTTTTCTAATATTATGTTATTGGAAAAAAATAATATGCTAAACTTATCACTAACTGAAATTCCAGTTTTATTAGGATTTTTGGCTGGTGGAGCTTTTGTTGAATGGTTCTCTGGAGCCTCAATAAAAGCAGTGGTGTCTGGAGCTCACCGAGCCACAAAATTCGTGCGAGAGAATTTTAATTTTAACTTAAGCGAAGCTCGAGATAAAGATTCGCAAACAGTGACGGAAATTTGCACTAAATTCGCCCAAAAAGGAGGCGAAATAATTATTCCAGCATTAGTGCTATTTACTTTGGGTTTCGCTATGATTGACCCAAATTTCTTTATAGCCTATCTAATGGGATTAACTATTAGTGGCTTATTCAGAGCTATTTATATGGCTAATGCTGGCGGAGCTTGGGATAATGCTAAAAAGGTAGTAGAAGTTGATCTGGATGAAAAAGGAAGCGATTTACATGATGCTACTATTGTTGGTGATACTGTCGGTGATCCTTTTAAAGACACCACCTCGGTGTCCTTTAACCCCATTATTAAATTCTCTTCTCTCTTCGGTTTAATTGCTGTAGAGATTGGAGTGGCAACATCAGTTGCCAATAATGGAGTGGTTAGCTATAGTATCTGGCACCGATTATTCGGCTTAGCCTTATTCGTTATAGCCCTCTTCTTCGTCCGTAAAAGTTTTTACGGATTGCTAATAAAAAAGAAAAGGGATTATAAATAAAATAAAAGGACTATTTAAAATAGTCCTTTTTTATTTTGCTAATAATTTTTATTAATAATCCAAACAATAAAAAAGAGTATATTTTTTTAAACTCTCTAATATTTTTTATATCAATTTTTATTAAGTAAATAAAATTAATTTTTTAATTTAATTAAATTATAGTTTTTGTTAAAGATTTTTATTTATAACCTAAGCAAGAAAAACATATTTTTATTATTAAAATTTTAATAATATTAAAAATAAAGAAAGCCGTAATTTATTTTTAAAACGGCTATTTATTATATTTCTACCACTCTCTTTCATCTTCATCTTCTTCATCATCAAAACAATCTTGAGGAAAAATAACTTCATCTAAATAGTCATTGACCATCAGAAAGCTTCTTAATTCTCCATCAAGAATAGAGGGGCCAAAGTTATAGACATAGATTCTTAGGGTGGTGAAAATAAGATCCTTAATTAAAGAATCTTTTTTTCGATAGATCTTCTTTTTCTTTAAATAATCCAAATCAAGCATTACACCTTGAAAAACAAGATCCTTGGCACTAAGCCAGGCATCATAATCTATTAAGTAAGAACCTGTTAAAAAGATTATGATTTTTAGAGTTTTTAAATGTTCACTAATTTGATTACTCATCAACTCTATTCTTTTTCTTAAAGCGCTATCAGGGTTTTCGGTAGCATTTAAATCTTTAATCCGATTTATTAATTTTTCCCCTTTATTAAAATCAACTAAATGATTAAATTCTGAATAGGAGAAAAAATAATCTGGATAATGAAATAGCAGAGAAACAAATGTCTCTGTTTCATAATTGTGATTTGTTTTCATATCTGCATATTTTAAAATTGTTTTCAAAGAGCTATCTAATTATAGTGTAGCAAGCTTTTTTTATTTTTTCAAATCCTTTATTTTTTATAAAATTTTTATTATTAAAAAAGACCTAAGTATTTTAGGTCTATTTATTTTTTAAAAATTGTATTGTTTGGATTACAAAAATTTATTAGCCAAAGTCGCTAGACGACTTCGCAGAGCTTGTTTTAAGGTAACTACCCCGATTTTAGCATCATGCCCCATTTTTTTAATGAGGTGAGCAAAACCGCTACTGGACTCTGTTAAATTAGGGGAATCTATTTGCTTTAGGTCCCCTGTAAAAATGATTTTGCTCCCCTCCCCGACTCTGGTTATCAGAGTTTTAGCTTCATGTTCGGAAATATTTTGGGCATCATCAACAATAATGATGCAATGATCAATATTTTCCCCACGAACATATTCTAAAACTGCCACCTCAATACCATATCTCTCAAAGAGATCATCGACGTGGACCATTAAATTTGACCCTTTTCTCTGATTTTCCTCTCCTCCATTGTTTTTTTTTCGATTATTTTTAGCATTATTAGTGGAGATATAATCGCTATTAGTATTAGTGATTAATTTCTTTAAAGCTTGAGCAATTGGTCTTAGATATAAACCAATTTTTGCTCCGGCATCTCCAGGCAATAAGCCTAAAGTTTTTTTCCGATCTACTGGCTCGGGGACCCGGAAAATCAAAACTTTATCATAGAGCCCTTTTTGTTTTTGTTCTAAGGCAGCCGCCATAGCGATTAAAGTTTTACCTGAACCAGCAGCTCCTTGCAAGAAGACGCAATCAAAGTCTGGGTTTAGACAATAATAAAGAGCGAGGGCTTGCTCCCAATTGGGTGTATCAAAATCCTTCGCTATCTTGGGGCGAATTCCACAAGACGAAATCTGCGGATTAACAATCTCAAACATATCTCCACGTCTAACCGCCGCAAATTCCCCTCTTTTAGAATTTTTTCTATTGGTATAACCAATAAAGGCCGAGCCGTCAGGGATTTTGGCAGATAAACTATTGACTGAAAAAAAACGATTTTTAGTCCAATCCATAGCCACTTTTTCTGGGGCTATGTAAATATAAGGAACCTCTAAATCCTTTTTTTGGATTTTAACAAGTCCTTTTTTATATTGTTCAATAATGATTTTGTGTTTTTTATTAACACTTCGAGCCAAAATTTTGACCCCCAAATCATTAGTGATCATTTTAATTTTGTCGTAACCAGCATATGGCTCCTGCTTATTTACCCATTTCAAATAAACATAGTTTAAGCAGGCGATAATTTGATGATCTGGCTTATTTTTATCCAAGTTTAATCTTGAAAAATTTAAACCAGATTCAACAATTAAAGTTTCATCCTGGAGCTCCTGAGCCTCATCAATTAGCCCAATAGCTCTCCTCACTGCATAGCCAACACGAGGATCATCTTTTAGAGCATCTAGTTCATGAATAACTGTTAACGGAATCACTAACAAATTTCCCCCACGACGAAGTTCGTTAACTGATTCATAACTTTCAATTAAAACATTAGTGTCTGGGACCATAATGTTTTTGCCACTCATAGGAATTTCTGGCTGAGTCTGAGTCTGATTTTTTACTTTCATTTTGATAATTTTTGGTTAATATATTTTGTGCTATTTTTATTCTTGTTAAAGATCTTTTTAATACTTCATCTTAACTAAAATCTTTTAAAAAGGCAAGGGTAAAAAACTCTTGCCTTATTTTTGTTTTATAATTTAATAATAAAAACTTAATTTAACATAATATAGGCTATTTGTGAGGCTACTTTTTCGGGACGATCTCGACGAAAAGAAAAATAATTTTTATTACAATAAGTACAGATACCAGAAATACTTATATTATTTTTAAGCACCCCCACTTCCAAAAGTTGGGCAACAATAATCTTCTCTAAATCAACAAAAATTTTATCATCTCGATAAATAATATATTTATTATATATTTTAAATTTATCAATAAGATCTTTCTTTATTTCAAAATGACATTTTTTAATATGAGGGCCAATGAAGATTTTAATGTTTTTAGGATTAGATTTAAAATTTTCTTCCATTTTTTTGATAACAGCAAAACTAATATTACTTAAAGTACCCCTCCAACCAGAATGAGCGATGCCAATTATTTGATTTTTATCATCATAAAACAATATTGGAAGACAATCACCAACGGTAACAGATAAACAAACTTGGCGATCCCCACTTATTAAAGCATCAACTGAATTAATTATTTTTCCTCGGGAGTTTTTATTAACAACCTTAACACTATTTCCATGATTAAGCTTTGCCGAAACAACATTTTTTATATCAATATTTTTTTTATTAAAAAATTTTTTTCTATTTAAAAAAGGACCCGGGTCATCGCTTAATATCATTTGCCCATCTGTTTTTTTAGAAATTCCGAAAGAAATTTTTTTATTATTTTTCATGCCTATATTATATCATAATCATATCAATAACCCAATAAGATTTAAGTAAAAATATATATTATTATTTACAAAAACCGCCAAATGTATGTGCATATTACCTACACATCTTGACATTTTTATTAATTTGTTATTTAATTATTAAATAATTAATTTTTAATTAATTTATTAAGAACATTTACAACTAAATAAAAAAAAAATATAAAATGAATGAAAATGAAAAAATAATGGAAGAAAAAGCTGACACCTCATTTGATGACAAAAAAGAATCAAGAAGTAGAAAACGGCTGTGTGCCAAGTTTATTGTTTCGATATTCTTAGCATCTTTATGGATGGGAATATCGATCTGGATTGCGAAAGGGTGGATTGCTGAAGTACGAGAAATAACTTCGTTATTTTTTATGCTATTTGCCCTATCTGGAATCGCCTTTATTCCTGGATTTATTATTATGTTTATGTATTGCTCAATGGCCTTTGACAAAAGACATAAAGTAGATCTTGATAAGGTAATAAATACCACTGTTTTAATCGCTGCCTTCAACGAAGAAGAAAATGTATTAAAACCTTTGGAAGCAATTGAAGCTCAGGAATTTAAGGGCGAGCTAGAAATCATTGTAATTGACGATGGTTCAAGCGATAAAACTTCAGATGTTGTTAGAAATTTTATTTCAAAACAACAAAGAAAACACTATTATCGCTTAATAACATTAGAGACAAATAGTGGTAAATCTGCTGCTTTAAATGCGGGACTAAAAGAATCTCGGTATGACGTTATTGTTTCAATGGATGCTGACACAACTCTAGGAACAAGTAACTCTCTTCAGATGTTAGTGTGTCATTTAAATAACGAAAATCGTTCGGTAGCTGGAGCAGTAGTGTCTCGTAATCCCAAAAAAAGCTGGATAACCAGAATACAGGAATGGGATTATCTATTTGGAATATCACTAGTTAAAAGAATACAATCGATGTATTCCGGAACTTTAGTCTGCCAAGGCGCTTTCTCAGCTTATTATAAATCATTATTGATTGAAATGGGTGGATGGAAGCAAGTCGTTGGCGAAGACATCGTTCTATCTTGGGACATTCTCAAAGCGGGTCACAAAACCTACCACTGTACCAAGGCAATTGCCTTAACGGACACGCCGACTACTTACAAGATGTTTTTTCATCAAAGAAAAAGATGGTCAAGAGGAATGATTGAGGCTTTTCGTGTAAATTGGAGGCTACTTTTTAAAGCAAGGTTATCAACAATCTTTATTTGGTATAATCTATTATTTCCTTATATTGATTTTGTTTTTGCTTTTATTTTTGTGCCATCAATAATTGCTTCCTTATTCTTTGATTATCATTTACTGGCTGGCGAAAAAACCTTATGGGTTATACCTCTTAGTCTATCTTTGACAACAATCTTATACCTTGTTCAGAGAAAAACATTTCGAGACATAGGCTTGTCTATGTCTAAAAATGTAATTGGGATGATACTTTATGTGATATTTTTCCAAGTTATACAAACTCCGGCAACTCTTGCTGGTTATTTTAGTGAAATACTAAAACTAAAGAAAAATTGGGGAACAAAAAAAAGCAAGCTCATAGGCATGACACTCTTTTTCTTGCTCTCATCAGGTTTAGTGTTTTCACAAAATAATAATAGAGTCGAACTAGGATCAGATATTCTTAAAGATAGTGATAAAAATATCGTGCTAAAATCATGGGTAGGGTATGGAATTGGAAAAGATTCCTTATTTTTTACTATAAAAACTGGTAATACATTAATCGCCAACAAAAATAAGGATTATAAAAATAACATCCCCTACACTGGACTTAGCGCTTATTACAAAATGAAGCGCATTACCTTTGATGTGTCAGCTGAACAATGTTTTTCTAAATGGAAACCATTCCTGTATGACGGAGTAATCGCTATTGATCCCTTTAAAAATGCTCATATAGAACTAATGTTTTCTCGATCTCTTATCGAGACTAAAGAAGCAATAGAAGATAGGCACTCAGTATTTTCTAATGGTATTTCATTAGATTTTACCATTAAAAAAATCACTCTTGTAGGTGCTTATACTAACCAACAATTTACCGACAATAATTTAAAAAATATTTATACCGCTAAAGTTATCTGGGTGGTTAAAGATTGGTTTGTAATAAACTTCACCAATAAGCTCATAAGAGCCAATAATACATCTTTGTATTATTTCTGCCCCAAAAGATTTGATACTCACACAATAAGTGTGCATAAGAATATTGCGGTTTTTAATGATAATATCATAATTAAACCGGAACTTGGAGGAGGATTGCAAATTGTTAATGAGTATCAAAAAGGTCTTTATTGTCTAAAAATAACAACAAAGGGCGATATTACCAAAAAAATATCCCTAGACCTATCAATAATCTACTCTAATGCCATGAGCGAGTTCGGTTCTTACGGACTTATTTTTGGAAATATTAGGTTATATTATTGTTTTTAGAAATTTAAAATCTTAAACCGCTATAAAAAGCGGTTTTTTTTAATCCAATTTATAATAAGATTTAAGTAAAGATATATATTATTGCTTAGAAAAACTACTAAATATATGTATATATTATCTCAAAGCCTTAATTATGGGCTGATTTGCCTAATTTTCATAATTATCTTAATATAATTTAAAATAAAAAACCCGCTCTACATTGAGAAGCGGGATTTAACTTAATTATCCGAAAGAGTTATTTTAACGGCTAAAAAACGGCAATCATCATTCCAATCACCGATAAAAAGAGATTGATCAAGATCGCGCTTACCGTGAAGTAAACCGAGAGTGGGCACAACACGCTCATTATAAATATCGTGCCAGAAAGAACCCAAAGCCACAATAGAAAACTCTTTTTGAAGTTCGGGATAAATCTCACCCAAAGCAAGTAGTTCCGGTAAGGTAGCGGAACGATAACCAACATAATATTTATAATAAATTATAGATTACACTCTATTTTAATCTAATTGATATCAGGTAAATCTCCTAATCTTTTGCCATTATATTGCCAATAACGAGCTCCCTGATATGCTCCACTATCATTCAATCTTCCTTTTTGCTCATATATCTTATAAGTCAAAGGTGAAAGTTTCCAAACTTGCTCACCATATTCCACTTCACGCTCGCCAACCACTTTTGCACTAATCTCTTTATCATCTACAAAAGTAATTTTTTCTCCATTCTTTATTCCTTTTCTATAAAAACTAAATCTCGCTCCCTGCTCTCTTGCTTTTACAACTTTATCAAATTCCTTTTTTTTGTTTATACCCTTAGGATAAACCACCCTACCATCAAACGATAATAAAAGCTGTCGCACCAAATCATAATCAAGAGCAAATAATTCACTATCTCCAACACGATGTTTGTTAAAAATCTCCTTTAAAAGATTCTCCTTATTAGTATAATCATCAAGCTCAATAGCAAAAAATCTTTTAAGACCAGATACATTATAATAACCATTTGCCTCCAGAAAACGCATTCTCTCCTGAAAATTAGCTGTACCAGTTTGACCTATTTTAATCAAACCAGAAACAGCTGTTGTCATTATATAAACAACTCCTTTCATATTTTTATTTTTATTACACTATCAAGTAAAACACAAAAAATTTATATGTTTTATGATTAGTATATAAAACTTTAAATACTCGGTCAAGCAAAATTAAGAAAAAAACCACTATATTTTAGTGGTCTATTATATTAAGTATCAATGGTTTAATGGCCACGTAAAAACACCTTCGGTGTTCACGTGGCCGCGTGATAAATAAAAATACCCATTTTATATGGGTATTTTTATTTATTTATACGCGGCTCCCGCCATGGGATTCGAACAGGAGTCGGTCTTAAAACACGATTTCCCTTCTCAGCATCTAATATTAGCTAAATTATTTCTAAAGACATCTAATTAAAAAGTTTCGAATCCGATTACTAGTACTATTTCTCTATTCGGTAGCCATTCTAACATCACTACACCTGCCCTTTAATCCATCAACCACCTCCATCACATCATCAATTTGAGGTTCATAGGCTGTCAGCTCATTGCCATTTTTAAGATTGAGAGTAACCAGCTTACTATGAGTTTGGAAAACGCTCTCAACTTCACAATTATTAAGAGCTGCTAAAACTACATCCCAAGTGCTATTGGTTTCGTCAGTAAAGGTTCTATCATCTGGTGAAGCACATTGGGGTGGATTTGATTTTATGATAGCAAAGCCAGCCTTAACGCAATCATCGAAATTTCTGATTGTAGCTAACAACTCATTACATTTTTCATGACTAGCTGTATCACTTTTTGGTAAACAGTCTTTTAATTCTTCAGCGATAGATAATTGTTCAGATTTAATTTTAATACTTTGAACAATTCTATCTACAGTGCCGTCTATATCAAAAGTGGATCGTTCACTTTCGCACTCTGACGCTTTTGGATCATCATAATTTTGACACTGAACAAAGCGTAGGGTAAAAGTGATAACTCCAGTTTGATGATCTTTCGGAAATTCGTAAGTATAAGTAGTATATATACTACCAGCCGCCCCTTCGCTTTCTTTAGTTATGCAATATACTCGGTTGTCAACCAAACGTTGTTCAGTTTGCCCACCCTGTTGAATTTCATTACCAGACGGATTACAAATAAAAGACCTGTCTTCAATTATTAATTTTGGCGGCCACTTCGCTTCACTAATATGCTCTGCCAATATTTCTTTCGGATATTGAAACGTTATGCCATCACCAGTCGTTATTGTCGTCCACAAATCATTATTACTTTCTGTATTATTTATATTTTCTATTATATTCCAAAGCGAATAAAACCTACTGTAATGCTTATGAGTCGCAACAGCGCTTTCCCCTGTTATGGATTGAAAAAAATAACCAGACCCCATTTGTTCAATAAAATTATACCCATTATCATTCATATATAATTTAATAACTTCTTGACCATTATTGCTCTTAGTCAAATATCTGCCCCCGTTCATGTCCAATTTAATAATTTTGTCTTGAGTAAAATTTAGTCGAATTATCCCTTTCGCCAAAGGCGTGGGATTCCCTTCTTGAAAAATTATCGGGCTATAAAATAAGACGACTAAGATAAAAATAGCTATCAACACCCCAAAAAAACCAAGTATTTTATTTCTTTTTGTTTTTATCATATTTTTTTATTAATAAAGTAATACCCCTAATAACAATTCCTACCAATCCGCCAAAAATACACACGATTGAGAAAGAGTTTTTATTGATGAAAATAAAAAATTGACCTTTATTTTTTCCATCTAGGGCTAGATTTAGCACCTTCTGAATGGTTTACTTCAGGGTTACTAGCAGGTCATCGGGCTATTTCCCTCACTGCGCTCTTTATAAAAAGATTATTCAATTGTGATTATATTATAGCACTATTACTGTTAAAAATAAACAGGGCTCGGATTCGAACTAAGGATACCCTTCATTTAAAGCTTTTTTAACTCATTTGACTTAACTAAAAGAACTCAGCCTAAACTGAGTTCTTTAAATTTTTTAGTAATATTAGACGACTGCTGTCGGTCTACTACACCAAAAATGTGTTGGCTCGGGGTCGTGGACGAAGTTCGAACTAGTGTGGCTAAGATTAGATGAG
>CAYTRX010000002.1:34561-65191 GCA_964440365.1 uncultured Gammaproteobacteria bacterium | reverse complement strand
CCGTCACCCAATGCTTTTGCTACTGGTCGCAATCCCAAAAATTCAGTTATTGCTTTTACTACTGGTTTATTAGAAAAATTGGAAAAAAGTGAGTTAGAGGGAGTGATTGCTCATGAATTATCTCATATTAAAAACTATGACATTCTTTTAGCGACAATCTCTACGGTTTTAGTTGGCATGATTGTTTTCTTGGCTGATTGGTTTAGAAATTTTGCTTTTTATGGACGTAGATCTTCAGATAGTGATAATAATAATGGAGCGGCACGACTTATTATAATGATTATAGCTTTAGTTTTATCTATTTTAGCACCACTCTTTGCTTATATGATGCAATTTGCTATTTCACGGAAGAGAGAATTTTTAGCAGATTCTGATGGTGTCTTGATGACTCGTTATCCTGAGGGCTTAGCTAGGGCTTTAGAGAAAATTTCAGCTGATCCTAATGAAATGAAAACTGCCAGTTCAGCGACTGCTCATTTATACATTAGCTCTCCTTTTAGAGAAAAAAAGAAAGGTTTTTTTGCTAAGGCTTTTATGTCTCATCCGCCAGTTGAAGAGCGTATTAAAGCTTTGCGAGAAATAGAGATATAATTTAATAATTAAAATAAAAAAAATGGATTCAAAAATTATTGCCACCATTGGACCTAAGTCAGAAGACTTGGCAACCTTGAAAGCCATGGTGAAAAATGGAGTTGATATTATTCGTCTAAATTTTTCCCACGCCACTTACGAGCAATATGATCGTGTTAGGAAAAACATAGAAACAGTTAATAAAGAATTAAAAACAAATGTAAAAATATTATTTGATTTACAGGGACCTCGAATTCGCGTTGGTAAATTAGAGAATGAGGTTTTGCTTCGAGAGGGCGAGGTTTATACCTTTAAGCATAATAAAGGAGACATTGCTAATATGGAAATACCAATTGACGATTTAGAGTTAATTAATGATTTAAAAGTTGGCGATCCTCTTTTTATTGATAGTGGAAAAATTGAATTTAAAATTTCTAAAATTGATTTAGCCGAACAGAAGTTTTTGGCTAGAGTGGAGCGTGGCGGTTTACTTTTTCCTCGCAAGGGAATTAATGTTCCCAAAACAATTTTAAATCGTGATATTTTAAGCCCTAAGGATTTACTGGATATTGAATTTGCTAAAAAAGTTAAACCCGATTTTTTAGCAGCTTCTTTTGTGCAAAATGCTAATGATATTTTAAAAATAAAAAGAAAGATTGATGATGAAGATATTAAGATTGTTGCTAAAATAGAGCGGGGGATAGCCTTGGAAAATATTGATAGCATTATTCAGGCTTCTGATTGTATTATGATTGCTCGTGGTGATTTGGGAATTGAAATTCCTTTAGAAGATCTGCCGATTGTTCAAAAAAACTTAATTCGTCATGCTCATTGGCATAATAAGCCAGCAATTGTTGCTACTCAAATGATGACCTCAATGATTGATCACGATAAGCCAACACGAGCGGAAGTTTCCGATGTTGCTAATGCTATTTTTGACAACGCTGATGCCGTGATGCTATCCGATGAGACCGCTTCGGGCTCTTATCCTATTGAGACAGTATGTGAAATGAACAAAATTATTAATCGGACTAGCAAATACTTGCGTCATCGCAATTACTTTGAAGATATTGAAGAGCCTTTGATTAAATAATTAAGTATTTATGTCTGCTAAGTTTGAATTATTGGCTCCAGCCGGAAATTTTTTAAAAATGAAAACAGCCTTAGCTCATGGAGCTGATGCTGTTTATTTAGGTATTCCTGATTTTTCCTTACGTGTTCGGATTAATGATTTTAATTTAAAGTCTCTGCAGGAAGCCGTAGCTTATGTACATCAGCAAAAAAAGAAGGTTTATATTACTGTAAATATTTTTGCTCATAATCATCATCTAGATAAGTTGCCAAAATACTTAAAAGAATTAAATAAAATTAAACCCGATGCCTTAATTATTTCTGATCCCGGAATTTTAACTTTAGTGAAAAAATATTGTCCGCAGATTGATATTCACTTATCTACCCAAGCCAATTGTATTAATTATTTAGCAGCTAAGTTCTGGTATCAGCAGGGAGTCAAGAGAATAATTTTAGGACGCGAAACTAGTCTTGAAGATATTAAAAAAATTCATCAAGCTTGTCCTAAAGTGGAATTGGAATATTTTATTCACGGAGCTATGTGTATGGCTTATTCTGGTCGTTGCTTTTTGTCAAAAGATTTTGTTGATCGTAGCGCTAATTTAGGTGATTGCGTGCAACCTTGTCGTTGGAAGTATGATGTTTTTATTAAAGCCGAAGGACATGACGAAGAGTTAGAGTTGGTAAAAGAGATCCATGGTTCATATTTATTAAACTCTAAAGATTTGTGCTTAATAAAAAGTATTCCTGACTTAATAAAAGCCGGAGTTTCTAGTTTTAAAATTGAGGGACGAGCCAAGAGCGTTTATTATCTGGCCAATATTGTTGGTATTTATAAGCAAGCGCTTTTACAACCAGAAAAGATTAATTTTTTACACAAGGAATTATTAAATAAAATTACGCATCGCAATTATACTAGTGGTTTTTTGTTGAAAGATAAGAATAGGCAAAATACAGAAAATTCTCACTTTATTCCTGATTGGGAATTTTGTGGTCAAGTTTTGGCAAATAAAATTATTAAAAAGGGCGATAAATATTTAAATGAGATTCGAGTTAAAGTTCATAATACTATCAAAGTTGGTGATAGCTTGGAAATAGTTTTGCCAAGATATAATTTAATTAAGCTCAAGCTTACTAAAATGTTAGATGCTAAAAATAAAAAAGAACTTAGTAGCGCGCATGGTGGTGGGGGAGGACAGGAGATAATAATCTCTCTTTTATCTAAGTTGAAAATAGATGAATTATCGGTGCTCAGGAGAAAAATTTAAAAATTAAAATTAAGATATGATCTCATATTTAAAAGGAAAATTAACTTATAAATTAAAAGATCGCATAATTGTTGAAGTTAACAATATCGGTTATAGTGTTTTTATAAGCGAAGGTCTTTCGAGCGATTTAAAAGTTGATGAAGATTTACAAATTTTTGTTTTTCAAAATGTCAAAGAAGATGCTCTGGATTTATATGGTTTTAGAAATTTGGCTGAATTAGAATTTTTTGAGTTATTAATATCTGTTTCTGGGATTGGACCCAAGACGGCTTTATCAATTTTATCAGTTGCTAGTTTAACTGATATTCAGGAATCAATTATTCGTGATGATGCCTTACTTTTAACTAAGGTTTCTGGAATTGGCAAGAAAACAGCTGAAAGAGTGGTTTTAGAATTAAAAGATAAATTGATAAAATTGACCGGAATTCATGATTTATCGTCGCCGAACAATTTTTCAGCTGATGAAATTGATGTTTTGCTGGGTCTAGGTTATAATATCGCCGAAGCTCGTGATGCTCTAAAGCAAGTAGACAAGGAAATCAAGGATAGTTCCGAGAGGGTTCGACAGGCCTTAAAAATATTGGCAAAAAAATAAAAATATTAGTAAAATTTATTTTTTTAAAAAATGCTTAGTATTTACAAAAGCATTTTTTTTAGTTATAGTAAAAATGCTATGAAACAATCATTTTTATTTACTAAAACAATCAAAGATTTACCACGGGATGAGACCTCTTACAACGCTCAAGCCCTAATTCGAGCTGGTTTTATTGATAAACTCAGTGCTGGAATTTATACTTTTTTACCCCTCGGATTGCGGGTTTTAAATAAGATTAGTGGTATTATTCGAGAAGAGATGAATGCTGTTGGTGGGCAGGAAATTTTGATGCCAGCCTTAAATCCTAAAGAAAATTGGCAGAAAACTGGTCGTTGGGAGGGCTTGGATGTTTTATTTAAATTAGCTGCTTCTGATGATAAGGAATATGCTTTAGGAGCTACTCATGAAGAGGTTGTTACACCTTTAGGGCAAAAGTTTACCTTATCTTATAAGAATTTGCCTTTTGCTGTCTATCAAATTCAAACCAAATTTCGTAATGAAAAGAGAGCGAAGGCTGGCCTGCTACGAGGACGAGAGTTTTTGATGAAGGATTTATATTCTTTTCATAGTAGCGAAGAGGATTTAAAAAATTATTATGAAAAAGTGAAGGATACCTATGTCCGAATTTATAAGCGCTTAGGTTTGGGAGATTTAACTTATATTACCTATGCTTCTGGTGGCAGTTTCTCCAAGTATTCGCATGAGTTTCAAACTATTTGTGATAGTGGTGAGGATTTAATTTATGTTTGCCCTAAATGTCATATAGCTATCAATCATGAAATTATTAATGAACAAAATTTTTGCCCTCAATGTCTTTCAAAGAATTTAACGGAAAAAAAAGCTATTGAGGTGGGCAATATCTTCGAGCTAAAAGATAAATATTCCAAAGCTTTTAATTTTGTTTTTAAAAATCCAGCTGAAAAAGAACAAAGTGTTTTAATGGGTTGTTATGGTATTGGCCTTAGTCGTGTTTTAGGGGCAATTGTTGAAGTCTGCCACGATGATAAAGGCATAATTTGGCCATCAAGTGTTGCTCCTTTCGCTGTTCACCTTATTTCTTTAAAAGAAAATGAGGTCGCCGAAAAAATTTACCAAGATTTATTACAAAAAAATATTGAAGTTCTTTATGATGATCGGGATAACGTTAGTTTTGGTGAAAAATTTGCTGACGCTGATTTAATTGGTTGTCCTTATCGTTTAACTATTAGTCAAAAAACTTTAGCCGAAAATAAAATTGAGTTTAAAAGACGAGATAGTGAGCCTAGTGAGCTGATAGATATTAAAAAACTTGATAGTTTTTTGCGAAAAATTAATTTACTTTAATTTATGTTTAAATTTTTTAAAAAATTTACTAATATTGGGCATGATATTGCTATTGATTTAGGAACAAAAAATACTTTAGTTTATGTCAATAATAAGGGATTAATCGTTAATGAGCCTAGTGTCGTCGCTGTTAATACTAAAACTACTGAAATTTTGGAAATCGGGCATGAGGCCAAGAAGATGGTTGGAAAAACTCCGGCTCATATTCAGGCGGTTAAACCTTTAGTTGATGGTGTTATTTCTGATTTTGAAATTACTGAAAAAATGCTAAAACATTTTATTAATCGTGTTCATGGCGAGGGTTTTTCTTTATTACCGCGACCACGAGTAATTATTGGAGTTCCTTTGGATATTACTGAAGTGGAAAAAAAGGCGGTTGAGGATGCTGCTAAGTCAGCTGGAGCACGAAAGGTTTTTTTAATTGAGGAGGTTATGGCCTCAGCTTTAGGGGCTGGTCTTCCAGTCGATAGTCCACGAGCCAATATGATTGTTGATATTGGCGGGGGAACAACTGACATCGCTGTGATTTCTTTATCTGGTGTGGTTGCTTGGAAATCATTGCGTTTAGCTGGTAATGAACTAGATAATAATATCATTGATTATGTTCGTGATAACTTCAATGTTTTAATTGGTGAGCAATTAGCAGAGAAGGTGAAAGTTAATTTAGCTTCAGTAATGCCTTTTGAAGAGGATCGAATAATGGAAATCAGGGGTCGCGATTTAATAAATGGTTTGCCGACTGCTATCAAAATTTCTGATGCTCAGGTCAGAGATGCAATTAAAAAAACAATTATTAAAATAGTAGAAAATATAAAATTAACCCTAGAGGAAACTCCGCCAGAATTAGTAGCTGATATTTATGAACATGGCTTATATTTAAGTGGTGGTGGAGCTTTATTACATGGCTTAGATAAATTAGTTTCACAGGCCACAAAAATTCCGGTCATGGTAGTAGAAGATCCTTTATCGGCAATGGTTCGTGGTGCTGGCTCTCTTTTTGCTGATGAAGAATTATTAAAAAAAATAACTTCCGCCCTATCTTTTTAGGATTTTTTAGCAATAATTGTTTGTATGAGAAATCTATTTAAGAAAAAGAATTTAAGAATTTTTTTAGCAGTTTTATTTCTGCTTATTTTTTTTAATATTGCCTTTTTTTCTTCTTGGTCGCATCGTTTATTTTTTAACATCAGCAAACCGGGGGCTTCTTTTTTGCGTAAAAGTTCACAAAATATTGATAATCCCAGCAAAAGTCGAAGCGAATTAGAAGAGGAGGTAGTTGCTTTGCGGGAAAAATTATTAAAAAGTGAGGTGGAGTTAGCTAAGTTTACTTCAACGGAAGAGGAAAATGCTAAACTTCGCCAATCTTTAAATTTTTTTAACAATAACTCCTTAAAATATGTGACAGCCAATGTGATTTGGCAGGAAAATTTATTAAATTTTGCTCATTATAATCAAAATATTGTTATTGATAAAGGGAGTAAAGATGGCTTATTTGAAGGTTTAGCCTTGCTTAATGAGCAAGGCGTAGTTGTTGGAAAAATTATTTCAGTTGAAAGCAATAGATCACGGGCCTGTTTGATTAATAATAGTTTTTGCCAGATGACTGTCTCACTGGGAAGTGAGGATCGAACAATTGGTTTGGCGGAAGGGGATATGGGTTTATCAATTAAAGTTTCCTTTGTTTCGCAGTCGGAAAATATAAAAGTAGGTGATCAATTAATAACCTCTGGTTTGGAGAAAGATATTCCGCGTGGCTTGGCGGTCGGGCGAGTTAATAATGTCGAGCAAGAAGTTAATAATATTTGGCAAAATATTAATGCCGAAGCCTTATTTGATGTTAATAATCTCAGTATTGTTTCTGTTATTTTGCCTCAATAAATAATATTGTATGCCTAAATACTTAAAATTTATTTTTCTTTTCTTTTTTGCTTTTTTAATTTTTTTATTGCAGGTTTCTTTTTTAAATTCTTTGCCCGGTATTTGGGGTAGAATTAATTTACCCTTACTTTTCGTAATTATTTTATTTATTTTCTATAATTTTAGCAGCTCGGTTTATGCTGCTTTATTTTTTGCCTTTTTTCTTGACCTATCGTCTTTTTCTGTTTTTGGTATTTATACTTTATCCTTTTTAATAACCTTATTCGTTGCTGACTTTGTTTGGGCTAATTTTTTCACTAATCGCTCTATTTATTCTTTTTTAATTTTAGGAATTTTATTACTTTTCTTTTATAATTTTCTTTTATATTTATTTTTATTAATTTTTAATAAAAATATTAGTAATGCAGCTTGGTTTGGTAAATATTTTTGGCTCAATTTATTATCTGAAGGATTTTGGGTGGTTTTACTTATTTTGATTTTCTTTTATTTCTTAAATCGACAAAAAGGTCGGTCGGGAGGCCTTAGTTTTGAAAAAAAAGCATTTTAATGCTATGATATATTTAGCTATTTAGTTGAAATCTGTTTATTATTTAATCAGAGATTTTCTTATTTAGCTATTTAAATAGATTTGATATGAAATTTGATTTTCTTACCATTGGTGGTTTAACCGAAGATATTGTTTTTTTTAGTCAAGAGGGTCTTTTAATAGATAATCCGGGTGATTTATTGCGTCAAAAATTATTAGCCTTTGAACACGGAGCTAAAATTAATATTGAAGAAGTAAAGATGAGTTTTGGTGGGGGAGCGGCTAATTCGGCTGTTTCTTTAGCTAAACTTAATTTTAGGGTAGCTTGTCTAGGGGCCTTAGGGTCTGATGATCGAGCTACTCGCATTTTAGATAATTTAAAGCAGGCTAAAGTTGACTATCAAAAAGTTTCGCTTCATAAAACTTGTCAAAGTGGCTTTTCTTTTATTTTAAATGATCAGAAAGATAGAATAATTTTTGCTTATCGGGGGGCTAATGAATTATTGAGAGTTGAAGCGCAACACAAAAATATTATTAAAAATTCAGCTTGGGTTTACCTAACTTCTTTACCAAATAATTATTTAAGCAGTTTAAAAAATATTTTTGCTTATAAAAATAAGATAGCTTGGAATCCGGGACTTAAACAATTGGCGGGTGATATTAAAAGGATAAAGCCGTTTTTAGAAAAAACTGATATTCTGCTTTTAAATAAAGATGAAGGTTTGGAGTTGATAAAAAAGTCAAAACTATCACAAGGCCTATCCGATGATTTTTTAAATAATAGTAAAAATTTAATACTTTTACTTAAGCAATTAGGCCCTGAAAAAATAGTTTTAACCGATGGTTTAAAGGGGGCTTATTTTTATGATGGAGAAAATTTTTATCATCAGAAAATTGTTAAAAGTAAGAAAAATGTTGATACTACCGGAGTTGGCGATGCTTTTAATTCTACGGTTGTTGGCTTTTTATATAAATTAACTGGTGATTATACTCAAGCGATGTTTTATGGGGCTAAAAATGCTGCTTCTTTAGTGTCAAAGGTCGGTGCACAAAATGGTTTATTGACTTTAAAAGAATTGAAAAATAATTAAAATTAATATATAAAATGTATGAGAAATATTTTTTTAATTGAAGATGATGTTAGTATTCTTTATGGCCTAAGGGATATTTTTGTTTCTAACGATCATCAGGTGGCTATTAGTGATGCTAGTGAAGATGTTGAAGAAATTATAAATAAATTAAAAAAATTTAAACCAGATATTATTATTTTAGATTTAGTTTTGCCAAAGATTGATGGTAATGAATTAATGAAAAAAATAAAGGAGGATGATGTCTTATCTCAAGCTGAGATTTTTATTTTTTCTGACTTAAGTGATGGTGATGGACAGAGTCGTAGTGTTGGTTTAGGGGCTAATTATTATTTTTTAAAAAATGAGTTTGATATTTATACTTTTGCTAATAAGGTGATGCGAATGATAGCCAGAGAAGATAGGCTCTTGGCTGATGAAGACTTAGATGATAGCGATGATTTAGTAATGAATTAAAATATTGCATTTATTCTTAAAACTGTGAAAAAAAGAAAAAAAATTATTATTATATTATTAAGCGCGATAGCTATTATTCTTCTAGTGTCTTTTTTTGTTTTTAAGAAAGATAAGGTAGAATATACAACTGCCGTTTTACAAAGACAGGATTTGAAACAAACAGTAAGTGAGGTCGGAACTTTACGAGCTAGTCAGGAAATTGGTTTAAATTTTCTGCAAGCTGGAAATTTAAATGAGCTTCACGTGGCTGTTGGTGATGAGGTAAGTGAGGGGCAGATATTGGCCGAATTGGATTATTCCTCTTTATTGATTAGACACGAAGAGGTAATGGCGGCCTTAAAAATTGCTCAAACCAATCAGGAAAAGCTAATTAAAGGAGCTTCACGGGAAGATATTGTTGTTTTGGAAGCCCAGCTTCGTCAGGCCGAAAGTTCACATCAAGCAGCAATGGCTGATTTAGAGAATATTAAAAATATAGTTAAGGAAAATATTAGTCAATCAGCTAAAACCCTAGAAGATTTAAAGGCGCCTAATAATGTTGCTCCGATGTTACTTAAGCAATCAGTGGAGTCAGCTCGACTTAATTTATCTAATATTAAAAAATCTGGCCAGCAAAATATTAATAATGCTCAAGTTGCTCTACTCTCATCTTTTGATTATAATTTTTCTGTTGCCAAGTCAGCCTTGGATGCAGTTAACAGAATTTTAAAAGATGAAAATATAAAAAATGTTTTTAGTGTTAGAAATTATTATAATAAAATAAAAACCGAAAATTTGTATAATAGTGCTATTAGAGCTTTGCCAGATATTGAATCTTCTATTAAAAACACTAAGCTTAATCCTAATAAAGAGAATTTAAAAAAAACGGCTGAAGATTTGTCTCTTTTTTTAGAAAAAACTTTTGCGCTTTTAAACACTTGCTTTAGTGCTTTAGAAAGCACTATCACCTCTTCATCTTTTCCGCAGTCAGCTCTTGATACTTTTAAGGCTAATGTTAATAGTGAGAAGTCTCAAATTAATTCAGTTATTGCGGCTGCCCAAAATTCATATTTTTCTTATTCTAATGCTGTTTTAAATAATGAAACCTCAGTTTTAAGTGCTCAAGATAATTTGCTTAAAGCTGAGGCATCTTTAAGTGATGCTATTTCTAATGCTGAGAATGCTTTTTCTTTAGCTAAAGTTAATGGTGAGCAACAAATTTCATCAGCTGAAGCGAGACTAGATGCGGCGGCTAAAAATTTTGAGGTAATTAGATTGCAGTTAGTTAAATTAAAAACTCCAGCTAAAAGCGAAGATTTAAAATTAGCTCAATCTCAGGTTGATCAAGCTCAGGCCAATCTGGATTTAATCACTAAACAAATTGAAGATAATATTTTAAAAGCGCCTATTAATGGAAAGGTGGTAAAAATAAATTATGAAGTAGGGGAACAGGTTAATGGTTCTCAGGTGGTTATTGCTTTATTAACTGAAAATAATTTTGAGATTGAGACTCTTATTTCGGAATCTGATATTAGTAAGGTTAAAGTTTCTGATCCGGTTTCTATTAGTTTTGATGCCTTCGGTGAAGAAGAGAAGGTTGAGGGTCAAGTTTATTTTATCGAGCCAGCCTCTACTTCTATTTCGGGCGTTATTTATTATAAGATAAAAATTAATTTTACTGAGGATAGTTTGATTGATAAAAATTTGATTTTAAGATCAGGTCTGACAGCCAATCTTGATATTACCACTGATTTTAAAACTAATGTTTTAGCAGTGCCAGCTCGTGCAGTTTTAAGTCGCAATAATAATGAGTTTTATGTTCGGGTGCTTAAAGGTAAAAAAATTGAAGAATATAATGTTAAAACTGGAATTAATGCTGATCAGGCAATGTTAGAAATAGAGTCGGACGAATTAAAAGAGGGTGATATAATTATTATTTCTATAAAAAATAAATAAAATGTTGATTAGGGTTAGGGATTTAAAGAAAGAATATGATTCTGGTGCTTTAAAAACTAAGGTTTTACATGGCCTTTCTTTTGACATCAAAGCTGGAGAGTTTGTTTCAATTATGGGGCCTTCTGGGTCAGGGAAGTCAACCTTAATGCACATTTTAGGTTTACTAGATAGATTAAGTAGTGGAACTTATGAATTTGAGGGACAAGACGTTAGTAAATTAAGTGATAATGAACTAGCTTCTTTTCGTAATAAAAAGATTGGTTTTGTTTTTCAATCTTTTAATTTATTAGCCAAAACTTCAGTTTTAGATAATGTTATTTTACCTTTAACTTATTCTGATAATCGCCATCATATGGAAGAGCGGGCCAAGAAAGTTCTAGAAAGTGTTGGTTTGGGTCATCGCTTTAATTATTATACTAATCAAATATCTGGAGGAGAAAAGCAACGAGTGGCGATTGCTCGAGCTCTGGTTAACGAACCTTCGGTTATTTTTGCTGATGAGCCTACTGGAAACCTGGACTCCAAATCGGGTAATCAAATTATGGAAATATTACAAAGATTAAATGATGAGGGTAATACCATTATTTTAGTTACTCACGAAACTGATACAGCCGAACATGCCAAGAGAATAATAAAAATTAGAGATGGTCTAATTGTTAGTGACGAATTAGTAAAAAATCGTCGCTTAGCCAAAGATGGTGTTTTGCTGAAATAAATTATGAATTTTATTAATTTTAAACAAACCGGAAAAACTTCTTTCAAAGCTCTTCGAGCCAATAAAGCCAGGAGCTTTTTAACTATGTTGGGCATAATTATTGGGGTGGCTTCTGTTATTATTATTATGTCTATTGGTTCGGGAGCACAAAGTTTAATTTTAGGGCAACTTGAAAGTATGGGCTCTAATTTGATTTCTATCACCCCTGGAAAATCAGATGAGAAAGGTCCGCCGAGTTCAGTTTTTGGAATTATAATAACTAGCTTAACCTGGGATGATTTTAAAGCTATTGAAAAAAATAAAGATAGATTAGGAGTTTTAATGGCTACGGCTTATGTTGGTGGAAAAGAGGATGTTTCTTTTAAAAACACTTCTCTAAATGTTAGCTTAGAGGGATTTTCTGATTCTTATTTAGAAGCTAGTGGTGCTGAGTTGGCTGTGGGACGTTTTTTTACAGCTGAAGAAAATGACAACCTAGCAAAATTAGCAGTTTTGGGCAGTGAAATAAAAAAAGAACTTTTTGGTGATTCTGAAGCTGTTGGCAAGAGAATAAAAATTAAACAACAAATCTTTGAAGTGATTGGAGTTTTGTCAGAAAGAGGGGAGGTTGCTTTTACTAATAATGATAATACCGTTTTTATTCCAGTTAAAACCATGCAAAAAAATATTGTTGGTATTAATTATCTAAATAATATTAATGTTAAAGCTCGAGATGATTTTGCGGTTGATGATGTTATTTATAATCTGGAAACAATTTTGCGAGATAATCATGGCATTAATGACCAGAGTGGAGCTAGCGATGATTTTTCGGTTCGGAGTTTGAGTGATCTTTTGGAAATGATACGCACCGTTACCAATGCTTTAAATTATTTTTTAGCCTTGATGGCTGGTTTGTCGTTGATCGTGGGAGGAATTGGAATTATGAATATTATGTTAATTAGTGTTAATGAAAGAACGCGAGAGATTGGTTTGCGCAAAGCTATCGGCGCTTCTAATAAAAATATTATTAGCCAATTTTTAATTGAGGCAATTACTTTGACGGTGATTGGTGGTTTGCTGGGCATCATTTTAGGAGTTTTTATTTCTTGGCTGATTGCTTTGATTATGAATAGCCTGTCTTATACTTGGGTTTTTGTTGTTAGTCCTTTGTCTGTCTTTTTGGCTATTTTTATTTCAGCCTTAGTTGGTTTAATTTTTGGTATTTATCCAGCAAAAAAAGCAAGTCGATTAGAGCCAGTACAGGCTTTAAGTTATGAATAATTTATGCAAATAAAAGAAATAGTAAAAATATCACTACTTTCTATGTTGCGCAACAAAACTAGAACGATGTTGACGGTTTTGGGTATGGTAATTGGAATTGCTAGTATTATTATTGTATTTTCAGCTGGCGAGGGAATTAGAAGTTTAATTGTTGGACAAATTGAAGCTTTTGGCACTAACACGATTCAAACTGAAATTCGAGTTCCTAGCTCTAAGAAGGGTAAAGAGACAGATGCCGATAGTGCTCATTCTTTTGCTAGTGGCGTTCAAATAACTACTTTAAAAGAAGAAGATTTAGAAGATATTAAAAGAATTCCTAATATTAGTGATGGCTATGGAGCAATTTTGGGCCAGGATTTAATTAGTTATGCTAATGAAACAAAAAAAACTTTATTATATGGTGTTAGCGCTTCTTATATTGATATTGATAACGCTGAATTAGCGAGTGGGTATTTTTTTACAAATAACGATGATAACTCCTTATCCCAAGTTGTTGTTTTAGGAAGTAAAATTGCTCATGATCTTTTTGGCGAAGAAGATCCATTGGGAAAAATGGTTACTATTAAAAAAGGACGTTATCAAGTAATTGGTGTTTTAAAAGAGCGGGGGGCTACTATCGGTTTTGATTTTGATGCCTTAACCTTTATTCCAGTTAAGACTTTGCAAAAGAAGATAATGGGCATTGATTATTTTATGTATACCATTCATCAGTTAATTGATCCAGGTTTGGCTGATGAAACAGCTGAACAAATGCGAATTATATTGCGCGAAAATCATAATATTAGCAATCCTGATAAAGATGATTTTCGGGTTGTTACAATGAAGGAAATGATTGACACTTCTAAAGAGGTGACCAAAAGTATTACTATTTTGCTTTTATTGATAGTTGGTGTTTCTTTGGTAGTGGGGGGAGTTGGGATTTTAAATATTATGTATGTTATTGTTTCTGAAAGAACACCAGAAATTGGTTTGCGCAAAGCTTTGGGGGCTAAGTTTTCTGATATTATGCAACAATTTTTAATTGAGTCAGTTTTAATAACTTTAATTGGGGCAGTGATTGGAATTTTTCTTGGAATAATAGCTTCCTTTTTTATTTTTTTGCTTGCTAATTATTTTGGTTTAAAATGGCGTCTTATTATACCATTTAAATCTTTTGTGGTGGCTTTCTTTTTTGCCATTTTTTTTGGTATTGTTTTTGGTCTTTTTCCAGCTAGAAAAGCAGGGAGACTAGATCCAGTAGAGGCTTTACGTAAGGAATAATAATTTTTGTTCAAGTTTTTAAGTATAATATTTGGGTTTCCAAATATATTTTTAAGTTTTTAAATATAACATCTAAGTTCTTGAACATAATGTTTGAGCCCCTGAGCATAATTGACACTTATTTAATAAAAAGTTAGAATATGATTATAGAAAGCTAAAATTAGCTATCTTTTATGGTTTAAATAATATTAATTTATAACGTATGATGGTTAAAAGAATTGGTATTGATTTGGGAACAACTTATACTTTGGTTTATTTGCCCAAAAGAGGGGTAATTATTAATGAGCCGAGCGTTGTCGCTGTTTCCATTGATGATAATAAAGTTTTGGCAGTTGGTCATGAAGCCAAGGATATGTTGGGGCGCACTCCTGATACTATTACCGCTTTAAGACCTTTAAAAGATGGTGTTATTGCTGATTATCGAACTACGGAAGCCATGATTCGTTATTTTATTAATAAGATTTTAGGTAGAATTAGAATTTTTCGTCCAGAGGTGATGGTAGCAGTGCCAGCTGGAATTTCTTCCAATGAAAGACGAGCAGTAATTGAAGCGACAATCGCTGCTGGAGCTAAGGCTGCTTATATCATCAAAGAGCCAGTTGCGGCGGCTATTGGTGCTAATATTCCAATCAGTTCAGCGACTGGGCATATGGTGGTTGATATTGGCGGTGGAACCTCGGAGATGGCAGTTATTTCTTTGGGTGGAGTGGTTTCCTCTACCTCCGTTCGTATTGGTGGCAATAAATTAGATTTAGCTATTTTAGAGTATATTAGAAAAAAATATGGTTTAGTAATTGGTGAAAGAACCGCTGAAGAAATGAAGGTTAAGGTTGGTTCGGCTTTATATTTAGATGAAGAAGATGTTTTGAAGATGGAGATTAATGGTCGCGATGCTGTTAGTGGTTTACCAAAAACTATGGAGATAAACAGCAATGATGTCACAGCGGCTATTTCTGGCGAGTTAGAGGTTATTTTAAATACAGCTAAAAAAATTCTTCAACAAACCCCGCCGGAGTTGGTGGCTGATATTATTGACAAAGGTATTGTTTTAACCGGAGGAACAGCTTTACTAAGAAATATTGATCAATTATTTTCTCGAGCGATTGGGGTTTCTACTTATATCGCTGATGATCCTTTATTATGTGTAGCTAAGGGAACTGGAATTGCTTTAGATAACTTAGATTCTTATAAAAGAAGTATTTTGGCGGCTAAATAATTTTTTAATTATGCTTATAGGTATTGACGCATCACGCGCAAATAGAGATTTTAAAACTGGCACAGAATGGTATTCCTATTATTTAATTAAAAACCTCATTGAGATTGATAAAAAAAATAAATATGTTTTATATTCAGATAAAGAGTTAAACTCTTCTTTTTTAAAAGATTTAAATTTATCAGAAAATAGACATGTTAAAGTTAAGGTCTTGCGTTGGCCTTTTTCTTTTTTTTGGACTTTGGGACGCCTAAGTTTAGAGATGATTTTTCATCGTCCTGATGTTTTGTTTGTTCCGGCTCATTCTTTGCCCCTGTTTTTTCCTAAAAAAACAATTAATACTATTCACGATATCGCTTTTGTTAATGATGAATCTCTTTATAATACGGCAACTTCTTGTCGTGGTTTGGTTTCATCGGAAAAAACAACTTCTTCTTTGGCACGGATTTTTACTTTGGGAAAATATTCTTCTAGCGCCTCCGATTATCTAAAATGGTCAACCAAATTTGCTTTAAGAAAAGCTAAAAAAATAATTAGTGTTTCTCATTTTACAAAAAATGAAATTTTAAAAAATTATAAAGTTAAACCAGATAAGATTGCGGTAGTGCATAATGGTTTTGTTGATTCTTTGTATAGAGAAAATGAGGATCCAGAACTTTTGGCTTTAACAAAAAAGAAATATGGTTTAGATTGCCCCTTTTTTCTTTTTGTTGGTCGTCTAGAAAAAAAGAAAAATATTCATCGCTTAATTGAAGGCTTCGCTCTTTTTAAAAAAGCTAATAAGGAGGCTCCGGAGAAATTAGTTTTAGTAGGAAGGGCGGGTTATGGTTATGATGAAATGAAATATTTAATTGATGAATTTAATTTAGAAAATGATGTTATTATTTTAGGTTGGGTGGATGAAAGCGATATGCCTCATATTTTTAATTTAGCCAAAGTTTTTGTTTTTCCGTCATTATATGAGGGTTTTGGTATTCCTGTTTTACAAGCGATGTCCTGTGCTGTTCCAGTTTTATTATCTGATTTAGAAGTGTTTTTAGAGGTAGCCGGAAGGTATAATGCAGTTTTTTTTGATCGTTTTTGTCCTTCTGATTTAGCCGAAAAAATGAAGGAAATTAATAATAATGAAGACTTACGTCAAAAATTAATTGTTCGAGGCAAGGAGCGGGTTAAGAATTTTTCTTTTAAAAAATGTGCCACCGAAACTTTAGCCGTTATTGAATCTTTATAATTAAAATATGGTCAAAAAAGCTTTTAAAAATATAAAAAAAACTTCTCTGAAGAGAGGTTTTTATTTTTTTATTATTTTGCTTATTTTGTTTTTCAGTTTCTTCTTTTTTATTAATAAAAATACTGAACATAATTCAGAAAATTATGGTCTTTCAAAAAATAATGATTCAGCCGAGTCTTGTGTTGGCGATTGTGTTTTTAGGTTAATAGATGGTGTTTTGGTAGAGGCTGGTCAAGAAAATCCTTTTATTATTTCTGCTATTATTGATAATCACAGTGATGCTCGTCCGCAATTTTCTTTAAGTCAAGCTACTCTTGTTTATGAAGTTCCAGTTGAGGGAGGTATGAATCGTTATTTAGCTCTTTTTTTAGCCGATGCAAAAAACATTTCTGAATTTGGTCCAATTCGTAGTGCGCGACCTTATTTTTTAAGTTTGGCAGAGGAATATCAATCTTTATTAGTACATTGTGGTGGCAGTCCAGATGCCTTAGCTAGAATTATTAAAAATAAAAGTCTAAGTCTTAATGAGTTTTATAACGCTGCTTATTTTAGACGTTATCCTTCTTATCCAGCTCCCCATAATGTTTTGGCTAATTTTTCTAAAATACAACAATATTTAAGTGATAAAAATTTATTAAATTCAGATTTTAGGCCTTGGAACTTTGCCGATAATCCGCGGGAAAATTTTTCTTCCGCTCAAAGGGCTTCTGCTATTAAAACCTTTAATGGTTTTAAGGATTATGTTAGTGAGTGGACTTATGATGCTGAAAAAAATATTTATCTAAGAAATTTAGCTGGACGCAAACATTTGGACAATAATTCAGAACAAATTACTGCCACTAATCTTATTTTTCAATTTGTTGAAGATGAGATTCTAGATGATGCTTTACGTTTAAAAATTAATTTAATCGGGAAGGGGAAAGCGCTCATTTGTCTAGACTCTTATTGTGAGCCTGCTTATTGGAAAAAAGATAGCGAAAAGGATCGCACTATCTTTTATTATTTAGATGATCAGGAGGTAGTTTTTAAGCGAGGTAAAACTTGGATACAATTACTTGATCAAAGTTATTCTTTAGAATATTAAATTTTCAAAACAATAAGACGTAAGTCGCCACGTAGATCAAAAATAAAATCAAAGGAGACTTTTGTCGGGAAAAATATTTGTTTAGCTATTTCAATTAATTCGTCTTTTTGCCAGGGATTTATTTCTAGATAAAGAAAAAAATCTCTGTTTTTTTTAATTTGAGCCACTTGTTTAAATAATTTTTCGTAAATTTCTAAACCATTTTTCCCACCATCTAAGGCTTGTCGTGGCTCCATTTTAAGGCTAGGCTCTGATTTTATTTCTTCTTTGTTTAGGTATGGTAGGTTGGCGAGAATATAATAAGTTGCTGTTTCTTTTTTTATTTTTTTATATAAGGGTTTTAGTAGATTTCCTGTTTTAAACTTTATTTTTTTATTAAGCTTATATTTTTTCGCATTTTTTTTGGCGACCTTTAAAGCTTGGCGACTAATATCTATTCCGTAAAAATTAATATTATTTTTATTTTTTAAAACATGGGCCAAGCTAATAATTAAACAGCCAGAACCAGTTCCCAAATCAATAATATTTATTTTTTCATCATTTTTATTATATCTTTTTAAAAATTCTTCAATAATTATTTCGCTTTCTGGTCGAGGAATTAAAGTATGTTTATTAATAAAAAATTCAAGTTGATAGAAGCCTTTGCTTTTTATTAAATAAGCCAAGGGCCAGCCCTGAATTCTTTTTTTCACAAGATCTTTTAGCATTTTTCTCTCTCGTCTTTTTAGTTTTTTTTCGGGTTGAGAAATTAAACTAGCTAATTCTTTTTGACAAATAAAAGACAGGAGCGTATAAGCTTCTGCTTGATAATTTTCTATTGGAATTTCTTGTAATTTAGCACTAATCTGATTTAGAGCTTCATTAATTTTCATATTAATCTTGTTCGGAAAAACTATTGATAATATCGTCTAATTCGCCCTCCATAATTTCATTGATATTATGCCAAGATTTATTGAGGCGATGATCAGTGATGCGGTCTTGTGGGAAATTATAGGTTCTGATTTTATCATTACGATCTCCTTTGCCAATTTGATCTTTTCTTTCTTGTGATTCTTGACTAGCTTTTTTTTCTTCTTCAATAGCTAGTAAACGAGAACGTAAAATTTGCATTGCTTTTTCTTTGTTTTGATGTTGTGATTTTTGATCTTGGCAACTAACTACTAAACCGCTTGGAAGGTGAGTGATGCGAATAGCGGAATAAGTAGTATTAACGCTTTGTCCGCCAGGTCCCGAAGAACAAAAAGTATCAATTCTGATATCATTAGCTTCAATTTTAATATCCAGTTCTTCGGCTTCTGGCAAAACGACTACGGTGGAAGTGGAGGTATGAACTCGTCCCTGTTTTTCGGTTTCGGGAACTCTCTGTACGCGATGAGTGCCGGCTTCATATTTTAAATGTTTATAAACATCTTGTCCGTTAATAGAGAAAATAATTTCCTTAAAACCGCCAATTCCAATTGGGCTGG
The DNA here is from genome assembly GCA_964440365.1 of uncultured Gammaproteobacteria bacterium. Lineage (GTDB taxonomy): Bacteria > Patescibacteriota > Patescibacteriia > Patescibacteriales > UBA12465. The sequence goes on along the minus strand of CAYTRX010000002.1, from coordinate 46,252 downwards.
AGTTTAAAATCTCAAGCTTCCAACCTTTTTTATCAGCGTAGCGATGATACATGCGAAAAAGTTCAGCAGTAAACAAGGATCCTTCATCACCTCCAACTCCCGCCCTAATTTCCATAATAATATCTTTTTTATCATTAGGGTTAGCTGGGTGTAGCTCTTTATGTAGCTCTTTTTTTAGTTTTTCTTTTTTTTCCTCTAAATCATTTAGCTCTGCAGCGGCAATTTTTCCTAATTCCGAAGAACCCTCGCTTTTGATTAAGTCTTGATTGTCTAAAATATTTTTTTCAATTTTTTCTAATTCAATAATTAATTCATAAGCCTGACGCCAAGAAGCGTGTTCTTTGGCCACTTTACTTATTTCATTAGAGTTAGCTATAATTTGTGGATCAGATAGCTTAGTATTTAACTCTTCATATTTAGTTTTTATTTCTTCATAAGTCATACTTTTGTATCATACTATTTTATGTTGCACTATTTATAAGCCGCACTAATAGTTTAATAGATTTTTGCCTAAAATAAAAGCTTCAGAAAAGAAGCTTTTATTATGAAAATTGTTTGTTATTTATCTTTTCCAGCTTTTTTACTAGCTTTAAGGGCTCTTTTTTCGGTTTTACTTTTTCGGGAAGAGTCCCTTTTTTCCATTTTAGCTTGGAATTTACCAACACGATTAGCAGTATCAACTAATTTTTGCTTTCCAGTATAAAAAGGATGACAATTTGAGCATAATTCAGTTTTGATTTCAGCATCAACCGAGCCGGTTTCAAAAACAAAACCACAAGCACAAGAGGCTTTTACTGGTTTATTGTATTTTGGATGAATATCTTTCTTCATACTATATTATAATTATATAAAATAAATAATAAAACCATTAATCAATGGCCTTTTTGATAATATCATAGACAAAAAAATAAATCAAGCTTAAAATATGCTTATAAATTGATTTGATTTTAGGGCCTTAAAATGCTAAAATTAAAATAGGCTTATTATTTAAAAAAATAATTAAAGCGCGTTTTTTTAAGAATTAATTAATAGTTTTATGAAAAAAGTTTTAATTTTGGGGGCTGATGGTAATTTGGGTGAACAATTGCGTTTAGAGTTTACTAAAAGCGGACAATATGAAGTTCTTGCTTATACCAAAAAAGATTTAGATTTATTAGAATTAGATTTAATTGGCCCTAAAATTGATAAAGTTAAGGCTGATATTATTATTAATGCTTCAGCTTATAATGCAGTTGATAAATGTGAGGAATTTGAAGATGAATATAATTTAGCTAAAAAAATCAATGGTGAAGCTTTGCGACCGATTGCTCGGGCAGCTCTAAAAAATAATGCTATTTTGGTTCATTTTTCTAGTGATTATGTTTTTGGTGGTAATACTTGCTTAAAAGATGATAATAAGGAAGAGTGTTTTTTAAAATTTAAGGAAAGGGGTGGTTTTTGGGAAGATGACAGTCCTTGTCCAATTAATAAATATGGTGAAACTAAGTTAAGAGGAGAGACAGAAATTTTAAAACTAGCCAAAAGAAAATTAAAGTATTATATTATTAGAAGCTCTAAATTATTTGGGCCCAAAGGAAAATCAGCTGATGCTAAAGAAAATTTTTTTGATTTAATGTTGCGGATTTTACAAGATCAAGATTTAATTAAGGTTGTTGGAGAGGAGTTAAGTTGTTTTACTTATACACCAGATTTAGCTAAACAAACTTTAGCTATTATTGAAGAAAAAAAAGATTGGGGAATATATCATGTTAGAAATAGCGATCCAGCTATTTGGTATGATGCTGCACTTGAACTTTTCCGTTTAAAAAATATTCGAGTGAGAACTATGGCTGTTTCCGCAGAAGAATTTCCTCGTCCAGCGAAAAGACCTAAATATTCTGTATTGGCTAATAATAAGTTAAGTCCTTTACGTAGTTGGAAGGAGGCCTTAAAAGATTATCTAAATATTAATTAATGAATTAAATTAAATAAAAATATGGCAGAAAAAAATATTTCTAATCAAGAGGTTAAGGGGACTAAAGATTGGTTTCCGGAGGAATTTAATATTCGTAAATACATTTTTGATAAATGGCGTCAGGTATGTTTATCTTATGGTTTTTCAGAATATCTAAGCCCCTTATTAGAGCAGGCTGATATTTACCGAGCTAAATCTGGTGAAGATGTGGGAGCCAAAGAATTGATGATTTTTGTTGATCAGGGGGGACGCGAATTGGCTATTCGACCGGAAATGACCCCGAGCATTGTTCGAATGGTTTCAAAAATTTATGCGAGCGCTCCCAAACCTTTAAAATTGTTTTCTATTGCTAATTTTATTCGCAATGAAAAACCACAACGAGGACGCAATCGAGAGTTTTGGCAACTAAATTGTGATATCTTTGGTGATAAAAATTATTTATCTGATTTGGAAATTTTGCGACTTAGTATTGATTTGGTTTTATCTTTTGGTGCTCCCCAAGATTCTTTTATTGTTAAAATAAGCCATCGTGGTTTAATTGAATCTTTGTTTGATATTATAAAAGTAGCTGAGGATAAAAAATTGTTTTTGATTCGTTTGTTGGATAAGAGTAAAAAAATAAAAGCCGATGTTTTTGTTGGTGAAATGGAGGAACTAGGATTAAATACTGAACAAATTGATAAAATTATAAAGTTTATTTCAGCTACTAGTCTTAGTGATTTAGGTGATAAAATTCCGGAGATTAAAAATTGTTCTAGCTTTAATTATTTAGAAAATATTTTTGTTAAATTAAAAGATATTTCTTATGCGCAATATGCTGTTTTTAGTCCAGAGATTATTCGAGGTTTTGATTATTATGATGGAATAATTTTTGAAGTTTTTGATAAGCATCCAGATAATAATAGGGCTATGTTTGGCGGTGGCAGATATAATGGCCTAGCCAGTATCTTTAATTCCAGTGATTTTCCAGCAGTTGGTTTTGCTCCAGGTGATGAAACTTTCAAGCTTTTTTTGGAGTCATGGAATTTATTACCAGAGATAAATATAAAAAAAGATTCTTATTTTCTTCCAATATTACAAGAAGATTTGGAAAAAGATGCTTTTTTGCTAGCTCAAAAAATGAGACAAGAGGGAAAGCGGGTAGATTTAGGTTTGGGATTAATTAAATTAGCTAAAGCTTTAGAGTATGCTGATAAAAATGGGATTGGTTTTGTTGTTGTTTTGGGAAGCGAAGAAAAAGAAAAGGGAATTTACAAGATCAAAGATATGGCTAGTGGTCAGGAAAGCATCTTTAAGATTGATTAATTTTTTCTAATTTTTTAAATAAAAAAGAGCTATTTTTATAGCTCTGTTTTTTTTGCTTATTTTTTATATTTCTATAATCTCATCAACAAACCCTAGCTTTACAGCTTCTTCTAATGGAATTATTTTATTTTCATCCAATATTTTTCGAAGCTGATTTATTTCTAAGCCAGTTCTTTTTTGAAAAATTTTTTCATTAGCTTCTTTGGCTTCTTTCACAGTTTTTACGGTTTCTATTATTTCTTTTTCAAAGTCATTAATTGTGCTGTTGTGTTCCACATTTATTTTCAGGAGCCAAAAAGGATTATGCACATGAAAACGAGAGTTTTTAGTGGCGTATCTTTTTGTGCATCCTTGTAAAACAACACTAGACGCAGAGAAGCAGTCTCCAATAATAACTCCATATACTGGATTGGGGCTAATGGTTAAATTATCGTAAAATTTTCTTGCTCCGGGGCTACTTCCTCCAATGCTGTTAAATAAAAGCCAAACAGGTTTTTTTCTTTTATTCATTTTAAATAAATCAGCGATTAGTTCGTCGTACTCATTTTCGCTTTTACTTCCACTTATAAGAAGGGAATTTTCTGGATCAATTTTTAATTTTTTCATTTTTCTTCTTTTTTTTGGGTTTTAAATTTGATTTATTTTTGTTTTTATTTTATAATTTAATTAGTGTTTTGATGTTAATGTTCTTTTATTTTTGTTCAACAAAAAATAACAAAATTACATCTCTTGACAAATTTTGTTAATTGTTATATAATATTATATTAATTTGATTTTGTCAAGACTTATAAAAATAGTCATAAATAACATTTTCAAATTAATTCTATTTTAAAATTTAATTATTAATATATTAAAATAATAAATAATTTTATTATTTTAATACTAGTGCTATGTCAAAATTTGAAAAACTAAATTTATCAGGAGGGGGCGATGGTCCAAAAGGCCCAGAGAACGGAGATGATAAATTAAAAAACGAAAAACCAGAAGAACCAAAAGAAAATGAAGAATTTCTGTATAGTTATTTAACCGATAATAACACTCTTGTGAGATTTAAAACAAAGAAAGAAAAAGATGGTTTTATAGAGGAATATCAAGATCGAGACAATAAACAATAAAAAATAAAAATAGAAGATAATATATTTTTACCACCAACCCACCAGTTGGTGTTTTTTTAAATAACCCAATTTAAAAGCCACCAGTTTATCGCTGGTGACTTTTCTTATGTTAAAAATTTTCATCTATAATTTAAGAAGCAAAAAAGATTATATTTAAGAAATTCTTTAATATTTATTATAAAATTATTATTAATTTTATAATATGATTTATTTTTTATCAAGAATTTGCATTATTTTTTCCATTTTTTCAATTAAATCATTTTTATCTCCGGCTTTAAATAAATATTCTTGTTTACCATTAATTAATTCTGGTATACCACCCAAATCAGAGGCAATTATTGGCAAATTAAAAACTTTTGCTTCATAAATGATCGTTGGGGAATTTTCATAACAAAGCGAGGGAACTATTAGGCAATCGCTATTTTGTAATTCAAACGCTAGGGCTGGTAAATCTTTTCGTCCTAGAAATTCAAAACGTTTATCTTCGGCTATCATTTGTAAAACTTTTTTCTCTAAACTACCAGATCCCACTATTTTTAATTTAGCCCCTTCTTTTGTAAAATTTTTAAAAACTTCAATTAAGAAAATAATTCCTTTATGATTTTCTATTTGGCCGACAAAAAGAAAATTAAAACTTTCTTCTTTCTTCTTTTCTTCCTGATATAGCTCTTCTCCTTTATCTAGCTTTTTAATATTTATCGGATTAGGTCGAACTTGACTTTGGCTATTTTTAAAATATGACCTTTTTAAATGTTCATCTAATAGCCAACGTGAAGGAGATATAATCATATCGGGAGAGCCAATTATTCTTCTTGCTATAGCTTGATAAATTTTGGCGGTTAAAGATTTAGTTTTTTTCTCTTTTCCCCAAATAATCAAACCCGAGGGATAAAATAATTGCACATCATGCAAAATATGCTCATGTTTAATTCCTAATTTTTTTATAATTCTAAAAGTCCATAAACCAATCCCCATTAAATTATTGCTGATAATTAAATCAGGTTTTTCTTTTTGTAAAATATTTTTTAATTTTTTTCTTCGGTTAAAATTAAAATTAAAAAGATTGGCTATTTGCCAAAATAGACGATAGATAAAAGATTTATGAGCTAAATTATAATATTCTGAATTAAGATAATAAGTGCGAGGATTTTCGTTGACTTCTTTTTTGTTTTTAGGTTTGGTGCTAATTAAAAAACAAGAGTGACCTAATTTTTGCCAATCATTTATTAAGGATTCAGTGACTCTTTCCGCCCCACCTTTATTATATGGTTTGTATAAATTATTAATTAAGGCAATTTTCATAGGGTGCTAATATCTTCTAAAAGATTATTAATATTTTCTTCATATTTTGTTTGAGAGTATTTATTTTCGGCCAAACTTCGTGCCTCTACTTCCATACGAGATAATTTTTCGGGATCATTTAATAAACTTTCAATTTTTTCTTTTAGATCAAGCGGATTATTTATTTCACTAACTAAACCTGATTTACCATTTACAAAAACTGATCTTACCCCCGGTAAATTAGAGGCAATAACTGGGGTAGCACAAGCCAGGGACTCAATTAATACTATTCCGAAAGCTTCATTTTTATTAATTGAAGGCAAGATAGTAAGTTGGGCTTGTTGGTATTTTTTTATTAAATCATTTTTTTCTAATTTACCAAAAAAATCTACTCGTTTTTCTATGCCTAATTCTTGACATAGTTTTTTGAAGCTATTTTTTTGTTCACCTTCACCAATTATTTTTAAACGTAAAACCTGATTATCAATTTGACTAAAAGCTTGTAATAAAACTTCTAGGCCTTTAAAATAATGAGCCTTATCTAATCCGCCAACAAAAATTATATTATTTTTTTTGCTTTCTCTTTTTGGTTTAAAATCTTCAGTATTAACAGCAAAAGGAATTTCTCTAAATTTAGTTGGATATTTTTGGTAAATATTTTTTAATTGGCTATTTTTAATATAATCAAGCGAGGCTGTGACGATTAAGGAGCTTTTTTTAAAAAGGGATTTTTTTATTAATTTTTCTGGCCAACTTAAGATTTTAAAGAAAAAGTTTCGTTGTTTTACATCCATATGATAATGGATGATTAATTTTTTTTGTGGATTTAATAATTTAAAAAGATAAATAATAAAAGAAGCCCCAAAAAAAGGATAATGAAAATAAATTAAATCAAATTTTTTTAATTTTTTTAAAAGAGAAAAGGGGAGGGCGCCATAGCCTAATTTAAAAAATGGTTTTAGATAAATAAGATTATTGCTGCCAAATTCTTCTTTTCTTTTATGGCGTTGGGAAATGGTAAAAATAAATGATTCTTGTTTTTTTTCCAGTACTTTTTGCAATTTAAAAGCAGCCATGCCAATTCCACCGCTGGTTGGAGGATAAATACAAACTACTTGGGCAATTTTCATAAATTTGCTATATTATTAGTATAAAATTATCTATTATTAGTATAAAGTTTATCTAAATTAGAATGAAAAAACTTAAGTGCAAAACCTTGTTTTATTATATTAGGAAGAATTTTTTAACTCTTTTCCTGCTTTTTGTTGCTACCTTTATCAATAGTGCTTCTATTTTTTATTATCTTTATTGTTTTAATAATATCACTTTAATTTTCTCTTTATTTTTAGCTTTTTTAGTTTTGGGTATCTTTATTTATTTTAACATTTTTCAGGAGGGGCAACAAGCTGAATTTAAAGAGTCGTCACAATTTAAGCTCAGAGAAGAGCTGGGGATTAGAAAAGATAGATGGTCAAAATTTATTACTTTAAAAACTTGGCAAAGGGCTAACAGGGCCAGTTGGATTTTATCTTTCTTATTTTTGGGAATTATTTTTTATTTATTTTGGCTACTTTGTACTAGCGGAACAATGACAGCAATTTATAGTCCTTGGAGCTTACTACCTTCTTCTTTTTGGCTATGCCTAGCCTTAGCTTTAATACTCTTATTTTTTATTATTTATTTAGAAAGTCCGCTTTCTTATTTTTTATTAGTCGTACTTTATTTATTATTTTTTTCGATTGCTTTTTTTATTTACAAAATAGCTTTTGGTTATGATCAATTATTACACCAAAGAGCTATGACTGATATTTATAATTTTAGTTTAATTAAACCCAAGACGCTTTATTATATTGGGCATTATGTATGGACTTTAAGTCTTTTTAAATTTTGGCCCGGCTCCTTGTCTTTTTTGGATAGGGCTTTAGTTCCATTCTTATCAGCTATTTTGATACCCAGCAGTATTTATTTTAATTTTAAAAAACGAGGACGTCAGAATAATTCTTGGGCTTTATTATTATTTCTCTTATTACCATTTTCTATTTTTACTTATACAGTTTCGCAAAATTTAGCTTTTCTTTTTTTATTAATATTAATTTTATTCTCCTTTAATAAAAAATTTATTTCACAAAAAAGTAATTTCTTCTTCCTGTTTTCTTTAGCTTTCTCAATTACTTTTATTCATCCTTTGGCTGGTGTGCCGGCTTTAATTTTTGTTTCTATTTTATTTTCTAGTGTTTTAAACCTGAAACCTAAATTAGCTCGTTTTCTCCGCTCCTTAGCTTATGTCGCTCAATTTATTACTTTACCCCTTTTGCTTTGTGTGGTGGGTGGTCGTTTTTTATTTTTTAAAATATCATTTAGTAGTTGGGCGCCAAAATTATTAGGACAGGAAAATATTTTTTTAAATTTTGTTTATTTATTTTTTGCCAATAAAAACATTTTGTTAATTTTAGTTTTTCTTTTGCTTAGCATTTTTGTTTTTAAAAAGGGACGAAAGGAATTACAGATTTTTTATTTCAACTCCTTGGCCTTATTATTATCATATATAGCCACCTTATTTATTGATTTTCCTTTTTTAAGTCAAGTTGATAAGGGGAGTTATGCTAGTAGAATATTAATTTTATCTTTTTTATTTTTAGTTCCAGTTTTTTACGATATTTTTATTTGTTTGCTAAAAAAAATAAATCAAGAAAAGAGATTAATTCAAATTATTTTTGTTGTTTTTCTTACTCCACTTCTTCTCACTTCTTTGTATCTAAATTATCCACGAAAAGACAATTATTTTAATTCTCGATCTTTTTCTGTTTCCGAAAATGATTTTTTAGCCGTACATTTAATTGAGGCGCAAAAAGAAAATGATAATTATTTAGTTTTAGCTAATCAGCAAGTAGGAGCAGCCGCAATTAGGGATTTAGGTTTTAAACGATATTATGGTCCCTGGTTTTATTATTCAGTTCAAACTGCGGGCCTGCCTTATAATTATTATTTAAAAATGATGGAGCATCCTGAAAAAGATCTAATGAAAGATTTGATGTCGCAATTGGGGGCTAGTGGAATATACTTGGTGCTTAATGATTATTGGTGGGCTTTTGATCGAATTGCGGAAGAGCTTCGGGTTCAGGCGGATGTTATTTATAATATTTCTGATGGGGCCGTTATGATATTTTATTTTAAACCTTAAAATTAAATAATTTATTATAAAAATTTATTTAAATAATTTTTGTTAATCCTTATGTCTAAAATAAAAAAGCATAAAAAAAATTGGGAAACTCTGGGGAAGCTTGATCCTTTTTGGGCTATTCTTTCGGATAATAGTAAGCGTTTTAATAAATGGGAGCTTGATGAATTTTTGCGTACCGGGGAGATTGAGGTGAAAAATATTATGACTCAAATAGAGAAGAATAATATTTTTTTAGAAAGGGGCGAGATGTTAGATTTTGGTTGTGGTCTTGGTCGCCTGGCTCGGTCTTTTCTGAAATATTTTTCCCAATATAATGGAAGCGATATTTCGCAGGCCATGGTTGAACAAGCTAGAGAGCTTAATGCTGGTTTACCGGCTAAATTTTTTGTTAATGATGACAATTTAGAAATTTTTGCTGATAAAAGTTTTGCTTTCATTTATTCAGGTATTGTTTTACAGCATTTACCTAATAGAGAATTCATTAAAAAATATATTTTAGAGTTTCGAAGAGTTTTAAAGGATGATGGTGTTTTGGTTTTTCAATTACCAAGTAAAATTCCTTGGCGTTTTCGCTTTCAACCGATTAGGCGTTTATATAATATTTTAAAAAAACTTTCTTTTTCAGAAAAATTTTTGTATCAAAAATTGAGGCTTTATCCGATCAAAATGAATTTTATCAAGGAGGCCGAAATGATAAGTTTTTTAAGTGAGGCTGGTTTTGTGGTTAAAGATGTTCAGGCTGACACTTATTGCGGACCACAGGTTGAAAGCCATACTTATTATTGTTTAGCTAAATAATAATTTTATTAAAAGATATTAAAACAGACTAATATTATTTAGTCTGTTTATTTTATTAAATAATTTTTATCCATAATTCAAACAACAAAAAGGAACATATCTTCTTCAAACTATTTTTTAAAAAAATATTTAGAAAGTATTATTTTAAAGTAAATTTTCTGCTCAATTCAGTAATATCTTTTTCCATCTTTACCATTCGTAAGCGCATTTTAAAAATTAAATAAAACAAGAAAAGAACTGCTAAATAAAAAATTAGATTAATACCGGAAGAAGAAAAACCTAAGCTTAATACTAATCTATCAATAGGTTTAATGAAAACAATGGTAAGGGCGCCTAATAACCAAAAACTTAACCAAAAAATAAATTCGTTTCTATTAATAGCTTTTCTTTTTCTTTCCCGCCTTAATTTTATAAGAAAAAAGAGAAGAATGAGAAGGGCAATAATTTGTTGAATCATATTTTTTTAATTATTTATTTTTTTTAAGAATAAGTCTTTAATAATTCTAAAACTGCCAGAAAATTTTTGTCCAAAATCATTATAAATAACAGTAATTGGCACTTCTTTAATTTTAAAACGATATTTATGAGCCTTGCCTAATATTTCAGTGCAATGAGCCATTCGATTATTTTCTATTTTTATTTTTTCGGCTACTTCTTTGTTCATTGCTCGAAAACCACTTTGAGGATCACTGGTTTTAATACCAAAAAAAATAAAGTTAAATACTTTAGCTAAGGGCATAATAATATTTTTTTTAAATTTGGGCATCTTTGATTTTATCTCTAAAAAACGAGAACCAAAAACGATATCAGCTTGTCCCCTTAAAATTGGTTCAACTAAGGTTTTTATTTCCTCACTTAAAAATTGTCCGTCAGCATCAAAATGAACAATAATATCAGCCCCGTTTTTTAAGGCATATTCATTACCACTTTGCAAAGCCGCTCCTTGACCCAAGTTAATCGGATGTCGTAAAACTTTTAATTTATTTTCTGCTTCAACTTGCTGTGATATTTTTTTTGCCAATGAATAGGTGTTATCATCTGAACAATCATCAACAACAACGGTAAAATCAACCTTATCTAAAACCGATAAAATGCTTTGGGAAATATTTTTTTCTTCGTTCCAGGCTGGAATTACACAAAATATTTTCATAGTAATTTTATTATTTCTACTAACAGAATAGCATATTTTATAATATATTAAAATATGTTAAAATAATAAGAGAGATAAATATCCTAATATTTTTTAATATTTTTATGGGCTTTTTAATTAAAATTTATGGACAAGTATATAATGCTTTTTCTAAATTAAGGCTTTTATTAAAAGATCTTTATTCTTTTATTTTTGTTAAAATTTTTAGCATTGTCCTGCTTTTACTTAATATTTTTTTATGGATTTTTGCTTATTTAATGTATCAAAAAAGTGTTCAAGATACTGTTATTTTACACTATAATGTTGATTTTGGTATTGATTTAATTGGCAGTAAAGCTAATTTTTTTGTCGTACCGGCCCTGAGCTTATTTTTTATTATTTTAAATAAAATTATACTATTATTATTGCTTAAAAAAAATGACTTTAAATTTTGGGCATATTTTATGTTGTCTTTTTTATCTCTATTTCATGCCTTTTTATTAATGTCAGCTTTTTCTATTTATTTAATTAATTTTTAAAATATTTAATATGCAATTTGAGCTTATCAAGGTTTTATTTTTTTTCGTTTTTGCTTTTATTTTTACTATTTTGTGGACACCACTTTTAACTAATTTTTTGTATAAACATAAATTAGGTAAGAGAATTAGAAATGCGGGTAATACACCAATTTTTTCTAAACTTCACGCTCATAAAGAAGGAACTCCAACTATGGGTGGTGTTTTGATTTGGGGAACAACCTTGATTTTTGCTTTAGCTTTTTATTTAATTTCAATTCTTTTTCCAGGTGATCTTAGTTCAGCTTTAAATTTTTTAACACAAAAAGAAACCTTACTTCCTTTGGGTGCTTTAGTCGCTTCCGCCTTGATTGGCTTATTTGATGATTGGTTAGATGTTAGGGCTAAAGGAG
>CAYTRX010000002.1:0-34551 GCA_964440365.1 uncultured Gammaproteobacteria bacterium | reverse complement strand
AAGATGCGTCATCGTTTACTTATCTATACCTTGATCGCTATTAGCGGAGCTTTATGGTTTTATTTTAAATTAGATTGGACCGTTTTACACATTCCGTTTTTAGGTTATGTTCAGATTTCTTGGTGGTATATTCCTGTTTTTATATTTGTTATTGTAGCGACTTCTTTTTCTGTTAATGAAACTGATGGTTTAGATGGCTTGGCCGGAGGCACACTTTTAGTTGCTTTTGCTTCTTATGGTATTATTTCCTTTGTTATGGAGCGCTATGATTTAGCAACTTTTTGCGGGGTAATTTTGGGAGCTTTATTAGCTTTTTTATGGTTTAATATTCCGCCAGCTCGTTTTTATATGGGGGACACTGGCTCTATGAGTTTGGGAGTAACTTTGGGAATTATTGCCTTGCTTACCAATAATGTTTTAATTCTACCCTTAATTGGTTTTATTTTTGTTATTGAATCACTTTCAGTTATTATTCAAATTTTGTCTAGAAAAATTTTTCATAAAAAAGTGTTTTTGTCAGCACCGATTCATCATCATTTTCAAGCTAAGGGCTGGCCAGAAAGTAAAGTGGTAATGCGCTTTTGGTTAATTTCGGGTGTAATGGCGGTTATTGGCTTACTAATCTTTTTTGTTGACAAAACTTTCAAGTAGATATGTTTAGGTTTTTTAATTATGTTTAAGTTTATTAATAAAACTTTTTAATAGATACCATGTTTAAACGGAATAAAAAAATTAGGCGACCGCATCAAGAAAACCCTTCTCGACGAATAAATAAGAAAAAAACAGAAATCAAGATTGATAAATTTCTTTTGGGGACCGTTATCGTTTTATTGATTTTTGGTTTAGTTTTTTTATTTAGCGCTTCTTTGGTAACTGCTCACTCTAGTAAAGGTGATGCTTATTTTTATGTTAAAAAACAAATTTTAGCCTTGGTTTTAGGTCTTATTTTTCTATTTATTCTTTCCCGTTTTGATTATACTCGCTTCAAGAAGTTTTCTCTTTTCTTTTTGATTATTTCTTTTGTTTCTTTGGTTTTAGTTTTTATACCAGGAATTAGAGCTGAACACGGAACTTCTCGTAGCTGGATTATTATTTTTAATCATTCTTTTCAGGTGGCCGAAGCCTTAAAATTATTTTTGATTTTATATTTAGCAGCTTGGGTGGAAATTCGTAAAGATGATTTAAAAAAATTTTCTACGGGACTTTTGCCATTTCTATTAGTTATTTCACTCATTGGAATTCTTTTATTATTACAACCTGATTTTGGTACTTTTTTATTGGTCTTCATTATTGCTATGTCTATTTATTATGTGGCTGGAGGGAATATGAAACAATTAGTAGTTTTGTTTATAATTTTAAGTATTGCTTTTTCTTTCTTTTATTCACGAGCTCAAAGATCGGATAACTCTGGATTAGTGCGATCCTATCAAATCAATCGTATTAAGTGTTTGCAGGATCCCGATTTTGATAAGGATAGTTGTTATCAGGTTAATCAGTCATTGATTGCGGTTGGCTCAGGTGGTTTGCTGGGACGAGGACTGGGAAATAGTCGACAAAAATTTAATTATTTACCAGAAGTTTGGGCTGATTCTATTTTTCCAGTTATTGCTGAAGAAATTGGTTTTTTGGGAGCAAGTTTATTAATTTTGGTTTATTTTTATATTTTTGTTAAAGGAATTATGATTGCTAAACGAGCTCCTGATATGTATGGCCGGGCCTTAGCGACGGGGATTTCGGTTTGGCTTTTCTTTCAAGCTTTTTTAAATATTTCTGGAATGATAAACTTAATTCCGATGACTGGTGTGCCCTTGCCCTTTGTTAGTGCCGGAGGAACCTCTTTGATGATTTTATTGATTGCTTTTGGAATTTTACTTAATATTGATGCTCAAGGAAGGGCTTTGGTAAAAAAATAAATTTAAGATATTAATATATTATTATGTCCAGTTTAAGAAAAAAAATTATCTTAAGTGGTGGGGGGACAGGTGGTTCAGTCACTCCTTTATTTCAAGTTTATCGAAGTTTAAAAAATAATTATGATTTTTTATTTGTTGGCACTTATACTGGTATTGAAAAATCTTTGGTGGCTAAAGAGGGCCTTCCATATCGAGCGATACTTAGTAGTAAGTGGCGTCGTTATTTTTCTTTTTTAAATTTTGTTGATATTTTTAAGATTTTCTTTGCTTTCTGGCAATCTTTATTTTTGCTTATTAAGGAGCGTCCACATCTAGTATTAAGCGCTGGTGGCTTTGTGGCTGTTCCGCTTTCTTTGGCAGCCTGGTTTCTTCGCATTCCCGTCATTATTCATCAGCAAGATGTTGTTCCAGGTTTGGCTAATAAAATAATGGCTAAAATTGCCAAACATATTACGGTGACTTTTCCTAGTGCCTTAGATTATTATGGCAAAAAAGCTAAATTAATTGGCAATTTGAGTCCCAATTTAAATGTTTTAAGTTTTGATAAAAAATTAATTTTAGATAAATATAATATTGCTGATAATGAATTGCCGTTATTATTGGTTTTAGGTGGTGGTACTGGATCTTTATTTATTAATAAATTAATTAGAAATTCCTTGAGCGATCTTTTGAGTTTCGCTCGAGTGGTTCATATCTCGGGTAAAAATGAGGAGAGTGGATTAGAAAAGGGGGCGGAGATAGAAAATTATACTAAATTAAACTTTATTGATCATCAAGATGTTTTAGCCTTAATTAAACTTTCAGATTTAGTAGTTTCTCGTTGTGGTCTGGGTGTTTTAACCGAATTGGTTGTTTTTAAAAAAGCCGCTATTTTAATTCCAATGCCGAATTCGCATCAAGAATTTAATGCTTTAGAATTTGAAAAAAAACAGGGGGCAATTGTTTTAACAGAAGAGCATTTAAGTCCCATAAAGTTTGTTTCTGAGGTTAAAAGAGTTTTAGATAATAATGTCTTGCGTCAAAGTTTAACTCAAAATATTTCAGGAGTTATCGCTAACGGAAACGAAGCGATGACAAGAATTATTCAAGATTTATTAAATTAATTAATATGGATTTTTCTAAAATAAAAGATATTTATTTGCTTGGAATTAAGGGTGTGGGGATGTCAATGCTTGCTCAGTTTTTACAAGCCAAGGGCTATCATGTTTTTGGTTCAGATATTGCTGATACTTTTCCCACTGATAAAACTTTGCGTTATGCTAAAATTAAATATAAATCTGGTTTTTCTTTAGATAATTTTCCCAAAAATATTGATTTAGTCATTCATTCCTCTGCTTATACACCAGAAAATAATATTGAAATGGCTTATTTTAAAGAGAAGAAATATAAAATCATGCTTTATGCCGAAGCTTTAGGCCATTTTTTTAATCAACATTTTGGAGTAGCGGTTTGTGGTAGTCATGGAAAAACTACGGTTAGTGCTTGGTTGGGTTTTGTTTTAGAGAAAGGCGGGCTTTCCCCCAATGTTTTGACCGGTTCTTATATTCGTCAATTTAAAGGCAGTGCCCTGATCTCTTCTTCTAAAAAATTTATTATTGAGGCTGACGAATATCAAAATAAATTTAAATATTTTTATCCGCAAGGAGTTCTTTTAAATAATATTAATTTTGATCACCCCGATTTTTTCAAAAGTGAAAAGCAATATTTTGATGTTTTTGTAAAATTTATTAAAAAAATTCCCCATCAAGGTTTTTTAATTACTAATGCTGAGGATCAATTATCACTTTTAGCCGCTCAACATAATAAGGGTCAAAATATTTTTTATTCCTTAGCGGAGCTTAAATTAGATAAAAAGATTAAATATCAAAAATTTTATCAAGCACAAAATTTGAGAATGGAAAAAGGGAAGCAAGTTTTTGATTTATATTTATCATCTTCAAATTTAAAATCAGTAAAAAATTTAGGTACTTTCAAGATTTTTTTACCTGGTCGGCATAATGTTTTAAATTCTTTGGCGGTTATTGCCGGAGCCTTAGAGTTGGGTTTAAGTTTAGAAAAAACTCGACAGGCTCTACCTTTGTTTCTTGGGGCGGCGAGACGTTTTGATGTTTTAGGTGAGTATCGAGGAGCAACCATTATTGATGATTATGCTCATCATCCGGTTGAGGTGCAAGCTGCTCTACAAGCTGTTAAGCAAAAATATCCTGGTCGTCGGATAGTGAGTATTTTTCATCCCCACACTTTTAGTCGCACCAAAGCTTTAATGGATGATTTTGCAAAAAGTTTTTCTTTATGTGATGATTTATCTTTAGTGGAAATATATTCTTCGGCCCGAGAAGTGGTAGACAAAAAAATTTCCAGTCTTGATTTAATTAAAAAAATTAAGCAATATAATCAGACTAGTGGAAGAAAACAAGAAATTGAATATTTTGCCAGCCTCGATGATGTTGAAAAAAATTTTCCTAAAAAAATTAAAGTAGGTGATGTTGTGTTGTTATTAGGGGCTGGTGATATTTTTCGTGTAGCTTATAAATGGTTGGGAGTAAAATAAATTAATAAATAAAATAAATTAATAAATAAAATAATTGATATATTTAGATTGATATATAAAATATGAAAATTCAGGAAAAAGTATTATTAAGTAATTATTCTACTTTTAAAATCGGCGGTGAGGCGGAGTTTTTTGTGATAGTTAAAAGTGAAAACGAATTATTAGAGGCAATAAAATGGGCCAAAGAAAATAATAAAAAAATTTTTATCTTGGGCTCGGGATCTAATTCTTTATTTTCTGACACTGGCTTTTCTGGTTTAGTTATTAAAAATGAAATTAGGGGAATAGAAATTATTTCAGAAAACTCAAAAAATGTGGTAATCCGATCTTTTAGCGGTGAGATTTGGTCGTCTTTGGTTCATTATGCTGTTTTAAGAGATTTGTATGGTATTGAAAATACTTTCTATATTCCTGGCACTGTTGGAGCGGCTCCAATGCAAAATATTGGTGCTTATGGCACTGAATTGAAGGATGTTTTTTTACAACTAGAAGCGATTGATTTATCAAATGGAAAAAAAAGAGTTTTTTCAGCTTCTGATTGTCGCCTGGCTTATCGTGATAGTATTTTTAAAAGGGAATTGAAAAACAAATATTTTATTCTTTCAATTGATATTGTTTTAAACAAAGAAAAAAAATTAAATTTAGCTTATCCTGATATCCAAAGATTTTTACAAGAAAAAAATATTACTGAACCTAATCTCAAAGAAATAACAAAAATTATTCGTGAAATACGAGATGCTAAACTTCCCAATCCAGGGATTCTTCCTAGTGCTGGTTCATTTTTTAAAAATCCAATCATTAGTCAAGAGCATTTTAGCAAATTAAAGGAAAAATTTCCGGATATCAAAAGTTATCCAGATGAAAAGGGGCTAAAAATTCCAGCAGCTTGGTTAATTGATAAATGTGGTTTTAAGGAACGAGATTTTGGCCCGGTTGGTGTTTATGAAAAACAAGCTTTGATTATTGTTAATTTTGGTGGCGCTAAACAAAGTGATGTTTTGGCTTTGGCAAAACAAATTAAACAAGAAGTTTGGGAAACTTATGATATTGAGCTAGAAGAAGAGGTTAATATTTTGTAAAAATAAAAAAATGTTATAGTATTAAAGTGCTGATTTAAAAATTATGATTACAAAAGAAATAAAGTATTAATTTAGAAATTATGACTACAAAAGCAATAAGAAAAAAATATTTAGAATTTTTTCGTCAGAAAGAGCATCAGATTATTTCGAGCGCTTCTTTGATTCCAGAAAATGACCCTAGTTTATTGTTTGTTAATTCGGGGATGTCTCCCTTGGTGCCATATTTATCTGGGGAAAAGCATCCAGAAGGTCATAGATTAACCAATAGTCAAAAATGTTTTCGTAGTGAAGATATTGATGAATTAGGCGATGGTCGGCATAATACTTTTTTTGAAATGCTTGGCAATTGGAGTTTGGGTGATTATTTTAAGGAAGAGCAATTGAATTGGTGGTTTGAGTTTATAATTGAAGAATTAGGTTTAGATATTAATAAAATTTATCAAACAGTTTATCTAGGTGATGGTGATAAAATTGAAAAAGATGAGGAGTCCATTGCTATTTTAAAAAAGATTTATGCTAAATATGGTGTTAAGGCGGAAGAGGGGCCAGAGACAAGTGGTCAGGGAGAATTGGGTTCGGGAATGGAAATTGATTTTTCACAACAGAAAATTTTTGCTTATCGTGATAAGAATTGGTGGCAAAGAGGCAATGCGGTGGGGGAGTTAGGTGGACCAGATAGTGAAACTTTTTTTGATACTGGCAAAAAGCATGATCCTAAATTCGGCCCTCATTGTCATCTTAACTGTGATTGTGGTCGTTTTGTAGAAATTGGCAATTCGGTTTTTATGCAATACAAAAAAACTGAAGATGCTTGGGCAGAACTACAAAACAAAAATGTAGACTTTGGTGGTGGTTTGGAAAGATTGGTGATGGCTTCTAATAATTTAGATAATATTTTTAAAATTGATTCATTGCTTCCCTTGATTCAAAAAATTGAAGAGTCATCAGGAAAAAAATATGAAGAGCAGGAAAAATATTTTGAAATTATTGCTGATCATATTCGTTCCCTATGTTTTTTATTAGGTGATGATAAAAAGATGAGCCCTTCCAATACCGATCAAGGCTATATCATTAGGCGTTTAATTCGTCGGGTTTTGCGTTCTGCTCGTCAATTAGGAATTAATCAAGAGTCTTTTATTGTTGAGATTGCCGAAATAGTTGTTAATTTTTATCGTGATGATTATCAAGAATTAGAAAGAAACAAAGAATTTATTTATCAAAATTTACGTGAAGAAGAGTATAAATTTTCTAAGATGATTGAAAGGGGAGAGCGAATATTAAATTCTTTAGCTGGTTCGGCTCGTGAAATCAATGGACAAATTGCTTTTAATCTTTTTCAGACTCATGGTTATCCTCTGGAAATGACCGAGGAGATTATTGTTGAAAAAGGTATTAAAAAATCAGATAATTTTTTAGAAGAATATCAAGCTGAATTTAATAAACATCAAGAGTTATCTAAAACTGCTTCAGCTGGAAAATTTAAAGGAGGTTTAGCTGATCAAGCTGAGGCAACAGTTAAATTGCATACAGCAGCTCATCTTCTTTTAGAGTCTTTGCGTCGAGTTTTAGGACCTCATGTTGAACAGCGGGGTAGCAATATTACCGCCGAGAGATTGCGTTTTGATTTTTCACATGGACAAAAAATGACTGACGAAGAAGAGAGAAAAGTAGAAGATTTGGTAAATGATGCTATTTCTCAAGCTTATGATGTTAGGTGTGAAGAAATGAGCCTAGAAGAAGCGAAGGCTATGGGGGCTACTGGCGTTTTTGAATCTCGTTATGGAGAAAAAGTAAAAGTTTATTCTGTCGCTGATTTTTCTAATAAAGATGCTGTTGTTTTTTCAAAGGAGATTTGTGGTGGTCCGCATGTTGAAAATTTGGCTAATTTAGGAACTTTTGTTATTCAAAAAGAAGAAAGCTCTAGTGCTGGTGTTCGGCGGATAAAAGCCATTTTAAAGCCTCTTGACAATAATAATAAATAAATATATAATTGATTTAGTAAATATTTCTAAAAGTATTTACTTTTTGTATTTTTAGAATTTTGACGAAGTTTTTGCTCCGTCAAGATTTTTTGTGTTAATGGATAACAAAAAAAATTCAACAATTGATTCCAAGGACTTTATTGAATTAAAAGGTGAAGTTGTGGAATTAATGCCAGCCGCTAATTTTAAAATTAGACTGGAAAATGGCCATGAAATTTTGGCTCACTTATCTGGCAAGATGCGAATGAATAAAATTCGTTTATTACCAGGAGATAAAGTTAAGGTTCAGATGAGTCCTTATGATCTAAGTAAGGGGCGCATTACCTTCCGTCTCTAGTTTTTGCCGGGATTGAATAGTTTTAAGAAAAATTAAAAATATATAAATATGAAAGTTAGAGCTAGTGCTAAAAAGATTTGTAAAGATTGCAAGATTGTTCGTCGCAAGGGGCGAATTTATGTTATTTGTAAAAACCCTAAACATAAACAGAGACAGGGTTAATTTATTTTAATTTATTATAAAATTTTATTTATGGCAGTAAGAATTTCAGGAGTAACAATTCCAAATGACAAAAGAGTGGTTATCGCTTTAACCTATATTTTTGGAATTGGTAAAAAAACTTCAAAAGATATTTTAGCAATGGCCAAAGTTGATGAAAATACCAGAGTTAAGGATTTAAAAGAAACCGAGGTCAATACTTTGCGTGATTTAATTGAGAAAAAATTTGTTTGTGAAGGTGATTTAAGAAGAGAAATTGCTAGCAATATTAAACGTTTAAAGGAAATTGGAACTCGTTCTGGTATTTGTCATAGCAAAAATTTACCAGTTCGTGGTCAAAGAACCAAGACTAATAGTCGTACTGTTCGTGGTAATAAAAGAACTACTTTAGGTTCAGGAAAAAGCAAAGCTGCTAGTCAAAAAACATAATTTATAATTTAAAAGACCTGTGGGTCGATAGAAAAATAAAACTATGAGTGAAGAAAAAAAAGACATCAAGGAAAAAGAAGCCGAAAAGGAGATTAAAGAAAAAGAGCTTAAGGAAAATAAGTCTTCAGAAAAGGAAATGGACAAGGTTTCAGATGATTTTTCAGTTTCAGATTTTGCTGATGATGATATTTTTGCTAGTGATGATATTAAGGTTGGACAAAAAACTGAAGATGAAGATTTGCCAGAAGAAATCAAGCAAAAATTAGAAAAAAATAAGCAGGCTCGAAGCAAGAAAAAGATAGTTAAAAGAAAAAAGAAAAAAGAAAATATAAAAGTAAAATCAGGTCATGCCTTTATTAATGCTACCTATAATAACACCATCGTTTCTTTAACTGATAAAAATGGCAATGTTATTTCCTGGGCTAGTGCTGGCATGGCTGGTTTTAAGGGAGCCAAAAAGGCCACTCCTTATGCTGCACAAATTATTGTTAAAATTGCGGTGATGAAAGCTAAAGAAGAATATGGTTTAGAGGAGGTCAAAGTTTTTGCTTCTGGTGTTGGTACTGGTCGCGAAGCTTCAATTAGAGCCTTAAATGCTAACGGTTTAGAAATTACTAGTATTAAAGATACTACACCTATTCCACATAATGGTTGTCGCGCTAAAAAACCACGTCGGGTTTAATCTGTTAAATAATAAATAATATAAATATGGGAAAAAATTTAGATTCAAAATGCAAACAATGTCGTCGTGTCGGTGAGAAATTGTTTTTAAAAGGGGAGCGCTGTCTTTCGGCTAAGTGTGCGATGGTTAAAAGAAATTATCCTCCTGGCCCACATGGACCCAAGGGCAGAAAAAGATCTAGTGATTACGGTTTGCAATTAAATGAAAAACAAAAAGCTAAAAAGATTTATGGCTTGACTGAGAAACAATTCAGAATTTCTTTTGCTAAAATTCAGAAAAAAGGTGGTGATGTCGGTAAAAATTTCTTAGCTCATTTAGAGATGCGCTTAGATAATGTTATTTATCGAGCTGGTTTTGCTCCTTCTCGAGCTCAAGCTCGACAATTAGTAAATCATGGTCATTTTAAAATAAATGGTCGAAAGGTAAATATTCCTTCTTATCAGGTAAAAGTTGGGCAAGTGATTGAATTAAGAAAAAAAGCTAAGAATAATAAATACTTCCGTGATTTACCAGAAAAACTAAAGAATTTTGCTAGTGAACAAAAGAGTTGGTTGGCTACTGATATTAAAGAATTATCAATTAAGGTTTTGCATGAACCGCAACAACAAGATTTACCATCCAATATCAAGACTTATATGATTATTGAATTCTACTCAAAATAATAAATAATTTTAATAATTTTAAAAAAATAATATGGAAAAAATAGCTTTACCCCAAAAAATAGATTTTCAACAAAAAAGTGCTTCCAATGATGGAACAGTTATTGTTGAGCCACTATATCCTGGTTATGGCAATACTATTGGCAATGCTTTGCGTCGGGTGCTATTATCATCTTTGGCTGGCGCAGCTGTTATTGGTGTAAAAATTAAAGGTGTTAAACATGAATTTATGGCTAGTGCTGGTATTAAGGAAGATGTTATTGATATTATTTTAAATTTAAAACAATTACGTTTAAAGATTTTAAGTGATAACAAGGAAACCATTAAGTTAGAATTAAATGTCCAGGGCAAAAAACAGGTTACCGCTAAAGATATTAAAAAGAATCCAGAAGTAGAAATTGCTAATCCCGATTTGGTTTTAGCTAATATTGCTGATGCTACCGGATCTTTAAATATGGAAATTTTTGTTAGTCGGGGAGCCGGATATTCTTTTGCCGAAAAAAATAAGGAAGCTGGTCGTGATATTGATTATATTGAAATTGATTCAATTTTTTCACCAATTTTAGGTGTAAATTATAAAGTAGAAAATGTTCGTGTTGGTAAAATGACCAACTGGGATAAGCTAATTTTAGATATTAGAACTGATGGTACTATTTCAGTTGAAGAAGCTTTTAATCGTTCGGTTAAGATTTTAGTTGAACAATTTAACTCTCTTATTACTCTAAAAGAAGAAAAATCAGCCAAAGAAGTAAAGGGGGAGAAAAAGGAGAAGGAGGACGAGAAAAAGGAAGATAAAAAAACTAAAAATGAAGAAAAGTCTGCCGAAAAAAAGTCAGCCGAAAAGAAATCAAAGTAATATAAGTATAAATAATTTTTAAATAATATGAGACATAAGAATAAGGTTAAAACTTTAGATCGACCTAAAGAAGCTAGAGAGTTAATGTTAAGAAATTTAGCTTCTAGTATTATTATTTATGAAAAAGTAAAAACTACTGAAGCTAAGGCTAAGGCAGTAAAGCCATTATTAGAAAAACTTATTACCACTGCCAAAAAGAATGACTTAACAGCGCGTCGAACTTTATTAAAATTTGTTTTACAACCCAAAGCTGTTAATAAGGCTTTAGAGGTTTTAGCTGAAAGATACAAAGATCGTGCTGGTGGTTATTCACGAATTGTAAAAATTGGCCCTCGTCAAGGTGATGGTGCTAAGATTGTGCAAATCGAATTAGTTTAATTTAGTATTAAATAATATAAGATAATAGTATGAAAAATATTGAAAGAAAATTACATAAACTTGATGCTGAGGGTCAAAGTCTTGGACGTTTAGCTACTCAAATTGCTAATTTACTAAGAGGAAAATTAAAACCAGAATTTCAAGCCCATTTAGATTTGGGCGATATTGTTGAAGTATCCAATATCAAGCAGGCCAAAATAACTGGTAAAAAAATGGAGCAAAAAACATATTATAGTCATTCCGGTTATCCAGGTGGCTTGAAGGAAAAAAAGATGAAGGATGTTTGGCAAAATGATCCAGCTGAAGTTTTGCGTCGGGCAGTTAAAGATATGTTGCCCAAAACTAGATTACGCAATGATATGATGAAAAGATTGATTATTAAATAATATTAAATTTAATTTTTAAATAAAATGACAGAGATTAAAACTAAGACAAGCTCTGCAGTTAAAGAAAAAAAAGAGCCTGTCAAAAAGGAAAAGAAAACTAAAGATAATTTTTCAGGAAAATATATTCAAGCTATTGGTCGTCGCAAAACTTCAGTAGCTCAGGTTAGAATGTATGAAAAGGGTAGTGGGGTTTTTGTTATTAATGGACTTGATGCTTTAGAATTTTTAAAACAAGAAGATAATGTTAATTTAGCTTTACAACCTTTAAAAGCAGTTTCTAAATTAAAAGATTTTGATTTATCAGTTGTGGTTAAGGGTGGTGGAGTTTCTGGTCAATTAGACGCTATTAGTCATGGCATTACTCGAGCTTTAGTAAAATTTGATCCGGAGTTAAAGACTATTTTAAAAGCCGACTCCTATCTAACTCGTGATCCACGTAAGAAAGAGAGAAAGAAACCTGGTCTCAGAAAGGCGCGCAAGGCTCCACAATGGTCCAAACGTTAATTATTTATCAATTTTTCAGCCCCTTTAACAGGGGCTTTATTGAATCAAATAAAATGAAATTAATAATTTCTTTTATCACTTATAATCAAGCTTCGGCTAAATATCTTCCGGCTTTTTTAGCTTCTTTAAAAGAAAGTTTAGCTTTAGCTAAAAATCATTTTGTTGATCTGGATCCTTTATTTTTTGTTTTTGATAATAGTGATCAAGATAAAAATATTAATAAAGACATTTTAAAAGATTTTTTTATTAATAATAATTTTTCTTATAAGATTTGGGATGAGGGGCAAAATTTAGGCTTTGCTAAATCGTATAATATTATGCTCAGTGAAGCCCTAAAGAAAGAAATTAACTTATTTTTAGTAATCAATCCAGATGTCTTAGTTGATAATAATTTTATTAGTGAACTTTTAAAAAAGGAGAAGCAATGTCCTGAGATTAGTGTTTTTTGTCCTAAAATATTATATTGGGATTTTGCCAATAATACTTTGACGGATATTATTGATAGCTATGGTGTTTCTCTTAATACCGCGCATCGTTTTTTTGATCGCGGGCAAGGTCTGTCGAGTACTAAATATTCTGATCAGGAGCAAGAGATTTTTGCTTTTTCTGGGGCGGGAGCTTTGTTTAGATTAAATGATTTTATAGATATTGCTTCATTAAAAGAAGGGCAAATAAAAGAAGGGCAAAGAGAATTTTTTGATGAAATGATGTTTATGTACAAAGAAGATATTGACTTATCTTATCGTTTGCAGTTGGCTGGAAAGAAAATATTATTTACTCCTCAGGCTCTTATGTATCATGATCGAACCTTATCATCTCAAAATAACAAAATTTGGCGAAGAATTTTTAGTAGAAAAAGAAATAATTCAGCCGATCATTCATTAATAAATCATTTAATTATTTTAGAAAAAATTAAGAATATCCCATTTTCGACTAAAGTTAAGTTAAGGAGTAAATTTAGAAAATTTTTATTAATATTATTTTCTTTCTTTTTTCAAAGACGGGCCCTGTTTTCTTTTTGGCGTTTGAGGCCGCAAATTAAACAAAAAGGCCTTAAAATCAAGCCTAAAAATAGGGAATGGGAGAAAATTGAGGAATTTATGTACAGGTCTTGACTTATTTTTTAAAATATGCTTAAATAAGTTTAGAAATTATCAAAAAATTATTAAATTTAATTTACATAAAATATGGATAATGTATTAAAGACCCTGCTTCAGGAGAGGAGGGAGAAAGAAGTAGTCAAGTTAAATGCGGTTGAGATTGTCAATGCATTATTTGATGAACTACAAGAAAGAGAAAGAGATATTTTGTCTCGTCGTTTTGCTTTAAAAAGCAAAAAACAACAAACCCTAGAAGAGATTGGCCAATTGCATAACTTAACTCGAGAAAGAATTCGTCAAATTGAGCGATCTAGTTTGAATAAACTTAAAAAAATTGATGATTTTGAGGATTATTTAACTGATATAAAATCATTGGTTGATGGTCTGATGGAGGAGCATGGTGGTTTTATGGAAAAGAATTTTTTATTAGATATTTTAGCAGTGATGGCTTTTAAAGCTCAAGGAGAAGATCCTGATTTTGATCGAGCTGTTTATAAAAATAATTTAGATTTTATTTTGAGCGAATTATTAGATGATCATATTGAAAAGGTGGAAAAATCAAAGAAGTTTACTACTTTTTTCAAATTAAAAAATCAGGTTATTGATTATCTAGAAGATCTTATTGCCGAACTTGAAGATCATTTAAAGACGATTAAAGAAGTTGTTTCCTTTGAAGAATTGGTTGTCGTTCTAAAAGATTTAAAAACTTTTTCACTTAATAGAAGTAAATTTAGAGGAGAGAGCCAGGTAGATTTAAAAAAGATTTTTAAAGACAATGTTTTTTTAGAATGGGCTGAGATTATTGATCGCAATAAACCATTTTATTCCTTAATGCAGGCAGTTAGAGGTATTGGAGCTAATAAGTTTGGTTATTGGGGGCGAAATGAACGTCCAGAAATTAATCCCAAGAGAATTTCTGATAAAATTTTTTTAATTTTAAAAGAAGAAAAAAAGCCATTGCATTTTAGAGATATTACTAAAAAAATAAATGAAATTGATTCTGATAAAAAGAAGGTTAGTAGTGGATCAGTTCATAATGAATTAATTTTAGATGATCGATATATCTTGATGGACAGAGGGGTTTATGGTTTAAAGGAGTGGAAGAAATAAAAACTAAATAAATGGATTAAATATAAAACGCTCTGAGGAGGGCGTTTTTTTCTTTGAGGGAATATTGTCTATGATTTAATAAAAAAATAACATATTTTTATGAGATTTTTTGATAATAAAAAATACCCCTAAAAGGCATTTTTTTATTTTTATTAAATGTTTGATTAGTAGATAATTATTGTTTTAGATATTTTGATTTTATAAAAAAATATGTTAAAATAAAATATATAAAAATATGCATGTCGAAATAGATTTTACACCCATTCAAGAGTTTTTTATGTTACCGCCAGATGTAATGTTATGGCGTTTTTTGGCGTATTTTGGTTGGATTGTTTTTGCTATTATGTTTTTGTGGTTTAGTTCTAGGGTTTGGCTTTCTTATATTAGACAAAAATGGGGTTCTCAAACTAAGTTTATATTTTTGGCTATTGATATTCCTCGGGGAAACATGCAATCACCACAGGCGGTTGAGAATTTATTTTCTTATTTAGGTGGTGCTCATAGTGTGCAGAATTTCTGGGATAAATGGTTTGCCGGTGAATATCAATTATCTTTTAGTTTTGAAATAGTTAGCCTGGAAGGTTATACACAATTTATTATTCGCACTCCAGCACAGTTTAGAAGTTTAGTTGAATCAGCTATTTATTCTCAATATCCTGATGCTGAAATTGTGGAGGTTGATGATTATTGCGAAGGTTTTCCAAGAAAATTTCCTGATCAGGAGTATGATATTTGGGGGGCGGAGTTCAAGCTTTCTTCGCATTATATGTATCCAATAAAAACATATCGTGATTTTGAACATAAATTGGGGCCCGAGGAAATTACCTTTAAAGATCCGATGGCCGAACTAATGGAGCTTTATAGTAGTTTACGCAAAGGAGAAAATATTTGGTTTCAAATAATTGTTATTCCGACTGGTTTTGACTGGATTGACGATGGAAAAGGGGAGATTGATAAGATTTTAGGCAAAAAGGCAGATGTTAGTTTGGCCAATAAAATAGTTGACCGTATTATGAAGGTTGTAAATTATATTAGTGAGGCAGTATATACCTTATGGGGAGATGTTGAAGATAAAGAGTCTGAATTTAAAAAATTATCCATGATGGAATTAACTCCACGGCAGAAAAAGAAGATTGAGGGGCTAGATAGGAAAGCTTCCAAGCTTGGATTTTTATGTAAATTACGAATGGTCTATATTGCTCGGAAGGAAGTTATGAATAAACCTAAGGCTAGCGGTGGTTTTGTTGGCTTTATTAAGCAATTTACCGACCTTGATTTAAATGGTTTTAAACCTGATATGAAAGGCACTGGAACTAAAGCTAATTATTTTAATAAGACCGCTCGAGTTATTAGAAAGAAAAACAATCTGATTAATAATTATATGGATAGAAGTGATTTTGCTGGTGTTACTCCTTATATTTTAAACATTGAAGAACTAGCTACTCTTTGGCATTTTCCAGTTGAATCAGTCTCCAATGCTCCGCTGGTTCAAAAGACAGCTGTTAAGAGACATAAGCCACCAGCTAATTTAGCTGTAGATGATGCGGTTTCAACTCTAGATTCCTTAAAAGATGATCTAATGTCTCAAGATTATTCTCGTATCAAAAAATAAGAACAAGAACAATGAAACAAGTTCGTAGAAAAAGAATAGGTATTGATGCTCGTTTTTATGGTCCCATTGGTAAGGGCTTGGGGCGTTATGTACAAGAAGTAGTTGATAATATTTTAAAAATGGATCGAGATAATGATTATATTATTTTTTTACGTCGAGAAAATTTTGATGAACTTTTAATTGACGAATATAAGAATGTAAAAAAGGTGATGCTTAATGTTCGTTGGTATACTTTAAAAGAGCAACTCATTTTTCCTTTTTATATCTGGCGACAAAAATTAGATTTAATGCATTTTCCTCATTTTAATGTTCCTTTTTTTGTTCCTAGCAAATTTGTGGTTACTATTCATGATCTTATCCTAACTAAATTTAAAACTGTTCGAGCTACCACTCTTAATCCTTTTATATATAATTTAAAAAATTTTTTTTATCGCTTGATTATAAAAAAAGCTTTAAGAAAATCAAAAAAAATAATTACGGTTTCCAATTTTACTAAAAATGATATTATTGAACAATTTAAGGTTAAGGAAGAAAAGATTGTGGTAACTTATGATGGGGTGGCTAATTTATCCAAGGGGCGTGATTCTTTGCTTGTCGCTAAATTAGATGAAGGAGAGGTGCTTAGTTATTATAATATTGATAGCCCTTTTTTGTTGTATGTAGGCAATGCTTATCCACATAAAAATTTAGATTTTTTAATAGAAAATTTTCTCCAACTTTATCAACAAAATAATAATTTGCGTTTAGTTTTGGTGGGACGAGAAGATTATTTTTATAAAAGATTAAAGGATTTAAGTAAAAAACTAAGCCCCAATTCTTCTAAAGATATAATTATTTTTGCCGGATATGTTCCTGATGATAAATTAGAGATTTTGTATCAGAATGCTTTGCTTTATGTTTTTCCATCTTTATACGAGGGTTTTGGTTTGCCACCATTAGAGGCCATGGCTCGTTCTTGTCCGGTTTTAAGCTCAAATACTAGTAGTATGCCAGAAATTTTAGGAGAAGCCGCTCTGTATTTTGATCCTCGAGATAAAATTGATTTTATAAATAAAGCGCAAAAATTAATTGAAAATCAAGAATTACGCAATAAAATGATAGAATTAGGTTTAGTGCAGGTAAAAAAATATTCTTGGTGGGAATGTGCTTTTCAAACTAAAAAAATATATTTAGAACAACTAACATGAGTATAAAAAAACATCAAATAAAAATATTGCTTGATAAGCAAAATTCTGGTTTTGTAATTGATTTGCGTTCTGAAAAAAAGAAGAAAAAGAATAATTATCTTTTTCCGGCGACAGAAAATTTTTTTGAATATAGTTCTGAGAATAAAAGAGGTCATTGGCGCAGTGAAGCAAAAAAAGGAAAAAATATTTTTTCTCGATTAGCAAAAATTTTTCAAAAGAAAAAAAAGAAACCAATTGATTTTGATAAATATCTTTCTAGTTTAAGCTTTAAAAAAAAGAAACCAAAAAGTGTTTGGCAAAGGCTTCGGGATTTTTTTAAAAATTTTTCTTTAAGCAAGGTTTTTTTTCAAAAACCAAAAAAAAGCTTTTGGCGTTTTAGTAGTGAAAAAAATAATTCTCAAAGAGGACGTTTGAATTATCCTAAAAAAACCAAAACTGTTTTATACTTTGTTTTGTTTTTATTAATTTTAATTATTCCTTTTAAAATATATTCTTATTATCGCTTAGTTGACGATAAAAATTTTAAAAATAATTTACTTAATTATCCTTCTTCTGGTTTAAAAAGTTTTATTTCAGCGTCTGATAATTTTGCTAATTTAGATTTAGCTTTGGCTCAGCAAAGTTTTTTACAAGCTGGACAAAATTTTTTATTATTTGATACAGAGCTACAAAAAGTTGATGAGTTTGTTTTATTATTAGCGGCGCTTTCTGATAATCAAGAATTACGTTTAGCTTCGGAATCAAAAAATATTGCTAAAATTGGTGTTTATTTAGCGGCCGCGGGAAATAATTTAAGTTTAGCTACCGATTCTTTATTATTAGCTTTAACTGATGATCAGGGTCCCGATGATTTTTCCGCTTTTGCTGATTATAGTAAAAAGTCATTGAGTAATTTTAAAAAAGCCAATAAATATTTAAATAAGATTAAAGAAAAATCTTTACCGGATGAGTATCAAGAACAATTTCGTGAGCTTAAGAAAACAGCCGAATCTCTAGAAAAAAATATGTCTGATTTTATTGAATTGATTCCTGGTTTAGAAGATTTTTTAGGTGTTAAAACTGACAAAAAATATTTAATTGTTTTTCAAAATAATTCTGAGCTTCGAGCTTCCGGTGGTTTTATTGGCAGCTATGCTTTACTTGATTTAAAAAAGGGAAGAATAAAGAATATTGAAGTACCAGCTGGTGGTTCTTATGATACTGAAGGCGGTATGAGAGTTTTAGTAGAATCACCTCAACCATTACATTTAGTAAAGGCTCATTGGTATTTTTGGGATGCTAATTGGTGGCCAGATTGGAGGATGTCAGCACGTAATTTAATGTGGTTTTTAGAAAAAAGCGGTGGTCCTAGTGTTGATGGTGTCATTTCTTTAACTCCCGATGTTTTGCATGATGTTTTAAAAATTAGTGGCCCGATAGATTTAAGTGAAAAATATGGAGTTATCATTGATGCTGATAATTTTTATGATATTATTCAGGAAATCGTTGAGGTTATTGGCCAGCCAGAAATTTTTGCTGATAAGGAATTAAAAACCGATATTCTAGATAGAATTAAATCAGAGCAAGAGATGGCCGAGATTGATGATCTGTCTACTGAATCTCAAACAGCAGTTCAGGATTCGGATGATTTATTTGCTCGGAATGAACCCAAGAGAATAATTGGTGATTTAATGGATAAAATTATGCATAATTTCATGAATGATTTTAATCGTGATAAATTAGTAGCCTCTATAAAGATTTTAGAAAGTAATTTAGCTAAAAAAAACATCTTATTATATTTTACTAATAAAAATTTACAAGCTGGAGTAGAAAAAAGATCTTGGGCGGGAGAGATGAAAAAAGCACCATTAGACTATCTCTCAATAATTGATACTAATATCGCTGGTGGTAAAACTAGTTATTATATAAAAAATGATTATCGTTTGCGGGTGGAGATTAAAAAAGATGGTAGTATTATTAATAAACTTAGTATTAATAAAAAGCATTTAGGTAATAAGGGCGATTTATTTTCTGGTATTAGAAATGTTAATTGGCTTCGAGTTTATGTTCCTTTGGGTAGCACTTTAATTAAAGCTAATGGTTTTTCTCAGCCCGATAATTCTTATTTTAAAGAAACTGAAATTAATGCGCAGAAAAATGAAATTTTAGAGCAAAGCGAAAATCGTTATGAGCTAGACCCGCTTAGTCAAACTAAAATTTATCAAGAAAACGGAAAGACGGTTTTTGCTAATTGGACGATGATTGATCCGGGAGAAAGTGATTTAATAGAATTAGAGTATAAATTACCCTTTAATTTTTATACTTTATTTGCTGAGATAGAAGAAAAAAGTTTTTGGGAAAAAATATTTCCTAAGGAAATAGTGCCAAAATATTCTTTATTATGGCAGAAACAAGCTGGAGCTTTAGATTCGGACATTGAGGTTTCTTTTAGTTCTGATTTACCTTGGTCAATTTCTTGGACTTATCCTGATAGCAATAAAAAAAGCTTATCTAAATTTGAATATCAAGATGTTTTAAATTCTGATAAGTATAGCATTATTGTTTTTGATTAATAAATAATTGATATAAAATTTTAATTTAATAATATGAAGAAGAGATTTAGTAAAAAAAATAAAGAAGAAATGTTTTCTTCTAAAAAAAATGAAGAAGTGGATGATTCAGTTTTTGTCAAACATAAAATTGAGGAAGAGATTAATATTGGCGATGATATTTTTTCGTCAGAAGAGGATCTAGGTCCAGAAGAAGACTTAAATTTTGAAAAAGAAATTAGCTTTAATCGTCGTCGATCAAATAAAGATGTTCAACAGGATTTATTGGAAATTTATAGTGAAGACGGGACTTTGCCTGATTTTCAAACTATAAAAATTAAAAAGAAACGTCCATTTTTATTAAGTTTTTTCTATTATCTTATTATTCTTGCTTTTTTAGTTTTTGCGGGACATTCAATTTATACTTATTTTCAAAATACTAAAGATGCTTCTTCGGTTTTAGAGTTACAAGTTTCGGCTCCTAATAAAGTAGTTTTGGGTGAGGATTTTATGTATGAAATTAATTATAAAAATAATAGCAATTATACCTTAAGTGATGTTAATATTGATATTACTTATCCAGAAAATTTTATTCTAGCTGAGGTTTATTCTATTGATATCTACCATGATGATAAGCACTGGCAGATTCCAGAGATTGGGCCAAAGATTTCTGGCACTATTAAGATTCGGGGAAAGATTATTAATCAAGAGGGGCTTAATAATTTATTATCAGTTAAGAGTCGCTATGGGATAAAGGGCTTGAATTCTGTTTTTACAAAAGACACTTTCTTTAGTTTAGCTGTTTCTAGTATTCCTTTTTCTAAGGAAGATATTTTTTCCTCAACCGTCTTAGTGGGCGAGGAATATCCTTTGGAGATTAAAATTAATAATTTCCCACAAGAAAAAATTCCTCATTTTCAAATATTTTTTAATAATTCTGATGATGTTGTTTTACTTTATAATGAAAAAGACAATGAAGAAACTATTAAAAATCAAGTGATTGAGAAACTAGATGCGCAAACCTTTAAAGTAGATCCGAGCAAATCATCAGATTTAAATTTTCATTTTAAATATAAGATTAATAAAAAGAAAGAAGAAGGGCAAATTTTATTCTGGGGTTTAAAATATGTTGACGAGGAGGGACATGAATTTGTTTTTTGGGAAAAGAAAAATATTTTAGATGTTATTAAAAGTGACCTACATCTCAGCTTAAGTATTAATGAGCAGGGGGAAGATTTTCCGGTAAATTTTGGTGATCAATTGGATTATGTTATTAAGTACTCAAATAAAGGAGATAAAAAAATGAAAAATGTTATTATTATGGCGATTCTGGAAAGTGATTTTATTGATCTGAATTCTTTAGTTGATAAAAATAAAGGTAAACTTAGTCGTAAAACTATTTCTTGGTCTTATTCAGAAATTCCTGATTTAAGAGAAATTGGCCCTGGTCAAGGAGGGGAGATTAAATTTTCTTTAAATGCTAGTGATGCCAAAAGAATAGCTTATTCGCAAAAAAAAGAAATAAAATCTTATGCTCAATTTAGTATCGGTAATATTGAAGACTTTAAAGATAGCGCCGATCATTTAAGTGATAATCGTAGTAATGTTATAGTTAATCGACTAAATAGTGATTTATCAATTAAAGAGCAGGTATTGTATTTTGATGAAAATAATATTCCGGTTGGCTCGGGTCCGCTTCCACCTGTGGTTGGAGAAAAAAGCACTTTTAGATATTATTGGACTTTAAAAAATACTTTACATGAATTGCGTGATTTAAAGGTTGATTTAGATTTGCCAAACTATGTTATTTGGGGTGATAACTATAATGTTAGTGCCGGAAATTTAGATTTTGATTATGAAAATAATCGAGTTACTTTTAATATTTCTCGTTGGCCTTTAGGAGTAGATCAGGTTGATATTAATTTTGATGTTAGTATTATTCCAAGTGAGTCAGAATATAATAAAATTATAATATTATCATCTGGCTCTAAATTAGAGGCTACTGATGTTGAAACTAATGCCGTTATTTATAAGGAGACTGATGTTAAAACTAGCAAATTGGAAGATGACTCAATTGCTGCCTATAATAATGATGGTCGAGTTAGATAATTTATGAAGAATTTAAATATTAAAACAGCTCATGGTAATTTGAGTACACCTTTGTTTTTTCCTGATGCGACACGTGGTTTTATCAAGCTTTGTAGTCCGCAGGATTTAAAGAAAACTGGAGTTAAGGCCTTGGTAGTTAATACTTTTCATTTATATTTACAACCAGGAATTGAGCTTATCAAAAAAGCTGGTGGTATTCATAAATTTATGAATTGGGATGGGCCACTATTATCGGATAGCGGTGGTTTCCAAATTTTTTCTTTAATTTATGGTAATAAATCCTTGGGAAAGATCAGCGATGAGGGGGTAATTTTTAAATCACCTATTGATGGAACTCCGCATGAGATCAGTCCAGAAAAATCAATTCAAATTCAGTTTGATTTAGGAACTGATTTAATTGTGTGCCTAGATGATTGTCCACCGCATGATTTTAGTGATGAAAAAATGCTTCAGTCAGTGGAGAGAACTATTGCTTGGGCAAAAAGATGTCATCAAGAATATATTAGACAAATTAAAAAGAGAAAATTAAAAGAAGAAGAACGACCTAAATTATTAGCTGTTATTCAAGGCGGAACAAGTCGAGAATTAAGAAAAAGATGTTTAGAAGGATTAGAGGAGATTTCTAATTCAGAGTATCTGGGTTTAAAAATTCCTTTTGCTGGTTATGGCTTTGGTGCTCGTCCGGTAGACGAGGAGGGAAATTTTCTTTTTGATATTTTGGATTATACAGCTAAATTGATTCCAGATAATAAAATAAAATTTGCTTTAGGAATTGGCACACCGGCTGATATTTATCGTTGTCAAAAAATGGGCTGGAATATGTTTGACTGTGTAATTCCTAGTCGAGAAGGTCGTCATGGTAAGCTATATCAATTCAAAAAAGATCTAGATAAAATTAATAAACAAGATTTTTATCAAGAAATAAGTATTAAGAAATCTTATTTAGCTAAGCAATTTAAAGCTATTAATCCCAAATCTAATATTAAAGATTTACAAGAACATTCTTGGGCTTTTTTACACCATCTTTTTAAACTTAATGAGGCCTATGGACAAAAATTAGCCACCCTAAATAATTTAGAGTTTTATAATAAAATGATGCGTCGTTTTTGACTTTCAAAAAAGCTTATGCTAAGCTAATTTAAATTAATTTATTTTATTAAAATAATGAAAAAAATAATATTATATAATACTTTAGGTCGGAAAAAAGAAGAGTTTGTTCCAATTCATTCTGGTCAATTATCTTTTTATTATTGCGGACCAACAGTTTATTGGACCCAGCATCTAGGAAATCTTCGGGGTTCTTTTTGTGCCGATGTCGTTCATCGTACTTTTAAGTATTTAAATTATGATGTTTCTATGGTGCGAAACTATACTGATGTTGGGCATCTTTCTTCTGATGAGGATGAGGGTGATGATAAGATTGAGAAAACAGCCAAAGCTGAAAGTTTATCAGCTGAGGAGGTCGCCAATAAGTTTATTAAAATTTATGAAGATGACACTCGGGATTTAAATATTTTAGAACCAAAATTTAAACCACGGGCGACAGAAAATATTGCTGAAATGATTGAAATTATTCAATTATTAATTGCCAAGGGTTATGCCTATGTTACTGATTTAGCCATTTATTTTGAAGTAGATAAATTTAAGGATTATAATAAATTATCTGGACGAAAGATGGAAAAAAATCGAGCCGGAGCTGGTCGGGGATTGGTTTCTGATTCAGCTAAAAAAAATCCGCAAGATTTTGCTCTATGGTTTTTCCGTGCCGGTGAACATAAAAATACCTTACAATTTTGGCCCTCACCCTTTGTTTCACCTTTAGTAGAAAGTGGTTATGGCTTTCCAGGTTGGCATTTAGAATGCTCAACGATGGCCAAAAAATTTTTAGGTGAAACGATTGATATTCATATGGGTGGGGTCGAGCATATTAGTGTTCATCATAGTAATGAAATTGCTCAAAGTGAAGCAGCTAATGGAGTTAAATTTGTCAATTACTGGTTACACAATGAGCATTTACTGATTAATGAAGGGAAGATGTCTAAATCACAGGGAACTGCTTTTAGTTTAGCCGAAATTAAAGCCAAAGGTTTTTCAGCGATGGCCTTGAGATATTTTTTCTTGCAGGCACATTATAGATCACAACAAAATTTTACTTTTGAGGCTTTAAAAGCTGCTCAAAAAGGTTTGAGTGGAATTTTGAATAAATTAGAAAAGTTAGGTAGCGATATTGGCGAAGTTGATGAAAAGTTTAAAGAAATTTTTTTAGAATATTTATTAGATGATTTTAATACTCCGAAAACTCTTTCTTTGATTAGTGAAATTTTAAAATCAGATTTATCGGCCGCTGATAAATTGGCTACTGTTTTTGATTTTGATCAGGTTTGGGGTTTAAATTTATCAAGCGCTTGTCAAACAGCTGACGAGCTTCCAGCAGAAATTAAAGAAATTATTTCTCGTCGTTTAGAGGCCAAGGAAAATAAAGATTTTGCTTTATCTGATAGCTTGCGAAAGGAATTAGAGGATCGTGGTTATAAAGTGCAGGATTTAGCCAATAAGCAAATGAGTGTAAAAAAGTTGTAATGAAAAATTTTTGGCAACAATTAAAAGATAAAAAAGGGGGAGAAATGATTTTAGCCCTTGCTCCTTTGGCCGGATTTACAGATTCGGCTTTTCGTTTGCTTTGTAAAGAATACGGAGCTGATGTTGTTTATAGCGAAATGGCCTCTGTTTCAGCCTTGACTTATAAATCGGAGAAAACTAGGGAATTATTAAAATTTGATAAAAAAGAGCGACCTTATGTGGTGCAACTTTTTGGTTCAAAACCAGAGCACTTTGTTGAAGCGATTAAGGTTATTGAAAAAGAGTTAAAACCAGATGGCTTTGATATTAATTTTGGTTGTCCGGTAAAAAAAGTTTTAAAACAGGAGGCCGGAGCTAAATTAATGGGCAATTTAGATTTAAGTCGAAAAATTATTATTGCGGTCTTGCAAAGCACTAAACTTCCCATTTCAATTAAAGTTCGCACCGAAGCTTTTTCGGTTAATCTGATTGATTTTTTAAAAAACATTTCTGATTTAAAAGTTTCAGCTTTAATGATTCACGGTCGCAGTTTAAAGCAATTATTTTCAGGGCCAATAAATAAAGAAATAATTAAAGAGAGTCGTAAATATTTTTCCGGAGTAATTTTGGCTAATGGGGGAGTAAATAGTTTAGCGGAGGCGCAGGAGCTTTATTTAGAGACAGGAGTAGATGGTGTTGCTTTGGGTCGGGGAGCTTTAGGTCAACCTTGGATTTTTTCCTTAGCTGGACAAAACTTAAGTCCTCAAGAAAGAAAAGATAAAGCTATTGCTACTGCTTTGCGACATTTAGACTTAACACTTAAAAATAAAGGGGAAATAAGTTATAATGAGTTTAAGGGACATTTAGCCTGGTATTTAAAAGGATTTCCCGGAGCCTCAACTCTTAGGGCTAAAATTATGCCAAGTAAATCATATCAAGAAATTAAAAAAATTTTACAAGATAAAAATTAGTATGATTATTTTAAATATTGACACTTCAGATAATAACTTTATCTTATTATCTTTAGATTTGCCTAAAAAAATAACAAGAAAAAGAAAGATTCAGGCTTATCGTCAACAATCTGAAAAATTATTAAGTGCTATCGCCAAGCTTTTGGCTGATAATAAATTAAGTCCGAAAGATATTTCTAAAATAAGAGTGGAGCATCGTGGTTCTAGCTTTACTTCTTTGCGAATTGGTGTTTTATGCGCTAATGCTTTAGCTTATGCTTTGGGAATAGAAATTGAAACTATAGTGCCTGATAAAAAATATTTAAAAAAATTAAAAAATTTTTCTTTAGTTTTGCCAAAATATAGCAGAGATCCAGATATTAAAATAGCATCTAATAAAATATAATTTACTTTATACCATATGCAACAAAAAAAATATAAAAAAACACAGTTTCTTCAATTATTTATTATTATCTTTATCTTTTGTATCCCTAATTTAGTCAAGGCCGATACTTTGGCAGCTAGATTATCAGGGAAGATTTTGCTTCAAGTAGAGGTCAAGGGGGAAGCTTATTATGTTGATCCTGTTGAGCAAAAAAGGCATTATCTAGGTCGTCCCTTAGATGCTTTTAATGTTATGCGCTCTTTAGGTTTGGGGACATCCAATGCTGATATTAATAATTTTTTAAGAAATGGTGCTCGAAAATCTCTTGCTGGACGAATTTTGCTAAAGGTGCAAGAAAATGGGCAGGCTTATTATGTTAATCCTGATAATTTAAAATTATACTATCTAGGTCGTCCCTTAGATGCTTTTAATGTTATGCGCTCTTTGGGCTTGGGAATAAGCAATGCTGATTTAAGCAAGATTCCTTTATCCGCTTTAAATAAAATTAATAATAATAGTAATAATTCTGTTGATCCATATGGTGGTTTAGTCGCGGGAAAAGGGGAGCACTTGGTGAAGTTTTCCTGGAAATATAAAAATAAAGATTATACTTTAGAGAAGATTTTTTCAACAGCTATGTATAATGATTATAAAAATTCGCCCAAATACTTGACCTATCCCTCTAATAATCCGCCCGAGAATTTAAGAGAAGCTTATTATGGTATTTTTTTAAAACAAAAAAATGGCGATTTAATTATTGATGATATCTTAAAAGATTTAAAAAAAATATCGGTTCAGGCTAGACATAGCGATGATGAAAGCTTGGAATTTATTTTAGCTTTTGTGCAATATATTCCTTATGATTATTCTAAATCAGAAAATAGTCCGCAAAATTTTCCTTATGAAACATTATATAAAAATTCTGGAATTTGTTCAGATAAAACCCTGTTGGCGACCTTAATGTTACGTAAACTTGGTTATGGTTCGGCTATTTTTGATTATCCTGATCGCAAACATTCGGTCGTCGCTGTTTCTTGCACTGATCAATCTTCCTATAACTCGGGTTATTGTTTTGTGGAGACAACCAATTACTTTCCTATCGGTGTTTTTCCGAGAAATTTAAGTGACGGTCAAGCAAATAGTGTAAAAGAATTTGATTGGGAAAATATTTTTCGCGATTCATTTTTGGGTAAGGTTGAAGTTTATCAAAAACTTGATGGACCTTTAAGTTATTCAATGCGAAAAAATGTTAATACAGTTAATGTTATTATTAAACAAAAAAGCAATTTACAAAGTAAGGCCGCTGAAATTGAGATTCTCTCTAATCAATTAAAAATTTCTCGAACGGAAATTGAACAAATTTTTTCCTTATTAAATTATTATCAGGAAAAAGGTGATATCTCTAGTTATAATAATACAGTTAATATTTATAATGCTAAAGTACAGGATTATAATTCACTTTTGAGTACCTATAAATTGAAAGTTGAGGTTTATAATGGTTTGATTGATACTTATAATCAGAGTGTTAGTAATTTTTTACAAAACTAAAAATTAGACCAAGGCTTGATAAAAATAATTTTATATTATATAATAAACGGATTTAAATGAACATTAACAATATACATAAATAAAAGTTTTTATTTTTATAAAATCCATTAGTGTAAAAGTATTAATAGCCATAGCTGAAAGATGATCAGATTTGGTCATTTTTTTGCTGTGGCTATAATAGCTATAGTTCCTTCTCGGAGTAGAGAAAACTAAATTGCGCAAGATAGCGCAAGGAGGAGTTTATGAATGATAAAAAAGAATTTCTGATCGCTGGCATTACCAGCGGACAATTAAATGCTATGGTAAAAAATATCATGGCACAAACCGGAATCTCTGATCCAGCAGAGCTGGTGAAGATGATTAATTCTGGCAAATTGTATGCATCTACTAAAGCGCCAAATCGGGGTGAGAAAAATGGCGCTATTCGTTTATCTGTTACCTCAGACGGTACCACTGGCGAGCAGTGGCTTAAACGTTTGAAAGCTAAAGGAATTCCTATTTCCCAGTGTGTCAAAAAGGCTCTCTTATCAAGAGAGTTTGAGTCAACCAAAAACATTGATTATAATGTTGTTATTTTAAAAGGTGATGAGTTTAGTAAAGGTGATAATATTTGTAATCTTACAAATGTTCGCAATGAGGCTAAAAAGCATTTTTTATACACTCCAAGTATTGAGGTGGCCTGCCTTATCAGAGAGGAGTGTTCTAATGGTTATTTAGAAGATGCGGGGCTTTGTCAAATTATTGTGATGCATGAGCCAATCAAGAGCTTTCTTGGTGGTTCTAGATTATTTATAATCAACAGTTTTTATGACCTAGAGTTAAGATGTTTTATTGATAATTTAGCCCTGGGACGTTCTTATGGCTTTGCTTTTATTGATAATAATCATCAGGATGAAATATAAAAATATTGTTTAATTTTAAAAAAGATAATTATGGAGAAAAAATGGATAGAAACGGAAGAAGACGGAATAATTCGTCTTGACGTAGTTAGCAATGGACTCACTGGCCAGGAGTGTCTAGATGATTTGAGTAAAAAAGGACACTTATCTAGTAGGCGAGTGATAAAATTTTTCCAAAATAAAGATTTTGGGGGAAATTTAGGAAAAAAATTTGAACTAGTTATATTAAAAGGAGAGCTTTGGCCAGATAGTGAAAGATACACAAAAAATATTTACGCTAAGGCTAGAGAGCTTGGGCTTTTTGCGGCTAGCCCAGAGATCGCCTATCTTCTTCGGAAGGAGCTTTCTACAAAGGAAATAGAGGCTCTGGGTCTTAAGTGCGTCGCTGTGATGCACGATCCAGTTATGGGACCTAATTTGCCTTCGTTATTATTGTTGGGGCGCTATTCTGGTTCTTTTCTCTGCTTTTTTCCCTTATTACCTCATTATAGATGGAACTCTAGTGATGGTTTTGCCTTTTTATTTCATAAGAAAGAGATATAAACTAAATATGATCCCACGTAAATCTACGTGGGTTTTTTATTATAATAATAAGATTTCTTGACATTTTTATTAAATATCGATATTATATAAACAGTCTAAATCCAAGAGTTTTTAGGCTTTTTATTAATTAAAAAACATGTCTATTCAAATTTCTTGTTTATATTAAGCAAATATAAATTTTATAGACAGAAGCTCGTTTTTTACGAGAAAAAAAGAAAAAATATGAAAATTCCACAATTAGAAGAGATGATGAAGGCTGGTATGCATTTTGGTCATCGAACCAATCGTTGGCATCCCAAAATGAGATCCTTCATTTTTACTCAAAAAAATGGTATTTATATCATTGATTTAGAAAAAGCTCAAGAGCAATTAAAAAAGGCGCTTAGTTATATGGTCAAACTAAAGCAGGAAGGTAAGACTATTCTTTTTGTTGGTACAAAAAAACAAGTAAAAGGCCCAATCAAGGAAATGGCCAAAGCTGTTTCATATCCATATATTAATGGAAAATGGATTGGTGGTTTATTAACCAACTTTTCTGTTGTTAAAAAATCTATTAAAAAATACCAAGATTTATTATCTGATCGTGAGAGTGGTAAATTAAATAAATATACCAAAAAAGAACAATTAGATTTTGATCGTGATATTCAACGCTTAGAAGAACGAGTCGGGGGTTTGACTGGTTTAACAAAATTACCCGATGCTATTTTTATTTGGGATATTAAGGAAGAAAAAACTGCTGTGGCTGAAGCCCAAGAGAAAAATATTCCAATTATTGCTATTTGTGATACCAATGTTAATCCAGAATTAGCTGATTATCCAATTCCAGCTAATGACGATGCCACTAAGACAGTTGATTTAATAACTCAAACTATTCAAGAAAATCTAATTAATGCTAAAAACATTAAGCTAGATTAATTTTTGCTAAAAAATTTAGCTCTTTATTATTTATTATTTATTTTAATTATATGGAACAAATAAAAGAATTACGTGAAAGAACTGGTGCGGGTATGGTTGATTGTAAAAAAGCTCTTGATGAGAGTGGGGGAGACTTGGAAAAAGCAATTGAGATTTTGCGCAAAAAAGGAATTACTAAGGCGGCTAAAAGAAGCGAACGTGAGGCCAGTGAAGGAGTTATTAAATTAGCTCTTAGCGATGCTCAAGACGAAGGCTTTTTAATTAAATTAAATGCTGAAACCGATTTTGTGGTTCGTAATGAAAAATTTCAATCTTTAGCCGATTCTATTTTAGCTGTTGCTCAAAAAAATAAGGTTAATAATACTGAAGATTTATTAAAAATGGAGCTTGATGGTCATAGCATTGCGGATCAAATTTCTAATTTAAGTGGAGTTATTGGTGAAAAAATTGCCTTAGGTCGAGTAGCTTATATCAGTGGAGCAACTGTTAGTGCCTATTCTCATTTAGGTGGAAGAATTGGCGTTTTAGTAGCCTTAAATCAAGCTAATAAAAAAGAATTAGCTGATGATATTGCTATGCATATTGCTGCTGCTAATCCTCGATATCTCAATAGTTCAGAAGTTGAGGCTAGCGAAATAGAAAAGGAAAAAGAAATTTATCGCGAACAACTATTAAAAGAGGGTAAACCAGAGGCTATGATTGAAAATATTCTTCAAGGAAAAATGAAAAAATATTATTCAGAAGTTTGTTTATTAGACCAAGAATATATTAAGGATGATAAAAAATCAGTTAAAGATGTTTTAGCTGGAGTAGAGGTAGAAAAATTCTTTAGATGTTCTCTCTAGATTTATGCAGTTAGCACAACTACAATTTGCTTCTTGGGATAAGAAATATAATTTTAGCTTTGCTAATTTACCAAATCTTAAAATAGGTGATTTGGTTGTAGTTGATACTGAATTTGGTCTAGATGTTGCTAGTGTTTTTTCTTTTGTTGACTCTCAGACTGCTAATATTGATGAGGGACAAGAAATAAAAG
Source organism: uncultured Gammaproteobacteria bacterium (assembly GCA_964440365.1). GTDB lineage: Bacteria > Patescibacteriota > Patescibacteriia > Patescibacteriales > UBA12465. Next base: position 4,155 of record CAYTRX010000002.1, on the reverse strand, counting down.
CAATTTTACGTTTAGCCGAAGCCGATGATTTAAAAAAGATGGCTTCTGAAGAAGAAAAGAAGGAGGCTTTAAAATATTGCGGTGATTTGATTAAGAAATATGATTTACCAATGAAATTGGTGGATGTAAATTTTTCCTTAGATAGAAATAGAATTAATTTTGCTTTTTATTCTGATAGTCGAGTTGATTTTAGAAATTTAGTTAAAGATTTATCATCTCATTTCAAGGGAATTATTCGCTTAACTCAAATTGGTTCTCGTGATGAAGCACGAGTAACTGGAGATTTTGGTCATTGCGGGCGGGATTTATGTTGCAAAAAACATATTAAAGATTTTTCTTCAATTAGCTCTGAAATGGCCGAAGCTCAACAAGTTGTTCATCGGGGTAGCGATCGCGTTTCCGGAATGTGTGGCAAATTAATGTGTTGTCTCTCATATGAGTATGAGGGTTATGTTGAATTAGCAAAAAAATTACCGGCTATTGGAACTAGAGTAAATGTTGATGGTCGTCGTGGTGAAGTTGTTGGACATCATGTTTTGCGACAATCAGTTGATGTTTATTTTAAGGACGAAAAGGATGATGAGAAGGGAATAGTAATGGAGGTGGATATTAATCGACATAAAAAAAAGAAATAATTTGATCAGAACTAAATAAGAAACTGCCCTCAATGGGCAGTTTTTGTTTTTAGGAAAATATGCTATAATTTTATTATTAATAATTAATTAATAAAATTTATCTTAGCTTGTTTTTATTTATAAAAAACAAACTAAACCCAAAAAACTATGGCAAAAAAATTAAACATCGCAATCAATGGTTTTGGTCGTATTGGCCGATCCGTTTGCAAAATTATTATTGATAAGCACCCCAATTATAACATTGTGGCGGTTAATGATTTAACTGACACTAAAACACTGGCTCATCTTTTGAAATATGATTCAGCTTATGGCGTTTATCAGAAAAAAGTTTCTTTTGATGAAAAAAATATAATTATTGCTGGTAAAAAAATCGCGGTTTTATCAGAAAAGGACCCATCTTTGTTACCTTGGGCTAAAATGAAGGTTGATGTTGTTTTAGAATGTACTGGTCGATTTACCGATAAAGATGGCTTGGAGATGCATATTAAGGCCGGAGCTAAAAAGGTTATTCTTTCAGCCCCAGCTAAGGGTGAAAAAAAGGTAAAAACTATCGTGATAGGGGTCAATGAGGACAAGATTAATAAAAATGATAATATTTTATCAAGCGCTTCTTGTACTACCAATTGTTTAGCCCCAGTAACTGAGATTATTCGAAAAAATTTTGGTATCAAAAAGGCTTTAATGACTACTATTCATGCTTATACTGCTGATCAAAATTTAATTGATGGACCACATCGAGATTTGAGAAGAGCTCGTAGTGCAGCTTTAAATATTTTACCAACAAGCACTGGGGCAGCTAAAGCCATTTCTTCTACCATTCCTTCATTAACTGGAACTTTTGATGGCTTGGCTGTTCGGGTGCCAGTAGTTGTTGGTTCTTTATGTGATACTGTTTTTGTTTTGAATAAAAAAACTAGTGTGGCGGATGTTAATCAAGCTTTTGTTAAAGCTGCTCAAAGCGCTCGATTTAAAAACATAATTGAGGCTTCCAGTGAAGAATTGGTTTCAAGTGATATTATTGGAAATGATCACAGTGCTATTGTTGACTTATCTCTAACTAAAGTTATGGATGGTGATTTATTAAAAGTTATTGCTTGGTATGATAATGAATGGGGCTATTCTTGTCGTTTAGTTGATTTGATCAAATACCTGAAATGGTAATATGTCAAATATTTTAGATAAAATTAAAAAAGCTGGCCTACTTGGTCGGGGCGGAGCTTCTTTTCCAGTTTATTTAAAATGGCAAGCTTTGAAAAGTGAAAAAAAGTTAAAGAAGTATTTGGTGGTTAATGGATCTGAATGTGAACCGGGGGTGTATAAAGATGCTTATATTATTAAAAATTATTCTGAGGAATTAATGCGAGGGATAAAACTAACTTCCGATTTTATTAAGGCCCAAAAAATTTATTTTTATCTAAATAAAGATTTTTATCAAATAAAAAATAAATTAAATAAAATTGCTAAATCTATCGGCCTAAAAACCGAAATAGTTTTTTTTCTCAAGCCGATAGATTCTGGTTATATTGCCGGAGAAGAAACAGTTATCTTAAATATTATTGAGGGGCAAAATATTGAGCCACGTCTTCGACCGCCTTTTCCTACGAGTCAAGGGCTTTTTGGTGCACCGACTTTAATTCATAATATTGAAACTCTGTATAATATTTATTTATTAAGTCAGGATAAGTATCAACACAAAAGATTTTATTCAGTTAATTTAGCTAACAAAAATAAGGGAGTTTATTTTTTACCTGACGACTTAAATATTGCTGAAGTTTTACAGCAAAGCAATAATTATCCCAAAGATGACTTTTTTGTTCAAGTAGGTGGTGATGCTTCAGGCGAGGTTTTAAATAGTCAACAATTAAAAAGGAAGGTTTCCGGATCGGCTTCTATTACTGTTTATAAATTAAAAAACCATTCACCTGAGAAATTGTTAAAACATTATCTTGGGTTTTTTAAGAATAATTCTTGTGGTTTATGTACTCCTTGTCGAGAAGGGACTTTTCGCCTTTATGAAATGTTGGAAAAATTAGGTCCAGCTATGAGACAAGAAGAAGGTTTTAAAAATATTCTTGATAGTCTATCTTCTTCCTCTCTTTGTGCTTTAGGATCTTCTGTTCCCGTGGCTATTCAAACTTATTTTCAGAACGTTTATGAACCTTTAGTTACCTCAAAAAATTTAAGGACTAAGGATCGCTAAAAAAGTTAAAGATTGTTAAAAAGATGCTTAAAGAAAAAAATAAAAATCAGAAGATAAAAATAAAGATTGATGGTCGGGTTTATCCTTGTTTTAAGGGTGAAAAAATATTGGAAGTGGCTCAGAGGAATAATATTTTTATTCCTTCGCTTTGTCATTATCCAGACTTAGATGTTAAGGCTACTTGTCGTGTTTGTTTAGTTGAGATCAAGGATTCGGGTCGCTTAGTGACATCTTGTTCAAGCACGGTTAGTGATGGCTTGGAAATTATTACTAATTCTGCCAAAGTTAAAGCAGCTCGTGATACTAATTTAAAATTAATATTCTCAGCTCATATTGAAAAATGCCTTAACTGCACTTCGCGCTTTTCTTGCGCTTTGCTTTCTTTTGCCAAGCAATATAAATTAAATATTGCAAGTTTTGATGATCGTAAGAAAAATAGGAAAACTTATAAATTTGCTAATTCGGTTGAAATTGATGGTAGTCAATGTATTGATTGTCAAAATTGTATTTCTGCTTGTTCCAATATTCAAAAAATAAATTATTTAAAAAAAGAAGGTCGTGGTTGTCATCAGGAGATTGTTCCGACTAAAGATAAAAATATTGACTGTATTTATTGTGGGCAATGTACTTTATATTGTCCAGTAGCCTCGGCTCAAGAGCAATCCAATTGGGAGTCCCTAGAAAAGCTTTTAGCTAATAAAAAGGGGAAGCAGGTGATAGCTATTTTTGCTCCGGCTACTCGGGTTTCAATTGGGGAAGCTTTCGGTTTGCCTTATTCTCATAATTCGGCTGGCAAAATGATTAACGCTTTAAAAAGATTAGGTTTTGATCAGGTTATTGATGTTAACTTTGGGGCTGATATTACAAGTTTAGTGGAGGCCGAGGAATTATTAGAAAGACTGGTCAATAAAAAAGCTAAATTACCATTAATTACTTCTTGTTGTCCAGCTTGGGTAAAATATTTAGAATTTTATCGTCCCGACTTAATACCACATTTAACGACCTCTCGTTCGCCTCAAATTCATTTAGGTGGAGTGATAAAAACTTATTGGGCTAAAGAAAAAAATTTAAAAGCTCAAGATATTGTAGTGGTTTCTATTATGCCTTGCACAGCTAAAAAATTTGAGTCTCGTCGTCCTGAGCTTAAAGTTAATGGTTTTTATCCAATAGATGAAGTTATTACTGTGCGGGAATTAGCTTTTTTAATAAAAAAGAAAGGAATTGATTTTAAAAAAATAAAAGCAGAAAAAACCAATGATTTATTCAATGATGGTAGTGGGGCTGGAGTAATTTTTGGAGCTTCTGGCGGAGTAATGGAAG
>CAYTRX010000001.1:12179-66462 GCA_964440365.1 uncultured Gammaproteobacteria bacterium | reverse complement strand
TGACCAATACTAGACTCATCAAAAGTTAGGGTATGGATAGCATCATAATCTTGATCTGGATTTATTGGTGATGGTGGTAATGGTAAAGAAAAACCTATACCCGTTGGTACAGCTATATTTAAACCTTTATTATAACCAGCTAAAGCTAAACCTAAACAAAAACTAATAGAATAAGTTTTTCCATCCGAAGAATAAGTATAAGTATTATCACCATCACCACAATTACCATCATTAGGAGTGGGGGCAATTGGAAGAGTAGTTATATATTTAGGAGATAGTTCATCCAAAGATAAAGGGTAAGTTTTATTTTTAGCTTGATATAATTCTAGAGCTGCTTGTAACTGTTTAACATCAGTAATTCTTTTAGTGTCTCGAGAATTTATTCTACTACTATTTAAAGAGGTAATAATTATTCCTGCTAAAATAGATATAATAAAAATTACTACAATTAGCTCTACTATAGTAAATGCCTTTTTATTGTTTTTAAACATTTTTCTAAGCATAAAAATATTTAATTATTATACCTATATTTTACAATAATTAATATATAATAACAATACATATTTAAATAATACCAACTTAAAATAAAAACACTACACCTTTTAGTTTTATTGTTTTAAAGGCATCACTAAATATAAAAATGAATTATCATTTTCTGCTAAAACAACACAAGGAGTATTATTATCTAATATTTTAATAATAATATTTTCCGAATTTATTACATTTAGCCCTTCTAAAAGATATTTATAATTAATAAAAATTTCATTATCAGCACCTTTAGTTTTACAAGAAATATCAACAAAATTTTCTCCAGCCTGACTAGAACTAGAATATATGTGTAAACTATTTTTTTGATTTTTTATACCAATATCATTAATTCCGGTTTTAGAAAAAATACCTCCAGCCTTACTAGCTTTTACTAAATCATTTTTATTGACTAAAATAATAGTTTTTTCCTTATCAGGTATAATTTGTTTATAATCAGGATAAGAACCACTTATTAATCTTGAACTTAATCTTATTGAGCTAAAAAATATAAAAATTTGAGATTCATTTAAATAAATTTTAACCTCATCATCTGAACCTAATTGCTCCTCTATTTTAAAATTATTTAAAATTCTTATTAATTCTTGAATCGTTCTAGCGGGAACAATAAAATTCCTTTCCGGAAGAGATCCTTTTTTTTGATATTTAATAGTTTTTTCCGCCAATCTATAACTATCAGTTCCTACTAAAGTTAAAATGTTATTAACATTAAAATCAAAAAAAATACCAGATAATTCTATTCGATTTTCATTATTTGAAGCTGAAAAAGCAACACTTGATAAGGCATTTTTTAAATCTAAAATATTTACCGAATAATAAGAATCTGAATTAATACTAGGTAAAATTGGAAATTCACTAGCTTCTTGACCTTTAATTTTTGTTTTGTAATTTTGACATTTAATAAAAAGTTCATTATCTTTTAATTCAATCTCAATTTTGTCATCTGGTAGTAAATTTATATATTCATTAATAATCTTTGCATCAACTGTAAATTCTCCTTCTTTTTCCACTTTAGCTCTAATAAAATTATTAACACTAAGCTCTAAATTAGTTGAAATAATTTCAACCCCATCTTTTCTTGCTTTTATTAAAATATTATTAAGAATTGCTAAATTTATATTTCTATTACTTAAATGAGCTGTATTTACTAAAGCTTGTTTTAAATTTTCTTTTAAAACGATAAATTTCATATTTTTAAATTTAATTTTATTTTATATTTTATATATTTAAATTATATTTATTAATAGTAATAATAAGGCTTGTTGATAAGTTGAAAAAAATATTTTTTTCCTTATTTTAATTATCTAAAATCTTTTTTTTCTTGTTGATTATTATGTGAGTAAAAGTGGAATAGAAAAAAATAAATTGGGGATATATTTTTCTTTTTATTTTTTATTCACAAAATATAAAATTTTATACAACTCTTCTACACAACTTATTAAATATTTATCAATAGTATATCCACCACTTCTAAAAAGATCCGTAAATCAATTGTTTAATAGATTGAATATCTTGATTTATTTTATTATCTAAATCTTTTTCTTTTTGAATTTTATTATAAGCATGCATTGCGGTAGTATGATCTCTTCCACCTAATTCTTCTCCAATACTTGGATAGGATATTTTTAATTCTTCGCGCATTATATACATAGCTATTTGACGAGGAATAACTAATTCTTTTTTTCTTTTATTACCAATTAAATCTTTATGGTTAATATTATAAAATTGACAAACAATTTCTATAACATCTTTAGCGGAGATTGGTTTAATTTGATTATTATTTATTAAATCATTTAAAATATTTTTTACCACTTTAAGACTTGGTTTTAAATTATGAAATTCGTGATAAGCAATAATTTTATTTAAAGCTCCCTCTAATTCTCTAATATTATTTTGAATACTATTAGCAATATAATTTAAGATCTCTTCTTCAATAATATAGTTTCTATCTTTAGCTTTTTTTTCTAAAATAGCTATTTTAGTTTCAATATCAGGTCTTCCAACATCAACTACCATTCCAGATTCAAAACGAGAAATTAATCTTTTTTCAATAGCAGGAATAGCTTTAGGTGGACGATCAGAAGATAGAACAATTTGTTTATCACCTTGTTGTAATTCATTAAAAGTATGGAAAAATTCTTCTTGGGTACCATCTTTTCCGCCCATGAACTGAACATCATCAACTAAAAGTAAATCAACATTACGATATTGATTTTTAAATTCTTTAGCTTTTCCACTACGAATAGATTCGATATAATTATTAGTAAATTGTTCGCTGGTAGTATATAAAACTTTTTTACCATTTTTTACTAATTCATTTCCCATCGCTTGTAAAAGATGAGTTTTTCCTAAACCAACTCCACCATAAATAAATAAAGGGTTATAAGCTTTACCAGGATTATTAACAATTGCTTGGCAGGCGGCGTAAGCTAATTCACTTGATTTTCCAACAACAAAATTTGAGAAAGCATATTTAGCATTAAGACCGAAACAACTAACATTTATTTTAGCTTCATTATTTTCATTTAAGGAAAAATTATTTTTCGGATCAATTTTTATATTTTCTTTTTTTTCTCTGATTTTTTCTGAGTTTTTTTCTTCTTCGTTTTTCTTTAAATTTATTTTAAAATTTATTTCTTTAATTTTATTTTCACTAATTTTTTCAATAGAACTTTTTATTGCTTTATAATATTTTTGCTCCAACCATTTTTTTGTAAAATCATTAGGTACTGAAATAGTAACCACACCATCTTCAATAGAATAAATAAAAGTATTTTTAAACCAAGTTATAAAATTAACACGAGATATTCCAATCTCTAATTCACCCAAAACGGCTTGCCAAGTTTGCTCATTAGTCATATATTTTAAAATAAATAATTTTTTAAAAATCAATTTTTATTATACTTTAAAAAAACAAATAAAACAATTTTGCTTTTGTTTAAAACTTGTTTATAAAGTGTGGATAATTTTAGGATATAAAATAAAAAACAAACTTTATTAAAAAGTTTGTTTTTGGTGCTATATAATAGATTTAAGAATATAAATATATTTTAAATTAAACTTGGTTGAAATGAGATTTATAATAATCTTTTTTAATTAAAATCACTTTCTCATTTTTTTTAAACTCTTTCCATTCATTTTTATTAATTGCAGAATAAAGAGATTTTGTACAACCATCAACAATTCTGTCATGTAATTCAAGCACTATAATATTAACTTTTTCTAACCATGTTTGATAATTTTTAGAAAATAATTGTTTTTCTGAACCTTCAATATCAAGTTTTAGAATGTCAATTTTATCATATCCTGATTTTTTTAATATTTCTTCAATAGTAATTGCTTTAATATCAAAATTTTCTGATTCAAAAACTTCTTTAACCACAAAACCCCATTTTCCAGTTCCTGTATCTTTTATTTTTAAAAATGCATTTTTGTAATATAATGCTGCTTTAATTCTTGTTATATTAGGTAAATTTTTTGTGTTATTTTCCAAGATTTCAAAATTAGAATTTTCTGGTTCAATACAAATTATTTTTGCCGAAGGATATTTTGAGGAATAATATAATGCAGAAAGACCTGTATATGCTCCAGCATCAATTATTAATTTAGGGGTTATTTTTATTGGTAATTTAAATTCTTTAAATAAAAAAATACTTCTAAATACAGCACTGTCAGTTGTTCCTTTTCTAATTATTAAATTTTTATATTTTAATTTATATATTTTTATAATTATAAGCGTCACTATTTTATTTATAAAATTCATTATTTTTAAACCTAAATTAATTATTTTTTTAGGTACAAATTTTTTGATTATTTTTTTCATAATTTTAAATAATTAAAATTTATATTTATATTTTAACATTTTTTTAATTTAAAAAAAACATCCAAAAGGATGTTTAAATTTTCTGTGGGCGCACAAGGACTCGAACCCTGGACCCCTTCGGTGTAAACGAAGTGCTCTAGCCAACTGAGCTATGCGCCCTAAATTGAGTGCCGAGGACAGGATTTGAACCTGCACAGGGCTACCCCTACAAGCCCCTCAAGCTTGCGTGTCTACCAATTTCACCACCTCGGCTAAAATTATTTTACCGCTTTTACAACTTTTTCTTTTAACTTCTTCTTATAATTATTTTTTAAGAAATTTAATTTAGCTCGACGAACTTTAGCAATTTTTTTAATTTCAATTTTGGTAATAGTTGGTAAATTTAAAGGAAATATTTTTTCAACTCCAATTCCATCAGATATTTTTCGAACAGTAATACTAGCACCTTTTTCTTTTCCATGTTTTTTAGCAATAATCATACCTTCAAAATATTGGATTCTTTCCTTTTCTTCTCCTTTAGTATTTAATTCTTTGATTTTTTGATAAATTCTAACAGTCATTCCTGGCTTTAGATCCATCTCAATAACTTTTGTTTCTTTATTTTCTGACATATTTTTTCACTTATATTATATAATTAAAAACAAGAAAAATTCTTGCCCTCATATAATATATTTTTATTTATTTTTTGTCAATAAGTTCACATAATATATTTTTATTTATTTTTTGTCAATAAGTTCACATTGGGTCATAAATAATCTTACTTTACTCCTATCGGTTGGGACATTTAAAATGTTACTATAGATTAACTAACCAAATAAGTGGTAGAAATCTTAATATTATCTTGGTGATGTAATTATTAATATTTAAATCTATAAGAATTTTTTTATAAGCCTTTTAAATTTAAATTAGTGTTTAAGCCATGGGACATAATTGACAGTTAATTATTTTTTATATTTTAAAAAATATGTTATAATAAATATATAAAATATATAAAAATAAAAAAATAATTTATGAAAAATACAAAAAAATTTTTTTTAATCTTTAGCCTTTTATTAATTTTAATCTTATTTTTATTAGTTTTTTTAAGTTTTAAAAATAAGGGGGTAGAAAATTTATCTAATAATCAACAGCAAAATACTACTCTTTTTAAAAAAACTTCTTTTACTGAAAGGGAAGATTTTATCAAAGATATTTTAGCTAAAAAATATTTAATTGATAGTAAAAACGCCGAAGTTTTAATTGCTCGAGAAGCTCCGGGATTTATTAATGGTATTTTTTTAAGTTCAGATTTAGACAGTTCTCAGGGAAATATTTATTTTTATGCTATTTTTGATAAAAAAATTGAAGTAATTTGGTCGGGGGCCTCTGATCCAGACTGCTCTATTTTAGAAAAATATAATTTTCCCCCAGAAATGGCTGAAACTTGTTATAAATAAATTAAAATTTAAAATATTTTGAGTTGAGTTGACAAAAAAATCTTATTAAAATATAATTTACTTACTAATAAAATTATAATTATTTAAAATAATTATTGTTAATTATTTTTTTTGTATGCCAAAAAGAACATTTCAACCTAATACTAAAAGAGCTAAAAGAAAACATGGTTTTATGAAAAGAATGCAAACTAAAGACGGACAAGATATTTTAAAAAGACGACGTGATAAAGGCAGAGCAGTTTTAAGTAAATAATTTTAAAAAGAATAATTAAAACACTAAAAATGTTAAAAAAAGAGAATCGACTTAGAAAAAATAAGGAAATAGAAAGTGTTTTAAAAAATAGTAAATCTTTTTATAATTCAGATTTTTCTTTAAAATTTAAAAAAAATAATCTTGAAAATAATAGATTTTGTATTGTGATTTCAGCTAAGGTTAGCAAAAAAGCGGTTAGAAGAAATAAATTAAAACGAAGATTAAGATCTATTTTTTATCTCCAAAAAGACAATTTAAAGAGTGGTTTTGATTTTTTACTAATAAGTAAAAAGGGGGTAGATGAAAAAGATTTTTCAGAATTAGAAGAGTCATTATTAAATCTTTTAAAAATAGCTAAGATTTTAAAATAAAAATATGTCTATTAATGATTATTTAAAACTTATTTTAAATTTACCAAAAAACCTTAGTATTTTTTTTATTAGAGTTTACCAAAAAACTTTATCACCAGATCATGGATTTTTAAAAAAGATGTTTCCACATGGTTATTGTCGCTTTACGCCAACTTGTTCCGAATACGGAATAGAAGCTATTAAAAAATATGGTTTCTTTAAAGGTTGGTTTAAGGCTATTTGGCGGATATTGCGTTGTAATCCTTTTAATAAGGGTGGTCATGACCCTTTAAAATAAAATTTATATTTAAAACATTAATTATAATTTAACTTTTTATATTATATGAACGGACTTTTTGTCACTTTTTTTTATCAACCAATCTTAAACTTATTAGTTTTTATTTATAATATTTTTGGTGATTTAGGGGTTGCGATAATAGTTATTACTCTTTTAATCAAACTTATTTTATGGCCCCTTTCAAGTAAATCCATTAAATCACAAAAAGCTTTGCAGGACCTTCAACCAAAAATTGAAGAGCTAAAAGTAAAATATAAAGATGATCAACAAGCAATGAGTTTAGCTTTAATGAGTTTATATAAAGAAAATAAGGTTAATCCTTTTTCTTCTTGTTTGCCTTTGCTTATTCAATTGCCATTCTTAATCGCAATTTTTAGAGTATTTAAAGATGGTTTTGCTCAAAATCATTTAGATTTACTCTATCCCTTTATTAGTATACCCGAGGGGGGTATTATAAATACTTTTGGTCTTGGTTTTATTGATTTTTCAGAAAAGAGTATTGTATTAGCAGTGTTAGCTGGTTTAGCTCAATTCTGGCAGAGCAAAATGCTTCAAGCTAAAAAACCAGAGATTAAAACAGAGGGCGCTAAGGATGAAAAAATGTTAACAATCATGAATAAACAAATGCTTTACGTTATGCCAATAATTACAATTATTATTGGTATGAGCTTTCCAGCCGGATTAACTTTTTATTGGTTTCTAACAACCTTATTTACAGTTATTCAGCAGATTGTGGTCTTTAAAAGCGTTAATAAAAAAGAAAAAGAAAATATTGTGAAGGTTGTTAATTAATATTTTTCTAAACATAAACTTAAAACAATTATTTAAAATAAATTTATATAAGATAAAAATAGACAATTAAAACTTGTCTATTTTTTGTTAAAGAAATTTTAAATTTAATGTTCTACGCAGAACATCATTAAATAAACTTATTTATTATAAAATAATATTTTCACCTTTTATAATTTATAAATTATAGTTAATAAAATAATATTAAATAAATTTGTTTCTTACAAGTAATATTAAATCATATTTGTTCTACGTAGAACAAATATAAGTAAATAAAATAATATATATTTTTTTATTAAGTAGTTTGTTAAAAGCTTATTTTTTAAAAAATAAATTTAATGTTCCTCGTAGAACAATTTATATTTAAATAACTTGTATCATTATTTAATGTTAATTATTTTTTAACAAAATTATTTTATACTTTAATGTTCTGCGTAGAATATTAATGTTTTAAAAAATATATCTAAAATTTAAATTATTTTATCATTTTAATTATTTATTGTTTAATATAGTTTTTGTATTAATATATTTAAATTAAATAATATATTAAAGCATTAATTTTTTAAATATAAAATATTTTTTGAATAAAGTAAAAAAATTTTTTGAATAAAAATTGTTCCACGCAGAACATTTTTATATTATTAAAAAATGTTATTTATAATTTAATAAAATATATTTTTTATTAAATTAATCATTTAAATAATTGAGCAAAATATAAATAATATATTATTATTCTTCTTCTTATTAAGTTTAAATGTTTTTTTAAAACTAATCTTTTTAATTGTTTTTATAAAAAATAATTTAATTATTAATCTATAAATTATTAATTAAAATTGGACGCTTATCATATTTTATATTTTTATTATTTTAAATAATTATATTTATATTATATTTATAATATTATATAATGTTCTACGTAGAACATTATATGGAGATAAAAACAATATTAATGAATAAAGCTTAATATTTATAAAAAAAAATTTATTTTGTCAATCCCTAGAAATACTGAACTGTTATTCGGCAAATTATTTGGAAAAATTTTTAATAAAATTTAACGTATATTTTTTTGGTGATTTTAGATTAAGACTAGTATGAAGTCGCTCGTTGTTGTAGTAACTGATTTTTTTGGAAATCAGTTTTTTTAGTTTATCCAATGTTTCCATTTCTAAAAATTCAGCCTTACACTCATCTTTTAATCGACCAAAGAAAGATTCTTGTCCTGGATTTTCCGTGGGTGTGCCTGGTGTTGAATACGACAGGATAATATTATTCCTTAAAACTTCTTCAACATATTCATAACTAGTAAATTGTGAGCCCTGATCTGAATGACATAAAAATTCATTCGGTATTTTTTTAATTAATTTTTTAATAGTTATTACAGCCTTTTTAAATGAACTAATAACCAATTTAGCCTCCATAGTTTCACCAACTTCATGGCCATAAACCATTTGTCCCAAAACATCCTTATGTACCGCCAGATATGCCTTGCTTTGACCATGATTGTAAATTATTTCTGTGATATCTGAGGTCATCGCCTGAAATGGAGTAATAATTCTTAATCTAATCATTAAATTGACTCTATCGGCCAATACTTCAATAATTTCTTTAATAACGCTCTTTTTTGAGGTGCGTAACTTTCTTCTAAGTCCTAAACTCCATAGCTTTAACAGTCTGCCTAGGGTATCTCGGCCAATTTCTATCCCGTATTTATCTAAAAGTGCTTGTTTTATTCGCTTTACTCCATAAGCACTATTATTAATAATTATTTTCTTAACATTAGTTTTGATATGTTCGAATTTATCAGTAAATCTTTCATTGGGGTGTTTATGCTGGTAGTAGGTATTCTTAGATATTCCACAGAGCTGACAAATACGATTAATACTAAATATACCAGAAGAAACTTGAGACCTGGCAAATTCTATGATGACGTGTTTCGGGATGAGTAAAAATCTGAAAAATTTTTTAGCAAACTTAATTCCACTTCCTTTTTACCAAGCATTTGTTCCAGTCTGGCTACTTTAGTTTTTAGTTCACCAACAACCTGATCAGGGGTGGTTTCAAAGACTTGAGGACCTCTCTCGATAAGCTGATCACGCCAAAGATAGAGCAAATTGACATTCAAATCATATTTTCTAGCTATTTCGGCTACATTTCCCTTAATAGCATCGAGAGCTCTGTCGAGCTTAAACTGCGCTGTATAGCTTTTCTTTCTTCTTGAACCAGCTTTGATCTCTAATTTTTTATTAGACATAGATTTATTAATTGATATTATGAATTTATAATAACATATCGGCGATAAATTTAAAATATCAGTTGTTAATTTTCCATATGCCTACCGGTTCAGTATAGCCAGGACTAATCAATTTAAAATAAACAACTTTATTTTTCCGTGATAATTATTAAATAAAAAATGTTCCACGCAGAACATTAAAGTATAAAATAAATTTAATTAATAATGTTCTACGCAGAACAATGATTAATTGATTTATTTTTTTGTTTTATGTTTTATATTAATAAAAAAAACAATTCCTAATAGGTATTGTTTTTTAATATTTAAATCTATATTATTTTGGTTTATTAAAATTTTCTTTCCCTTCCTACTATAAAATTAATACTTTTATCAGATACTGATAATTCTACTGGACAATCTATTTCTTTAGAGTCATCTAATATTAATCTTTCTTTTTCATTTTTAATTTTTATATTTTTTGATAAAAAATGAGTTTTGCTTTTTGGTCCTGATTCAATATAAATATTTAAAATTTCGTCTTGCGGATCTATTTTAATATAATCAAAAAGTTGTTTTTGCGGTGGAAGATTTAAAATAAAACATTCTCCATTATTTTTAGAACTTATTTCATAAGCATTATCAACCGATATTTTTGTCCTTTTATTTTTTATTCTAGCATTATTAATAAAAAAAGAAGAAGAGGCTTGAGCTAGTCTAACTTTTTCTATTCGACGACCAGAAAGAATATAGCAAGCATCCTTTTCGTTTAACACACCTAAAGATTTGGCTATTGAATTATTTTTACCAATAGGAATAATTGCTAATGGTATTTTTTCGCTAATATTAGCCAAAACATTAACAATTTTATTTATTGTTTCATTATTTCCTAGAGCAACAATTGTTTTAGCCCCCATCTGCATTTCATTATTAATGGAGTCTTTTAGGTTTTTAATATCTCTTAGATAAATAATTTTACCTTGAAGTTTTAGTTCATTTAATTTTTCTTCGACTAATCTAACTTTTCTTTTATATTTATCTAAGAAGGTATCATAAATAAATATATTCATAATTATTCATTTATATTCTCGATTTCTTCAATTTTTTCAATATTTTTTTCACTTAATTTTTCTTTTCGATTATTATTTTTTGAATTATTAATAACAACTTTTCCGTTGATCTCAGCTCCTCTTTCAACAGAAATTTGAGAACATTCAATATCACCGAATATTTTAGCTGATGAACCAATGGCGATATAGCCATTAATATCTAAGTTTCCAGTAATTTGTCCTCTAACGCTAATTTCTTCAGCTGATACATTAGCTGACACCTTGGCTTTATCGCCAATTAAAATAGAGCCCTTGGTTTTGATAGTGCCATTTAATATACCATTGACAATAATATTGCCATTACTTTCAAAATTACCTTTAACTTGAACTGATTCACCGATAATGGTTTCGGCTTCATTAAAATTACTTAAATTACTTTCTTTTTTAAACATATTTTTTAAATTAATATTAAATAATAATTTAAAAATATAATAATTTACTTTATTTTTATTATATTTCTATTTATAATTTTACAAAAATATTTCATATTTGTCAAAAATTTTTTTACTCTATTAAATTTTATATAATTAAAATTTAAAATTTTTATTTTAAAAATATTTGAATTTTTTGGGAAATTGTTTTATCATATTTTTAGTTTAAATTTTTTATAATTTAAATTTAAGCTTTTATTTTTTATTAAAATTATATTTTTTAGTCCCCATAGTTTAATGGATAAAACGAGAATCTCCTAAGTTCTAAATCTACGTTCGATTCGTAGTGGGGACACTTTTTTCTATTTGTGTTTTTATAAAAAATAATATATAATAGTGATGTAATATAATTTAATTATTTTATTAAAAATTAATATTTTTTTATTATGAAAGATAATAAGAGTATCAAAATTAGTAGTGATTTTTTAACATTAGTTATTGGTTTTATTTTAGGATTTTTAATTGCTTTTTCTTTTTGTTGGAAAACAATTTCTTATATAATTACTGCTTTATTAGAAAGATAATTTTTATTAATTAAAACTATCTTTTTTATAAGGATTTAAATTCTCTATAAAATTTTCTATAAATATTTTTTAATGTTTTTATTTTATAAAAACATTAAAATTTTTTGGGCCTATAGCTCAGTTGGCTAGAGCGCTTGCATGGCATGCAAGAGGTCATGGGTTCGAGTCCCATTAGGTCCACTACTAGGTCCACCACAAAGATAAGTCCAGATATTTGTGGACAAGTACTTTTTTATGGTATTGTTTTTAGCTAATATTAGCCAAAATAAAATAGTGGATAAGTTGTGTACACTTTGTTAAAATATTAAAATTAAATATATGAATAAAGAAAGTTTAGAAAAAAATAATAAAGAAAAAACTTTTTATTTAGTTTCTGTTGATATGGGATATGGACACCAAAGAGCAGCTTATCCCTTTTTTGATTCTTGCTATGGAGATGTTATAACAGCCAATAATTATCAGGGAGCAACTAAAAAAGAAGTTCGTACTTGGAAAAATGATCGAGCTTCTTATGAGGCTATTTCTAGTTTTAAAGATTTTCCAGTTTTGGGTGATTTAGTTTTTTCAGCAATGGATTACTTTCAAAGAATTTTACCATTTTATCCACGTCGAGATTTATCTCGCTCAACCATACAACAAAAAGTTTTTTTTAAAAAAGTTAAAAATGGTTTAAGTAAAAACTTGATTAAACAATTGAACGAAAAACCATTACCACTTTTAACTACTTTTTTTGTTTCAGTTTATGCTGCCGAATATTATAATTATAAAGGGGATATTTATTGTGTAGTTTGTGATGCTGATATTTCTCGTTCTTGGGCGCCAATAGACCCCAAAAAAAGTAATACTAAATATTTAGCACCGAACCAGAGAGTAAAAGAAAGATTAATGCTTTATGGTGTGAAGCCACAAAATATTTATGTTACTGGTTTTCCTTTGCCAAAAGAAAATGTCGGGGCTAATCAGGAAATTGTCAGAGAAGATTTAATTAAAAGATTAGCCGTATTAGATCCAAATAAACATTATCGAAATAAATATGGAAAATTGATTGATGCATACTTATGTAAGGTTGATGATATTAAAGAAGCGGATCGTCCTTTTACTTTATCTTTTGCGGTTGGTGGAGCAGGAGCTCAAAAAAAATTAGGTGCTACTTTAGTTGAGGGATTAAAGGATAAAATAAAACAAGGAAAAATGAGAATAAATATTATTGCTGGTTCACGTCCGGAGGTTCGAGATTTTTTTCAAAAAGTTTTAGTTAAGACCTCTCTTCAAGATTGTGAGAATATTAGAATTATATATAGTAAAAGCAAATTAGAATATTTTAAAGATTTTAATCAGTCTTTACGTCATACTGATGTTTTGTGGACCAAGCCATCAGAATTAAGTTTTTATAGTGGTTTAGGCCTTCCTATTATTATGGCAGAACCGATTGGTTCACAAGAACATTATAATCGTCGTTGGCTTTTAGGAATTGGAGCAGGAATTGATAGTAAAAATCCAAAATATGTAGCTGAGTGGTTATTTGATTTTTTAGAATCAGGCTGGTTAGCTGAAGCAGCGATGCAAGGGTTTTTAAATGCTTCAAAAATGGGTACTTATAATATTGAGAGTCTTCTTTTGCGGGGTGAAGTTAAGGAGAGTGATGATCTTAAGACCATGTAAGTAGAGAAATGTAAGTAAAAATTTATGTTTAAAAAACTTACCTTATTTTCTTTATTATTAACTTTATTTTTTTTACCAAATATTTCTTTGGCCTCCAATTTTATTTCAAATGATACTGAGAAAGAGGAGACTTCGAAAAATATAAATCAGGATAATATAAATCAGGACAATATTGATACTAATAAAAAAACAGAAGAACAGGATAAGAGTCAAGATATTATTTTTAAAGCGAAGGTTTTAGAAATAATAGTTGAGGAAGAAAAAGAAGCTTCAGGAAAAAAAGTAATTCAGCAAAATCTTAAGTTGATTGGTTTAGAGTCTGAGTTCAAAAATAAAGAATTTATTTTTTATGGTATTTCTGATTTAGAATTAATTGGAGCACAAAAATATTCTCCTGGAGATAAAGTTTTAGTGGTAGCAACTAGATCTTCTGAAAATGATTCCTTCTCTTATTATATTACTGACTATGTCCGAACTAATAATTTAATTTTAATTTCACTTATTTTTATAATATGTTTGTTTTTAGTGGGACGCTTTAAAGGTTTGCGATCTATTTTATCACTATTTTTAACCTTTATTGTTATTATATTTTTTATTATTCCCCAAATTATGAAAGGAGCCAATCCGGTTTTAATAAGTTCTTTAGGCTCCTTATTTATTTTGTTTTTAATTGTTTATTTAACTGAAGGAATAAATTTAAAATCTCATTTAGCCAGTTTTTCAATGTTTATCAGTTTATTATTGGTTTTAGGAATTTCTTCTCTTTTTATTTTTTTACTTCGATTGAACGGAGCTTTTAATGAGGATGTTTTTGCTTTAATAAATATTGGTCAACAATCTCTCAACCTTAAAGGAATGTTATTAGCGGGAATGATAATTGGTTCTTTGGGTGTTTTAGATGATGTTATTATTTCTCAAATTGCTTCAGTGGAACAACTTTTTCAAGCTAATCCCCATCAAAGTTGGCGCGAAGTTTTTTCTAAAGCTTATAAAATTGGTGTTTCTCATATTAGCTCAATGACCAATACTTTATTTCTAGCTTACGCTGGTGCTTCTTTGCCCCTTTTAATTTTATTTGTTAGTCCAGATAATCCTTTTACTAGTGTGGAGCAAATTTTAAATAATGAAGCTATCAGCACTGAGATTGCTCGAGCTTTGAGCGGTTCCTTAGGTTTAATTTTATCGGTTCCTCTTAGCACTTTTATTGCATCTTGGTTTTTTGCTTATAAAAACAAAAAGAAGAATATTTAAAATGAAAAAAGATATAAAAAAATTTAAAACAAAATCTTCTTTTATTGAAGAAAAGAAAAGTAAAAAAATTTTTAAGAAAAAAATAGAAGAAATTAGTAGTTTGGCTAATCAAAAAGTTAAACGTTTATTTAAATTAAGTAAAGATGCTAAGTTTCGGCAGACAGAAAATATTATCGTAATTGATGGTTGTCGAGAAATTGAAGAGGCTTTAAAAAATTCTTGGTCAATTGATGAATTTTATTTTTGTGAAAAATTTATTATAGAAAAAGATCGCTCGGCCTTTGTTAAAATAAAAGAAAAAGCTAATCATCTTATTTCTTTATCTCCGGCTGCTTTTGAAAAAGTTTCTTATAAGAAAAATCCAGATGGTTTTTTAGCTTTAAGTCAAGTTAAATACCAAAAATTTTCTGATTTAAAATTAAAGAAAAATCCTTTAGTGGTGGTTTTGGAATCAGTAGAAAAACCCGGTAATTTAGGAGCAATTATTAGGACAGCTTATGCTTCTGGTGTTGATTTAATTATTTTAAATGATCAAAAAACAGATTTATATAGCCCCAATGTTATTCGTTCTAGCACTGGTTTTATTTTTTCAATGCCTTTGGTTTTAAGTTCGGTTTCTGATACCATTAAATGGCTAAAAAAAGAAAATATTAAAATATTAACTACTTCTTTGTCAGCTGAAAAAAATCATTTTGAAATTGATTTTAAATTAGGGACAGCAATTGTTTTTGGGAGCGAGGCTTTTGGCCTTAGTGATTTATGGCTTAAGGGTCAAGTGGAGCAGATAAAAATTCCAATGATTAGTGGCGTGGATTCCTTGAATGTTTCAGTTAGCGTTGCTATAATTATATATGAAGCCATTAGGCAAAGAAAATATTTTTAATTTTTATGACTTGGTTAAATTTAACTATAATTTCATATTTAATGTTGGCTATTGTTAACTTGGGTGATAAGTTTGTGGTTGATAAATTATTACCCAGTAGTAAAGCTTATGCTTTTATTGTAACTGTTCTTTCCGCTTTAGTTTTTCTTTTAGCTCCTTGGTTTTTGAAATGGCCGGGCTTAAATTTATTTTTATTGAACACTCTTTCGGGTTCTTTTTTTGTTTTTGCTATTTGGTCAATGTATGAGGCTTTAAAAAGAGGTGAAGCTTCGCGAGTGGTGGTGGTAATCGGTGGTATTATTCCAATTTTTAGTATGCTTTTTTCTTTAATTATTTTTAAAGAGACTTATACTGCTACCCAATACTTAGGTTTTGTTTGTTTATTGATCGGAATGTTTATTATTGGATTTTTACTTTCTCGTCGTAAAAAAACCTCAGTTTTTTTTAAAAGGCTCTTAACTGTTTTTACTGGAACTTATAAAAAAAGATGGATATTTTTGGCCATTGTTTCTTCTTTATTATATTCCCTATCCTTTATTACTAGCAAGATTGCTTATACCGAACAAGAGTTTTGGAGTGCTTTTATTTGGATTAGGGGTGGCGGGCTCTTAGTTGTTTTGATTTTCTTATTAGATCGAGATAGCCGTGAAGAGATATTTAAAAGTTTTAAAAAGAAAAGTAAGGCACCAGCTAAAATTGGTAAAGGTTTTGTTGTTTTTAATCAAGCTCTAGGATCAATTAGTTTTGTTATGCAAAATTATGCTGTTTTTTTAGGTCCGGTTGCCCTGATTAATGCCCTACAAGGAATTCAGTATACTTTTTTATTAATACTGGGAATATTTTTTACAATATTCTTTCCTAAAATTTTAAAAGAAGATATTTCTCGACCAGTTTTAATTAGAAAAATAATTGCTATTTTGTTTATTGGTCTAGGTCTATTTTTTATCACTATTTAAAATAAGATTTTTATTTTAAAAATTTCTTATAGATAATTATATATGATAAAAACAATAAAATTATTTTGGTGGTTGGTTTTTTTAATTATCCCTTTAGCTTTAATTGCTTATTTTTTAAAGAGCGCTAAAAATTATCCAGCGGTCATAGATTTAAATTATAAAAAAGATTTTTTTGGCATAACCTATTCAAAAAAATATGCGGAAAATATTGGACTTGATTGGCAGGAGACTTATCTTGATATTTTAGATGAGTTAAATGTTAAGCAGGTTCGTATTCCGCTTTATTGGGATCAAATAGAAAAACAAAATGGTGTTTTTGATTTTTCAGATTATGATTTTTTAATTCAAGAGGGGGAGGCTCGGGGGGTAGAATTTATTTTAAATACTGGTATGCGAGTAGCTCGGTGGCCGGAGTGTCATATTCCGCCCTGGATAAATAAAAATGATAAAGAGCTTTTGCAAGATAAAACTTTAAAAATGTTAGAGGCTAGTGTTTCTCATTTTAAAAAATATAAATCTATTAAATATTGGCAAATTGAAAATGAGCCCTTATTAAATTCTTTTGGTGTTTGCCCGCCAGCAGACTATTCTTTTTTGAAAAAAGAAATAGCTTTAGTTCGTACTTTAGATGATCGGCCAATTATTATTACAGCGACTGGAGAATTAAGTTTTTGGCGAAAAGAAGCTAAGGTAGCTGATATTTTTGGCACCACTATGTATCGGGTTGTTTATAATTCTTTAACCGGTTATATTAGATATCCTTATCCCACATATTTTTATACTAAAAAAGCGAAGATGGCTGGTTTAGAAAAAGATAAGGTTTTTATTATTGAATTACAGGCTGAGCCCTGGATCCCAGAACAAGATATTGCTAACATTTATGATACTACTTATCAAAAGTCTTTTAATGTTGATCAGTTCAAGGCTAATGCTCAATTTGCGATTAACACTGGTTTTTCCAAAGCTTATTTATGGGGGGCTGAATGGTGGTATTTTAAGCATCGTTTAGGCAATAATTCTGAATATTGGGATTTTGCTAAAACCTTATTTAAATAAATGTTATCAATTATTATCCCAACCTTAAATGAGGAGAAGTATTTACCAGAATTACTCACCAGTATTAGAGAGCAAAGTTTTTCTGATTATGAAATTATTATTTCTGATGCTTCTTCTGAAGATAGAACTCAAGAAGTAGCCGAAAATTTTGCCTGTCGCTTAGTGGCTTCAGCCAAAGATGCTCGACATCCATCAATTCAAAGAAATGCTGGAGCTAAAATAGCCCAAGGTGATATTTTATTATTTTTGGATGCTGACACCAGAATAGAAGGACAAGATTTTTTAGAAAAAATTATTGAAGAATTTAAGGCGAGAAATTTAGCAATAGCTGGTTTTTATTTAACTTTTAATTCGAAAAAGTTTTTTTATAAATTTTTTCGGGCTTTCTATAATTTTTTTGCTTTTTTAGCGCAGTATGTTAAACCTTTGGCTTTGGGAGCCGGAATTATTGTTTTAAAAAAGTGTCACGAAAAAGCTGGTGGTTTTGATGAATCTATTTATATTGGTGAGGACCAGGCTTATTGTGAGAAGCTTAAAAAATTTGGTCGCTTTCGAATTTTAAAATCAAAAAAAATAATTTTTTCTAATAGAAGATTTGAAAAAAATGGCTGTTGGAAAATGTTTAGAAGATTAATGTATTCTACATTTTATGTACTTCTTTTTGGACCGATAAAGAAAAAGATTATTGAATATGATTTTGGCGAATGGTAATTTAAGATTAATAATAAATTAATTTGAGCTAATTTAATCCGAGTTAACGAGCTAATTTTAAAAGAAATAAATAAAATCTAAATCGCTTTAAGCGGTTTTTTTTGTTAAATAAAAAAGCACCGTATTTGGTGCTTTGGTTTTTTAAATTTATTTTTATTTTTTTAAACCTTCTTCAAAAAAGAAGAAGCTAACTATCCCTACTCCAATAACCAATCCAATAAATCCCCAAAAGATAATATTAAAATTTATTCCAATAATTATTTTAAGAATAAATAAAATTATTAAGGATAAAAGAAACAAGTGAGAGGAGCTTAATTTATGGAGTTTAAAGAGAGATTTTAAAATTTTAAAAATCAGTCCAATAATTATTACTCCAGAGCAGGAAGTTAGAAGAAACACTAAGTGAACAATCTTTTCCGGACTCATTTTTTATTTTTTTATAGTTAAGTTTTTAATTGTTAATTTTCTATTTAATAATATTCAAGACTTCTTTAGTTTTATCTTTTAATGTTTTTTTGTCAATAGCCTCTAAATTTAAACGCATTTTATTTTCGGTGTTTGATGCGCGAACATTAAACCAAAAATCTTTAAAAGTAACACTGATACCGTCTAATTTACTAATTTGACCATTTTTATATTTTTTTTCCAAGGCTTTAAATATTTTTTCTTTGTCTTGTACTTCTCGATTTATTTCGCCTGATAAAAAATATTTTTGATATGGTTTTATTTGTTCGGAAATCGCTAATTCAGAAGCAGAGAATTCTTGTAAGAGCTTTAAAATAACAATATTTGGTATTTCAAAACAGCCAATTGGCATATTAAGAAAAAAATGACCCGAGGATTCTCCAGAAAAATAAATATCTTCTTTCAGCATTTGTTCTTTTATTAAAGAATGTCCAACTCTGGTCTTTACTGGACGTCCCTTATTTTCTAAAATTAAATCCTCGGTAATTTTTCCTGGTCGAACATCAAAGCCAATTTTACTATTGGGCTTATCTTGTAAAAATAGTTTAGCTAAAAGACCTCTGATAATAGATTGATCAATTAATTCACCTTTTTCATCAATAAAAAAGATACGGTCGCCATCACCATCGGTAGTAATTCCTAAATCAGCTTTATTTTTTATAACAGCTTTTTTAATATCTTTTAAATTTTCCTCTTTTAAGGGATCAGCTTCATGGGCTGGGAAATTGCCATCTAATTTAAAATTAATTTTAATTAGATGGGCGGGGACAAATTTAAATAATTCTTTTAAATAAAGTGAGCCAACAGCGTTTGCTGGGTCTAAAACTATTTTTAATTTTTTTATTTTATTTAATTTAGCGTATTTTAAATCATGTTTAATGTGTTCAGCTAAGACGTCTGTTCGTTTACTTAATTTGCCCGGTTTATTTTCAGCTTTTAATTCTTTGTTTAAAATTAATTCTTTAAGAAAATTAATTCCACTATCTCCGCTGACCGGCACAGCTCTTTCCCGAACAATTTTAAAACCATTCCATTCTTTGGGATTATGTGAAGCGGAGACCATAATCCCTCCGTCATATTTATATTTAGCTACGGCGAAGTAAAATGTGGGAGTGCTTGTTAGACCAATATCACAAACATCAGCTCCAGCAGCTAAAAGTCCTTTAATTAAATATTTTTTTAGTGAAGGCGAAGATAATCTCATGTCAGCCCCGACTACAACTTTAAATTTCTTTTTTTTGTTTTTTAAATCTTTTTTTCGAAGCTCAATATAAGCTAAGCCTAGTTGATAAGCAAATTGTTCATCAAAATCTTTTTTGTAGATGCCACGAATATCGTAAGCTTTAAAAATTGAAGGCGAAATTGTCATATTATTTTAAATTAAATTACTTAAGTTAAAATTATTAACTTTGCTTACTGTAATTTATTAAGTTAAAAAATATTTATTAGGATTAAACGACTAGGATTGAGCGCTATTTTTTTTCTTAAAACTTAATTCGTAAAAAGCTCCCATTCCAATGCTAATAATTAATAGAGAGAAGATGAAGCCAATATAAGGAAGGGCGGTTAAAAGGCAGACAATTATTAATCCGAGTAGTATTCTTAAATAAGCATGAGTTTTTTCTTTTTTTAATTTTCGGAAAATATAATCACCCAAGGCCATAGCTAATATTGCTTTACTTAGGTATAAAATTAGACCCCAAATAATTAAAATAATAATCGCTATTGGTAGGGCGATAATAGTAAACATTAGAAGTAAGGCGATGATTGGGGTAGCGAATAAAAAGAGGAGCCCCCAACCACTTAATCTGATATTTTTTTTAATAATAAGTCGCTTTACTTTTTTTAAAGGCTCTTTAAATAAAGCTCGTAAAATTACAGATAAAATAAATAATGATAATATTGAATAAAGTAAGGAAGAGATGCTAATTTTTCCTTTGGCGGCTGCTATTGGTTCTTTGTGCAAAATATTGCCTTTGATATTTTCACTTTCAATAGAAGCTTCATTGCCAGCTTGATAATTTAGGTCCCCACCAATTTCAGCTGACCCACCGATTTTTAAAGTACTAAGATATTTTTTTCTTTTTACTTTATCTAAAACAAAATCTACGTTTTTATCAACCGACCCTAAAATTAAAAGACTATTGCTTAAACCGTGAGCATTACCTTTAATTTTTCCTTTTAGTTCAGCTCTGTCAACAGCTATTAGAGTATCTTGGCCAATATTAGAATCATTTTCTAAAAATAAATTTTCTCCAGCATAATTAATGTTTTTATTAATTTTTCCGGAAATTGTTGCTGAACTAGCTAAAGCCCTCAAATTACCATCAACTTGCCCATTAACTTTAATATCTTGGGCAAGGGTAATTAAATCGCCACTAACATGTCCATTAACTGAAACATTGGAAGCCAGACCAATAAGATCGCCCAAGATTTCGCCTTCAACAGTAATGCTATTGGCCATAAAATAAAGATTACCTTCTACTACTTCATCTTTGCTAATATAAATAAATTCGTCAGCTTTAATAGTATAAGCCTTAGTAGCAACTGGGAATAAAAAAAGCAAAGATAAAAAAGATAAGAAAAATATTTTCTTCATACTTTTGTTTTATTTAATTTTTATTTATAATTATTATAGTTATATTATAAATAAAAAATATGAAAGAAGCAACTTGGGAACTTATTGAAAATATTGAAAAAATAAAGACAAGCGAAGATCTTAATATTTTTAAAAGATCTTTGGCAAAAAAATATGGTTTTTCTATTCTTTTAAATTCTGACATTTTACGGGATTATTTTTCTTTTATTGAGGAGAAAAAAATAAGCTCAACTTGGTTAGAAAAAAATAATGAAAAATTTTTAGCCTTATTGAAAAAACGAGCAGTTCGAACTTTGTCTGGTATTGCTCCGGTAGCTGTTTTAACTAAACCTTATCCTTGTCCAGGCTCTTGTGCTTATTGTCCTCAAAAGCCAAATGTCCCAGTTTCTTATTTACCTAATGAGCCAGCTGTTATGCGCGCCTTGCGTTTAGACTATAATCCTTATTTACAAACTATTTTTCGTTTGAAAGCTTTAGAAAATAATGGACATGAACCTAATAAGATCGAGCTGATTGTTATTGGTGGTACTTGGAGTTATTTAGATAATAAATATAAATATTGGTATTTAGCTAGTTGTTTTAAAGCTGCTAATGATTATAAAAAAATCAGACATAAGATTATTATTACTAAAAGTTTAAAATCAGTTGCGCCACAAGGCTTTTCGGCTAATTTTATAAAAAAAGAACAAAGTTTAAAAGAATTAAAAAAAGTTTTACAACGAGAACAAAAGAGAAATGAAAAAGCTGAATATAGTATTATTGGTTTAACTTTGGAAACTAGACCAGATTATCTGGATGAGAAAGAATTGCGACAAATGCGCGAATTGGCTTGTACTAGAGTAGAAATTGGGGTGCAGGCGATTGATGA
Source organism: uncultured Gammaproteobacteria bacterium (assembly GCA_964440365.1). Taxonomy (GTDB): domain Bacteria; phylum Patescibacteriota; class Patescibacteriia; order Patescibacteriales; family UBA12465. The sequence goes on along the minus strand of CAYTRX010000001.1, from coordinate 44,225 downwards.
TGATATTTTAAAATTAAATAAACGAGGTCACGGGGTAAAAGAAATTATTGCCGCTACTAAAAAATTAAAGCAATTTGGTTTTAAAGTTACTTATCATTTTATGCCAGCTTTACCTGGATCTAATCCGAATAAAGATATTGCAATGTTTTATGATTTATATCATCAGGCTGATTTTCAACCAGATCAAATTAAATTTTATCCAACAACGGTAGTTAAAGATAGTTTATTATATCGTTGGTGGAGGCAAGGAAAATATCAGCCTTATACTGATCAAGAATTAGAGAGGGTTATTATTGAATCAAAAAAAGTGGCTCCAGTTTATACTCGAATAATTCGTTTAATTCGGGATATTCCCGGAGAGTCAATTGAGGCTGGAAATAAAATAACCAATTTGCGACAAGTGATGAAAAACAAGGGGGTTAAGTGTAATTGTATTAGATGTCGTGAAGTTAAAAAAGCTGAGATTAAAAAAGACAATTTGAAATTAAATGTTTTAAAATATCCGGCTTCAGGAGAAAATGAGTATTTTATTAGTTTTGATAGTAAAGACGGGAAAACTTTGTATGGCTTTTGTCGTTTGCGAATTGATTTTTCTAGTCCAGTGGCACCAGCTTTGATTAGAGAGCTTCATGTTTATGGTCAATTGGTTCCAGTGGGAGCTTCAGCTCGAGTACAGCATTTAGGTTTAGGAAAAAAATTAATGGCTCGAGCAGAGGAAATAGCTCAACAGGAGGGGGCAAATCTAATAGCGGTGATTTCTGGTGTGGGAGTCCGAAATTATTATCGAAAATTAGGTTATCGTTTAAAGAATACTTATATGGTAAAAAATTTAAAATTGATCAAAAAGTCTGTTTAAGATTTTTTGAAAGATATTTTATTTAGATAACAATTTATTTTATATAAACATTTATTTTTATTGTAATTTTTTATAAAAATACAGAGAATTTTCTTTAAAAAGTGCTTTTTAAAATATTTTTAAGGTTTTTTGACAAGGCTTTTCTTTTCCTTTATTATTAGTATATAATTTAATGAATAATAATAAAGAAAAAGCTTCTTTTTACCTATGATTTCATATAAACAATTAAATAATAAAGATCCGGAAGTGGTAAGATTAATTAAGCGAGAAATAAAAAGACAAGAAGAAGAAATTAACTTAATTGCTTCCGAAAATTATGTTTCTCCAGCAGTTTTAGCGGCGATGTCTTCAGTTTTTACTAATAAGTATAGTGAAGGATATAGTGGTAAAAGATATTATGGTGGTAATGTGGTGGTTGATGACCTGGAAAATTTAGCAATAAAAAGATTAAAAAAATTATTTAAAGCGGAGCACGCCAATGTGCAGCCTTTTTCTGGTTCAAGCGCTAACGCGGCTGTTTATATGGCTTTTTTACAACCAGGAGATAAGGTTTTGGGTTTAAAATTAGATCATGGTGGACATCTTTCTCATGGTCATCCAGCTAATTTTTCTGGGAAATTATATAATTTTATTCAATACGAACTTGATGCTAACGGCTTGATTAACATGGAACAAGTGCGAGAAATAGCTCAACGAGAAAAACCAAAAATGATAGTAGCTGGTTTTAGTGCTTATTCTCGAGAGCTTGATTGGAAAAAATTTAAGGAAATTGCTGATGAGGTTTCGGCTTATACTTTTGCTGACATTTCTCATATTGCTGGATTAATTGCCGGAGGAGTTTTAAGCAGTCCGGTTCCATATTTTGATGTTGTTTCGGCTACTACTCATAAGACTTTGCGAGGACCACGAGGAGCTTTTATTTTATGTAAAAAAGAATTTGCCCAACAAGTTGATCGAGCTGTTTTCCCTGGTATTCAGGGTGGGCCACATAATCATATCAATGCAGCCAAAGCCCTTGCTTTTAAAGAAGCGCTTGAGCCTAAGTTTAAAAAATATTGTCAGCAAGTGATAAAAAATGCTCAAGTGATGGCTAATAGATTGATGAGTTTGGGTTATAAAATTATTTCTTCGGGCACCGATAATCATTTAATGGTGATTGATTTAAGAAATAAGGGAATAAATGGTTTGGCGGCCGAACAAATTTTGGAAAAAATTTCAATTTCTGTTTCTCGCTCTACTATTCCTAATGATCCAGCCCCAGCTATGAAGCCTTCGGGAATTCGGATTGGTAGTGCCGCTATTAGTACCAGAGGTTTTAAAAAAGCTGAAGTTTTGTTAATTTGCGATTTAATAAATGAAGCTTTTTTAAATAAAGATAATGAGATTGAGTTATTAAAATTAAAAAAGAAAGTGAAAAATCTTTGTCAGCGCTTCCCTATTTATAAATAATTTTTTGAAAAATGAAAATAATTGATGGTAAAAAAATAGCCGAAAAAATAAAAGATGACTTAGCTTCTAGTGTTTTTGCGGTTTTAAACGATAAAAATCGTCGTCCCGGTTTGGCAATTATTTTAGTTGGTGATCGAGTGGATTCTAAACTTTATATTTCTTTAAAGGAAAAAGCGGCTAAGGAGGTCGGGGTTGATACTAGTCTTTATTTAATTGATAAAGATGAGAGTGAAAAAAATATTATTGAAACTATAAAATTCTTAAATCAAGATGAAAGTATTGATGGAATTTTAATTCAACTACCTTTGCCTGATAATTTTGATACTGATAAAATTATTAAAATTATTAGTCCGGAAAAAAATGTTGATGGGTTTTTAAGTGATAAAAAAATGTTTTTTTCTCCCCTTATTTTAGCTTTAAAGTATAGCTTAGAAGATTGTCAACAGGACCTTAAAGGAGCTCAGGCTTTTTTGTTTTATAATTCGGAAATTTTTAAGAATGAGGTTCAGGGTTTTTTGGAAGAGCAGGGAATAAAATTTTCTGGGATTAGTTCTAAAGAATTATTTAATCTTAATAAAAAAGAATTAGATGTTTTAGCGGAAAAAGTTAGATCTAATAAATTATTAATCTCAGCCATGGGTCGAGCTGAATTTATTGATAAAAAATTTTTTAGTGATGATATGATTTTGTTGGATGTTGGAATTAGTAAAGAGGGGCAAAAAGTTTTAGGAGATCTAAGGGGGGCAGACACCAAAGGTTTTAAAGGTTATTTTACTCCAGTTCCTGGAGGTATTGGCCCAATCACAGTTGCCTGTTTATTGAAAAATGTAATTTTATCTTTTCTAAATAAAAAATAAATTTTAATTTGATAGTTTTAGAAAAATAAAATTAATATTTTAATAAATTATTAAAGACTCTAGGTCTTTTTAATTTTTGTTTTGTAAGATAAGTTTTAAAAATTTTTTAAGAATATGACAATTGAAGAGCGGAAAAAACAAATACCAAAATTATGCCAAAAATATTATGGCTATTCTTCTTTTCGCCTTGGACAAGAGAAGGCTATTTATAATGTTATTGAAGGAAAAAATACAGTAGTTATTATGCCAACTGGTGGCGGGAAGTCTTTGATTTTTCAATTATCAGCTTTAGTTTTAGATGGTTTAACGATAGTGGTTTCACCTCTGATTGCTTTAATGAAGGATCAAGTTGATTCTTTACAAAAGATAGGCATTCCCGCAACTTTTATTAATTCTTCAATTTCTTTGGCGGAAAGTGAGGAGCGTTTAGAGCAATTAAGAAATGGTTTTTATAAAATTGTTTATGTAGCACCTGAGAGATTTTATAATCAATCTTTTTTAGATTCCTTAGCTCAAGTTAAGGTTTCTCTATTTGCGATTGATGAGGCTCATTGCATTAGTCAGTGGGGGCATGATTTTCGTCCAAGTTATTTAAGATTAAAAAATGCGGTTGAGTTTTTGGGTAAGCCGACCGTTTTAGCTTTGACAGCGACAGCTACTCCAGAGGTTAAAAATGATATTGTTAAACAATTAAATTTAAAAAATCCGGAAATGGTAATTACTGGTTTTGCTCGACCAAATATTCAGTTTGGTGTAATCTCGGCTTCCAATATTCGAAAAATTGATTTAATTATTGATGCTATTTTGAGTACTGGTGAAGGCAGTGGCATTGTTTATGTTGGAACTCGAGCTAAAGCTGATGAGATTTTAGAAAAACTTTTAGATAATGGAATTGAGGCGGTTGCTTATCATGCTGGCATGGATAATGATAGTCGTGATTGGGTGCAAGAAAATTTTATGTCTGATCGAGCCCGTGTCGTAGTGGCTACCAATGCTTTTGGTATGGGAATAAATAAAAAAGATATTCGTTTTGTTATTCATCATGATATACCCGGAACAATTGAAGCTTATTATCAGGAAGCGGGTCGAGCCGGACGTGATGGTTTGCCCAGCCTTTGTTTATTGATGTATTCTCCAAGTGATAGATATTTACGTGAGTTTTTTATTAAAGGTGATAATCCGGAACCAGAATTAATAATAAGAATTTATGAAAAATTATTAGAAAAAGAAGATGATTTAAATAGCAATAATTTTTCCGATCAGGCTAAATTAATTTTAATAACTTATTCTGAATTAGCTAAAGAGTTAGAAGAAAATGTTCCTGAAATGGCTATTGGTACCGCTTTAAAAATATTGGAAAAAGAGGGTTATTTGTCTAGACCTAATGAAAAAAATGGCAATGCTTTTTTAAAAAGCCGATCTGATTTTAATACCCTGCTCTCTTCTTTGAGCGCTCGCTCTAAAGTTCAAATTGAGGTTTTGAATAAAATTTATGATAAATATAAGGAAGAAATAGAAGCGGGTTTTGAGTTTTCTTTAGAGGATTTAGCTTTATCGATTGGAATGAAAAAAGATTCGCTTATGCGTTTAATAAAAAATTTATCAGAAAAAGATTTATTAGAATATCGTCCTCCTTTTCGTGGAACAGAAATTAGAATACTAAAAAGAGTGGCGCCCGAGGATTTAAAAATAGACTTTAAAGCTTTAGAGGAAAAATTTAAAAAAGCCCAAGAAAAATTAGACGAGATGGAAAATTATGCTTATTTTTCAGCTTGTCGTCAGTCTTATATTTTGCGTTATTTTGGCGAAGAGGATGTTAAAAATTGCGGAAAATGTGATAATTGTTTACGTGGTTTTTCGGACGAAGAAAAAGATTGGGAAAATAGATCACAAAAGAATTTTCGTCAGCGAGAATATTTGATATAATAGGTATATTAATAATATTTTATTATGAATAAAAGAGCGGAAAAATATTTATTAAATTTGGTAGCCAGAAATTATGAAAATATTGCTTCTGCTTTTGATCAAAGTCGGAAGAAGCCAATGAAGCCAATGGTGTATCAGATTACTGAGAGTTTAAATTTGCCACAAAATTTTCGTGTTTTAGATTTGGGTTGTGGCAATGCTTGTTTTTTACCTGTTTTAAGTCTTTATTATAAAGACTTTTTTTATTTAGGTTTAGATGCTAGTGCGGAATTAATTAGTTTAGCTAGAAAAAATTATAATAATAATTTTAAAGTTTTAAATATTTTAGATATTGATAAGCTTGAAGAAGAAAAATTTGATTTAATTGTTTCTTGGGCAGTTTTACATCATTTACCGGGAAGGAGATTACGTCAAGAACTTTTACAAAAAGTTTATCATCTTTTGGCAGAAGAAGGATTTTTTATTTTTAGCGTTTGGAAATTGTCTAATTTTAAAAAGAAAAAATCTTATTCTTTTTTCAAAACTTGGATACGGGAATTTTTACGAGGACGAATAATTGACCGTGGTGATTATATTTTTTTGTGGGGCGGAGAGGCTAAAAATGATTTAGATCGTTTACGTTATTATCATAATTTTTCAAAAAAAGAATTAGACAGAATGATTAAAAAAACACCTTTTAAAATAAAAGAATTTTTGGAAGATGAGTTTAACTATTATTATATTTTAAAAAAATAAATTTATGTCATTAATATTTTCCATTTCCGGAGCTCGAGGAACTTTGGGTTCCGGAGAAGATAATTTAAATCCAATAAATTTTATTAATTTTGTTTTAGCTTTTTCTAGTGTTTTGCGGGAGGAGCGAAAAAAGAGTTCTTTAAAAATTGTAGTTGGTCGAGATGCGCGCATTAGCGGAGAGATGTTTTTAAATTTAGCCATTAATGTTTTATTAGCTCAGGGGGTAGATGTTTATAATTTAGATTTAGCTACTACTCCGACGCTGGAGATGGCCGTGATTAAAGAGCGGGCTGATGGAGGAATAATTATTTCCGCTTCACATAATCCAATGAATTGGAATGCTTTAAAATTTTTAAATCATCAGGGGGAGTTTATTGATAAAAATTTTTCACAAAAGATGATGAAAAAACTAGAAAAAAAAGATTTTGCTCTCAATTCTTTTTCTAATTTGGAAAAATTAAAATTAGGCAATTTAAAAAACGATTTTAATTATCAACAGAAACATATCGCCGAAATTTTACAATTAAAAATAATTAAAAAATCAAAAATTGCTCAGGCTAATTTTAAGGTAGTGGTTGATGCTGTTAATTCTGTAGGAGCTATTGTTATTCCAGGGCTATTAAAAAGTTTAGGAGTAAAAAAAATTATTCTTATTAATTCTGAGCTAGAAGGAAAGTTTGCCCATAATCCTGAGCCGATTGATAAAAATTTACGTCAATTATCAACAGCTGTTAAAAAAAATAAAGCTGATTTAGGTATTGCTGTTGATCCAGATGTTGATCGCTTGGCCATTATTGATGAAAATGGTCGGCCGATTGGTGAGGAGTATACTTTAGTGGCGGTGGCTGAATATGTTTTAGAAAACTTTTCTTATTTTAAAAATAAGTATCAAAAAAATACTGTTTCTAATCTTTCTTCGTCGCAAGCTTTAAAGGATATTACCGAGAAGTTTTCCGGAAAATATTTTGCTAGTGCGGTGGGAGAATTAAATGTAGTGGCCCAGATGAAAAAAGTGAAAGCATTAATCGGTGGTGAGGGTAATGGTGGAATAATTTTTCCTGAGCTTCATTATGGACGAGATGCCTTAGTTGGAATTGCTTTATTTCTTGGTGCTTTAGCTGAAAAAGGAATAAAGGTTTCTCAATGGCGTCAAAATTTGCCCAATTATTTTATGTTGAAAGAAAAAATTATTATTAATAAAGAAATTGATTATAAAAAAATTGTTTCTGCTTTGAAAGAATGCTATAATGATTTAGAAATAATTACGATTGATGGTCTTAAAATTGTTTTACCACAAGAAGCTTCTTGGGTGCATTTAAGAAAATCAAATACTGAGCCAATTATTAGATTATATATTGAAGCTCCTAATAAAAAATTAGCCCAACAATTATTTCAAAAAATTTCAAGTATTATAAATAGTTAATTAAAGAGTATGAAAAATAAAGTTATTATTTTAGCAGCTGGAAAAGGAACCCGAATGGGCTTGGATGTGCCAAAAGTTTTAGTTGAAATTAACGGAAAGCCGATGATTGAACATTTGCTTTCTTCAGTTCTGGAAAGTGGTTTGGATAAAAATCCAATAATTATTGTTTCACCAGATAATAAAGAAAAAATTGCTACTGCCTTAAAAGATTTTCCGGTGGAATATGTTATTCAAGAAGAGCAATTAGGTACCGGGCATGCTGTTTCCGTTGCTAGAGATAGTGTCGCCTCAGATGTTGACAAAATTTTTGTTTTTAATGGTGATCATCCTTTTGTTTCTAGTCGTTCTATGGTTAGTTTGGCCAATAGCCATAAAGATAAAATATCTATGATGGTGGTAGAGCTAGATGATTTTTTAGATTGGCGAAATGTTTTTAATAGTTGGGGTCGAATAATAAAGGATGGTGATAAAATTAAAGAAATTATTGAGTTTAAGGACGCTAATGACGAAGTAAAAAAAGTTTTAAGTGTTAATCCGGCTATTTATTGTTTTGATAAAAATTGGTTGTTTGAAAATATCAGTGCTCTAAAAAATAATAATAAGCAACAAGAATATTATTTAACGGATTTAATAAAAATAGCTTTTGACCAAGGTTCGGCTATTAATTATTGTTTAATAGATGCTCAGGAGGGCTTAGGGGTTAATAGTTTTTTAGATTTAGAAAACGCTAAAAAAGCCCAAAATTTAAATAAATAAATCATATTTATTATATTTCTAGGATGAAAATTATTTCTAGAATAACAACCAAAAAAATTAAAGCCTTTATCAGCACCTTAGCTTTGGTGGTGACCTTTTTTGTTTTAATTGCTTTTTCTTTTTACTTTTTTAATTTTAAACAAGGAGATTTAAGTGAGGTTCCTTTGGCAAATGATATTATTGATTTTATTACTAGACTTTCTCGATTTTTTGATGAAATAAGTAAAAAAATAGATTTTGTAAATATTTTTAGAAAAAAATAGTTTTTCTGATAAACATTCTTAAAAAACATTTACTTTAAAGTAAAAATGTGTTAAAATTTTAATAATAAAACAATTAGTTTTGTAGGTCTATGTTTAATAAAAAAAATAAATTTTTTAAATTATTTTCTTTAGGTGTTTTTTTATTTTTAGCCTTGAGTTTTTTGTTTAATTTCTCTAAACCAGTTTTGGCTAATGATATTTTTGGAGCTGATGTAGTCGCCAATGATATTGCTTTGGGGGATAAGGATCCACGAACAATGGTTGCTCGAATTATAAATATCGCCATGAGTTTTTTGGGTGTTATTGCTGTCGCTATTGTGATTTATGCTGGTTTTATGTGGATGAGCTCAGGGGGTGAAGAAGAAAAGGTAAATAAAGCCAAGAGAATTTTAAAGGCTGGGATAATTGGCTTACTTATTATTTTGGCTTCTTGGGGAATAACAATTTTTGTTTTAAATCGTTTGGGAGGGGCGACAGGAACAATTGGTGGCCCTTGTGTAGATGGTGAATATCGAAATTGTGGTTGTGATGGAAAATCTTTTTGTACTGATGGTTCTTGGGGGCCTTGTATTGGCTCTACTTGTTCGCCTGGAGATCATGACTCTTGGTGTTCATCAAACCCAAATGCCTGTGATCCGGACGATACTCAATGTAAAAATGGCTTAATTTGTGGCTTGAATTCTTGTCGTTGTGAATATAAACCTTGCGGTACTGTTTCTGATGGTGTTTGTACAATAGATGATGAAGTTGATTGTGGCGAAAATTCTTTTTGTGACCAAACATCCTGTCGTTGTTTACCTGATGAAAGCAATTATTCGGAATTAGGTGAACCTTGTAATGCGGGTGATACTTGTACCGGAACTGAAAACACTTGTAATCCTCATCATGGATTATCTTGCGATACTACAACCTGTAAATGTGTTGGTGAGCCTCTTATTTTAGCCATTAGTCCAGTTGGAGGTTTTTGCGTTAATGATATTAATAGATTTTGTGAAGAAGATAGTCATTGCCCTGGCTCTACTTGCGATAAAACTACGGCTAATACGGCTAAAGGTAATCTTATTAGTATTTTTGGACAAAATTTTAATACTTATAGCGAGTCTTCAGTTGTTAATTTAATAAAAGGAGAGACAATTATTCCTTTACGAAATCCACAAGAATTAAATAATAATTGTGATAACACTTGGACTAATAGTAAAATTATAATGGCTGTTCCGCAAAATAATAGTTTATTAGTGGGAGATGATTTTGAGCTTGAGGTTATTACTCAAGATGGTAAAAGCGATAGAAGTAAAGATGATTTTGGACCAAAAATAGAAGGTTTAAAAATTAACAATATTTCTCGTCCTGGAATTTGTAATATTAGTCCCACTGAAGCTGAGGCCAATGAGGCTATTTATTATTATGGTGTTGGTTTAAAAAATTCTGAAGTTTATTTTGGTAATTTATTTAATAATGTTTTAGCTTTTGCTCCTAATAAAATTACAAATGACACTAGTGGTGCCGCTACCGTTCCTAGTTTAAGAGCTGGAGATACTAGCACTTTTGTTAAAAAAAATGGAATTAATAGTAATAGTCTAAGTTTTTTAAAGAAGGCTGATGCGCCAGCTGGTCCTTTTATTTCTTCTTTTTCTCCTAGTGCTGGTTCGGCTGGACAATATGTAAGTATTTTGGGGGCTAATTTTGGTCGATATCGAGGAAATAGTTCTGTTTATTTTAAATTAAATAGCGATAAAACCGAAGCTAACTTTAGTTTTCCAGCGGTTTGCGCTGATAATTTATGGTCTGATAGTCAAATTTTAGTTAAAGTTCCTTCCGGTATAGTAGATGGAAATTATGATTTAGTTGTAAAAATAGATTCTTGGAATGAAGTAGATTCAAATAATTTTGGTAAGTTTAATGTTAGCTCAACAATACCTTTAATGCCAAGCGTTTGTAAGATTTCACCAAGCTTTGGTCCGCATAATACCAATGTGTCTTTATGGGGTGAATATTTTGGTGAAAGTGCTTCGGCTGTTTTTTATAAAGAAAAAGAGACTGCTCCGGCTACTGCTAGTGTTGAAAATGGAGCAAGTAAAATTTCAGTTAATGTACCAGCTAATTCTTTAAGCGGACCAGTAAAAGTTAAGCGAAGTGGCCAAACTGGTAATAGCCTTAATTTTTCAGTTGGTACTTGTACAAAAAATGAAAATTGTTCTGGGGCTATCCCTCATTGTTGTTTAATTGGTACACCGAATGCGGGGGCTTGTGTAGAAAATGAAAGTGCTTGTTTTGCTGATGTGCCAAAAAGTTCATTTTTTCAATGGAGATTTGTGACTGGACTTAATGATTTTACTTTTAATCCTCCTAATAATGCCGAAAGTTGTTCCGACTTCCTTTTTTGTCCTTTAGATAAGAGGTATCAATGCCCTAATTCACCAGGTATTTGTGCTACTAGCACCGAAGGTGCTTGTGAATGTTGTTGTGATAAAAGTAAAAACGCAACTACTTCAGATCAAGTTCCACAAAATCCAGATTGTTGTCATCCTTTAATTTGCGCTTCTACTTGTGGTCCTAGTGCTACTTCTTCAACTTTAGGTTTATGTTCTGGTTGTAAGGTAGCTGGAAATAATACAGAGGCTAGGGATTTGGCTTGTAATTGCTTAACAAGTTCTGGAAAATATTGTGATACAAGTTATCCTAATGGTGCTTGTTTAGACTGTGCTGAATTAAAAGGAGAGGCTTGTAAAGCCCATAGTGCTGTTTGTTGTTGGGATGAAAGTGAAAGCAAATGTCGTGCTGGTGCTTCTGGCGCTGATATCTGGGGAGAGGGATCTAGTGATATCGGTTTTTGTCCTTATTATGATTGTGATTCACAAAATCCAACAATATGTTCTTCTATTCCAAAAAAAAGTGGAACTTATAAAAATGATTATCTTTGTCGGATTGGTTGTGGGGCAAATTGTGGTGCTATTACAAATGAAGCTGCTTGTAAGGCTAATGGATCTTGTTGTTGGAGTAATAGTCCTAAAATAATAGAAATAAAAACAGAAACCGGAACAACAACAGAATTAGTGAACTGTTTAGGTGGCGCAAAATATGATGTTTCTACTTCATCGACTGACGATAATTATGGCCTCTGCGCTTTTTATAATTGTGAAACCGCAGGAAATGTTTGTTTAAAATCTACTACTACCAACGAAGCTTTTTATAATAAACTTTTTACTAATTTTTCTGCTTGTAATACTAAGTGTCAGGCTATGCCGGCTGGAGCAGGAACTACTTGTTATGATGGAAATGTCTGCAGTAATATTTTCTGTAATATTTTTTCTTGTTTAAATGAAGATGGCAATACACCTATTAATATAACAACTGATCCAGAAACTTGTGGTAGTTGTTGCTGTAAGCCTACTAATATTTCTACCGAAGATGTTTGTAAGCAAGTAGGAGAAAATTTAACTTGTTTAGCTGATAAAGGAGCTTGTACTGGTACTAATCGAGGTCTTTGTTGTGGTTGTTTTTCAGATAATGATTGTGTAATAGAAGGACAAAGCCCAAGCAATATTGGTTGTGGTTTTGATTCTTGTTGCTATGCTCGACCTTCAATTACTAGTGTTTTACCGGAACCGGCGAAAAATAGTATTTGTCGCAACGCTATTATTGAAATAAATTTTGATCAACGAATGGACGCCCCTTCTTTAGACGGAAACATTTTATTAATACAAGAAAAAGAAAGTGGTGCTACTTGTCCGAGTGGTACACAAAAAATTGCTGGTTTAAATAGATCTGATTGGGAGCCTGTTTATCAATCAGGTTTCTTAGCCAAAATAAAAAGAGCTTTAAATAAGGTTGTGGCGCCGTTAGCAAAAATTTTTGTTAAGAAAAGTATAGCGGCTGGTGATCCCGTTTACTGCTCAGTAATGGGAAGTGTTGAGATTAATCATGGCGTTAATAAAAGTACAGTTTATTTTAAACCCAAACAATTATTAGAAGCTTCAGCAAAATATTTTGTTGTGGTTAAGGGTGATGAGAATTTAAATAGTGGAAGCGGAGTAAGGGCTTTTACTGGTATCGCCATGAATGGAGGAAATGTTTATAATAATGGCGTTGTTAATCCTTCAACTTTTTTCAATTCTTATAAAAATTCTTATAGTTGGTCTTTTGAAACCTTGTCTAGCAATACTTCCGGACAGGGAATTTGTGTTATTGATAATTTAGAAATTAATCCTAGTTCGTATTTATTTCAGGACAATAAAAACGATTTGAACGAAAATGATAGCGATGCTCGTCATGCTAGTTTTGACTCAGCTCCTGATAAAGATAAGGCTTTTTCTGTCAAAGCTAAAACTAGCGATGGACAAATCATTGGTCCAAATGATAATTACTCTTGGACTTATAATTGGAGTATTAGCAACACCAATGTTATTGAGTTTAATGATAATGTTGTCGCCTGGGCACAAAATTCTTCTAATCGTTTAGTTCAAGTCAAACCTAATATCACAGATGGCAAATCTTCATTGCGAGCAACAGTAAAGATGGATGAAAATAATATTATTAATGATGGGGAGGGGAAAAATGCAGAAGTCAATATTTATGTTTTGCTTTGTAAAAATCCTTGGCCAGCGGTTAAAAGCGATGGCACTTGGACACCTTGGGTAGATTCACCTTCTTTTAATACTAGTGTTTATAATTATGAGTTTTATTATTGTCGAGATGCTGGTAGAGATGGCGATCTAAGTGATGACTTGCCAGCCTTTATGAGTGATTCAGCGGTTATTAAAGGTAATAGTTTATTTAAAGTATGTAGTAATGATCCAACTATTAGTTGCTCTAATAATAGTGATTGCCCAGGTAATGCTTTATGTATCGTTAGTTTTTTGAAAGAAACTTATCTTTTCCGAACTTCTCGCGCTCGGTTTATATCTTCTTTTGAGGCTTTGCCTAATAGCGACGGATCTAGCGTAAGACTATCTTGGGTCTCGGATACTAATAATATAGCTAATTTTAGAGTTTATTATGCTATAGCTAGCTCACCTAATAATATTCTTTCTAATTTAATACCTATTTCAAACTGCTCAACAATAGATTCTAGATATCATTGTTCCTATACCCTAAGTGGATTAAGCTCAGATTATTCTTATAATGTTAGAGTTGCTGCACTAGATGGCAATTCAATGGAGCTTGGTTCGTCTTTTTATACTTCAGTTACCCCAGCTTTTATTCCTTTTGTGGAGCCATTTACCGCCTCTGATGCTCTGCGTGGTAATGAATTAGATCTTTACTGGGAATCAGCCGTTAACTCCGGAGGTTCTAATGTTAAATTTTTTAAAGTTCTTTATCAACGAGAGGGCTCTAATAATAATTATTTAACAATTCAGGCTGAATCAAGTGATTGTTCAAAAATCTCCAATAATACTAAATATAAATGTAATTATAGATTGCGAAATTTAGAAGAAGATCGACGATATAATTTAAAAGTAACAGCTTTATCTTCTGCTGGCACTGAACTTGGCTTTTCTCGTTTTGTTAGCGCGATGCCAACTAATACACCAATCCCAATCGTAACAAATTTAGTAGCTACTAATTTAGGTACTGGTGGAAAAGTCAAGCTTACTTGGAAGGCTAGTAATGAGCGAGACTTTACTAAATTTACTATTTATCAAACTCCTAAAAATGGTGAAACAACAAAGATTTATCGAACAAAAGAGGGGGCTAATTGTAATTTATCAAATAATGTTTATTCTTGTTCTCTTGATTTAGATAATTTAACCGATAATTTAGAACATGATTTTTATATTGAAACTTTAAATGAGGCAAGAATAATTCACACCTCTGCGGTGGTTTCAGTCACTCCAACTTCTCCTTATGTTGCTATGGTTAGAGGTTTTCAAGCTGTTAATACTGAAACCGGAGGAAATTTAAGACTTTCTTGGAAAATTAATAAAGATCGAGACTTCTCTGGTTTTAAATTATTTTACCAAGCTCAAGGAGGAAATTTGGCTAGTATGCCTTTAGAAAAAAGTATTTGTGAATTAAAAGAAAATGAATATTTGTGCGCCTATAATTTACAAGGATTAGAAAATAATGTTAATTATAGTGTTTATTTTGAGGTTTATCATGATGGCAGAAGAATGGAAGTTTCACCTAGTGTTTCAGCTACGCCAACTTATGTTTCGATGTTGTCAAATTTTTCAGCCGTTGATGTGGGCACTGGTGGAAAAGTGAAACTTACTTGGGAAATGGCTGCTAATCGAGAATTTACTAGATTTTTATTACATCGAGATCCGGTTGGAGTAAGTGGCGCTACTACTGTTTCTTTGGAGCCAAGTGTTTGTGGACCAGTAGTAAATAATAAACGTCAATGCTCCCATACTACTAATGGCTTAACTAATAATCAAAAATATAATTTTTATCTTGATGTTTTTGTGGGAGCTGAAAAAAGAGAAACTTCACCAATTGTTTCAGCCACTCCAACCATTCCTTATGTTCCGATGTTAAGGGATTACAAAGCCATTGACACAGCAGAAGGCGGAACGCTAAAAGTTTCTTGGAAGATTAATGCGGATCGTTATCTAGAATTTACAAAATTTGAATTGTCTCGACAGCCTCAGGGCGGCTCTTTTACTACCTCTAATCTCCTAAAAAACAATGTTTGTAATTTAAGCGAAGATGGCAGTGAATATTTATGCACCTATCTTTTGCAGGATTTAATAAATGATAGACTTTATAATATTGATTTCTCTATTTATAATAATAATATACAACTAGAAGGACCTATAAGAATTTCAGCTACACCAACTGCTCCTCCTTTAATAACAAATTTTAAGGTTATAGATCTTGGTATTGGAGGGGCGGTAAAGGTTTCTTTTGATGTTTCTTCCGAACAAGAATTTACAAGGGTTTTTATTAAGCATTCTAATAATCATGGACACAACCCTCCTTTATATATAAATAAAAACTCTTCTTGGTGTCCATTAGTATCTGATAAATATTCTTGCTCTTATGAAATATTTAATTTAAGAGATGGTTTTGATTATACTTTTGAAGTGTTAGTTTATAATGGAAATACTTTATTAGAGACTTCTCCTACGATTTCAAGTGCTGTAACTTTTGAGCACCTTATTAATGTTTCATATGTTGATCCAGGGGTTGGTGGACAGGTTTATTTATCCTGGGACTCTCCTCAAGCAGGGATTACTTCATATTATATTAAAAAAGATCTTGTTGCCTCAAATTTAGATTTTGATAAAATAAGCTCAGGATTAAATGCTTATGATTTATCTTTTTGTGATACCGAAAATTTTGTAGGTAAGAATGTTTGTGAAGCCACAATTTATGGTCTTGCAAATAATAAAGATTATTTTATTAGAATTCAAGCTCGTAATGGAAATAAAATTTTAGGATATTCAAATATTATTAAGGTTAGAGCTAGTGGAGGAACTAGTGATTGTTCTGGTATTGAATATCAAGGATATACTTATAGCACAGTAAAAATAGGTGAACAATGTTGGTTTGCGGAAAATTTAAGGTATAATAATGGTTGTTCTGGTAGACAAGAGGTTTTGGGAGAAGATACTGGATGGTGTGTAACAGCTTATGGTGGTAATAACGGTTATTTATATCAATGGAGTGCAGCTATGGCTGGGGAAAATGAGGAAAGATCTCAAGGCCTTTGTCCACCGGGTTGGCACGTTCCTTCAAAATCTGACTTTCAACAATTATTTGATTATTTAAATAGTAATTCAGAATATCAATGTGACGGTCAATACAATTATTTAGCTAAAGCTTTAGCTTCTAATATTAGTTGGAACACATCTTCTGTTTATTGTTCTATAGGTAAAAATTTACAAAATAATAATTCTTCTGGCTTTAATGCTCTTTCTATCGGTTATGCGTTTACAAAAAATAGTAAAGTAATAAGCCAGTCTTATTTATGGACATCAACTGAAGATCCTAATGAAGATGGAAAAAATGCTTATTATTTAAATATAAATAATAATACAAATCAAATTAATGGTTTAGGTAAAATAGAAAAAAGATTTGGATATGGTATTCGTTGCTTAAAAGATTAAAAATACACAAAAATCACATAAACAAATAGAAAAAATAAAACAAAACAATATGAAAAACATTTCTCTTAAATTTTTATATATCAGCAATTCTTTATTATTAGTTTTAATAATATTTGTTTTATTTTCTTTTTCTATAAGCAATAAAGTTCTAGCGCAAGAAGCCTCTAATAATTCTCCCGATGCTTTAGCTGTTAGAGTTATTCCTAATCCCCATCATCTTAGTGCTCAACGTTGGTATCAGCTACAGGGCTTTACTGGTTCACCTCAAAGCATGATTGTTGATGGTTATAAGGCGATACGTGATGGTCGAACAGTTTATGTTTCTGCTACCAATATTATTGATAATAAATTATATACTAATATTTATTTAATTTCTTATGATCAGCGGGCTGATCAAAAAACAATTGATATTTTTGGTCGAATTTTAAAAAATTGGAAATTTAATAATAATATTGAATTAAATGATCAACTTGGTCATTGTTTAATTTCTGATAAGACTTGTAAAAATTCTTCTGATTGTCCGGATGGATATGTTTGTGGAAATAGTGGATCTAACCTTTCCGGTTTACAAGCTAATAAATGTGTAATTGCTGAAAGCGATTCAGAAAATTTAAAAGATACCCCAGTTTGTATTTTAGATTCTGACTGTCCATCTAATTTATTTTGTTCGGGTTTAAAAGCAAAAATAGTACGTGATTTAGATCGTTTAGAAAAAATTGTTTTACTAAAAGAAAAGATTCAAAATTATTATAGTGTTAATGGGAGATACCCTATTTTAGGGGCTGGTACTTATTTGCCTCATGTTGCAATTTCTACTTGGCCTAGTTGGCAAAATTCTTTTTTAAATCAAATTGGTATTAGTTCTGTTTCCGACCCAATCAATAAATTAGGATCTTGTTATGATGAGGAAGGTAAATTTAATTTAGATACTTGCTGGAATGCGGTTGACAATGTTTTCTTTTTAGATTCACATAATGGAGCGCCAGTTAATCACGACAATTTTATTTTACCGGCTGCTAGCTATGCTATTACTTATCTTGGTAATTCTGAAGGCTCTAATTATAAACTTTGCGCGACCATGGAAACAGCTCTAGGTGGGTATAATTATACTTTAGCCGATGGCGGTTTGATGTCGAGCAATTCTTGTACAGTTGCTAGTTTGGGAGCTGATTTTAATATTGGTTCTAGTGCTTCAGCTACTAATACCGCGCCTTATATTAGTAGTAATAAAACCTTGACCGGGTCAGCTGGAAACGAATTTGCTGCTTCAATAATGGCCAAAGATGCTGAAAATCATCCAATTTTTTGGGAATTAGTAGGGCCTTTAGATTCTGTTTTTCAAAATAATGGCTGGGGTCTTCCTTTGACAATTGAAAACACCAATAATCCAAATCAAAAAATAATTAGAGCTCGAAATGCTGGTCGAGCTAATACCACCGGACTTTATAAGTTTAAAATTAGATTAAGAGATATTTTAGGGGCTTCCAGAGAGGAAGGAATAACTATAAATATTACTCCAGCTTCTCCACAAATTATAGCTGGTGATATAGAACATAATGTTAGTTATGGAAATGATTTTCAACAAGATATTGGAATTAATTTTACTAATAAAATTAAATCAAATGGAGAATTGTGTGGAGCGGGCGCTAATGATCGTTTGGTTTCTATTTGCTGGGGAAGAGATTCTTGTTGGGCAAATAATACTTACAAAACTCAATACGCTTATAATGATAATGTGGAATATGGCGATATTAAAAATGGCTTTAAGGCAATATTAAAAAAAATAGGTACTAATAATAATTGGTCCTTGCAAATAATTAAAGGCGCTGGTGGTTTTATTAATGCTTCAGATTTAGGTCGTTTTAATTATAAATTAAAAGTTGAGGATTGTCATGGCGATGTCATTGAGAAAGAGTTTAATATAAATGTTACCGCTAATAATCCAGTAATAGATTTTTCTGATTGTTTAAAGATAGTTGAATTAGGGGATAATTATTCTTGCACCATCAGAACTACTAATCCTGGAGAAGGCGATAAGTTTGTTTTATTATCAGATTTGCCAGCTGGCCTTTCTTTTGATGGCAGTGTTTCGGGGGAAGCCAAAATTACTGGGACAATATCATCTATATTTAATGAAAAAGAAATAAAAGTAAAAGCATCTAATGATTATCAAAAAAGCTCAGAAGATAGTTTTAAATTAAGTTCAATTAGTAATTGTGGTTCATATTTAGTAAAATATCCTGGTGGCCCTTGGAATGCTAATGGAACAATTAGAAATCAAGGGGGATATTATAAAACAGCTTTAATTGGTGATCAGTGCTGGTTGCAAGATAATTTAAATGTTGGCACTATGATAACCTCATCTTCGAGTGCTTTTAGTAATAATGACATAATTGAAAAATATTGTTTGGATGATAAAAGTATTAATTGTGATATTTATGGTGGTTTATATACTTGGACAGAGGCAGTTAAGGCCTTAGAGGCGGGGGCCAATATAAATTATAATAAAAGAGGAATTTGCCCTCCTGGATTCAGGGTCGCCCTAAACAGTGATTGGATGATTTTAGAAAACTATCTTAACGCATCTTCTAGTCCCTGCCGGACAGCATCTGTTTCAAGTGATGGCTGGAAATGTGATGAAGGGGTTGGAGTTGGGCAAAAAATAAGATTTATTGGTATAAATGATTTTAAAGCACTTTTAGGTGGCTATGCTATAAAAGGGGTCGGAGAAAACTCTTTTAGCTCAGTAGACGGCTCTAGTCGTTTTATTAGCACTAAAGAGGTTTCATCAGGCAGCTCTCAGTACAGAGAAATTATGGTGAGTGAAAAAGGTATTAACAGAAGCACTAGTGGTGCTAGCAATAGCGCAATGTCACTTCGTTGTATTAAAGGTGATGATGGTGATGCTTTTTGGCCATCTGAAGCCGGTGGTATTTAATAATAATTAAATAATAATTTACAAATTTATTTATAAAGCTTAATTTTAAAATTATGTTTGACAATCTTAACAACAAAGAGTCAGAAAAGGTAGACGACATTTTTGCTGATTCTGATCGCATAGAAGATGAAGCTTCTTTTTCAACTCAAAATAATGCACCGTTTTCCAAAGCGATGCCGAATGTTGATCTTCCTGGTATTAAACAGCAGGTTGATCAAATTTCTGCCAAAGAAGCAGCTAGTTTAGCTGATTTTGACGATGAGCCAAGGTCTAATGTTGGCGGAAAAATTATTAAAAAAATGCTAATAACCATTTTAATTTTAGCTATTATTGCTCTATTGGCTTATATTGTTTATGCTAAAATATTAGTTCCCCGAACTTTAAATCAAGTTCCAAATTCAGAAAACAATTCTATAAATTTAAATCTTGATAATAAAACTGGAAATGATTTTAACTTTGACTCTTCTTCTGAAGATGCTACTTCAAGTATCAATTTAATTGAGGAAGATGATTTTATTATTGAAGATCTAATGATTAATTCAACTACAACAAACGACGATGCTTTAACTGAAAATAGTGATAATCTTTTAAAGGAAATGGATTCTGATTACGATGGTTTATCTGATTATGATGAAATTTATGTTTATAATACTGACCCTAATAATCATGATAGTGATGGTGATGGTTTGTCTGACTATGATGAAATATTTATTTTTGGCACTAATCCACTTAATGTAGATTCTGATGCAGATGGTTATCCTGATGGCTTAGAAATTGAATCAGGCTTTAGTCCTTTAGGAGAAGGAAGATTAAAATTAGATCAAATCAAGGATATCACTCTTTTTTCAGAAAGATTTCCAGCTATTTATCAAAAAATAGTTCAATAATTACAGTTTAATAATTACCTTATCTAATATAAAGTTTAGAATAAATCCATAATAAGTTTATGGTGTGAGTTTGTTAAATTCCTTACTAGATATGTTTAAAAAAACAAAAAAAGCACAAAAAACAAAAAAAGAGAATAATACTAATGGTGTAGAAGAGGAGTTGTCTTTTACAGTTTATAAAATGCCAAAAAATTATAAAATTGGTCGTTTTTCTGATAAAAAAAATATTGATATCTCTTCTTTAGAAAAAGAGGCTAAATTCTCTTCGCCCAAAAAAAAATCGATGTTTGCGGCAAAATCTTCTTCAGCTTCTTCAAATTATGATTATCAGCCAAAAAGAAAAAAAACTGGTATTATTCTTTTGTTTTTAGGATTATTATTTTTGGCTTTTTTAGTTTATATAATGATTTCTTATGTTGTTAATCCCAATTTCTCTTTAACTAATATTTTCAATTTAGGTTCTAATAAAAATAATTTAGAACAGCAAAGTTTGGGCGGAAAAGATATTGCCAATATTATAAATGACAATATTGACAATAATTTAGACGAAATTAATAATTCAAAACCAAATTTAGATGAAGATTTATTTAACGATGAGGAGGCTTTATCTATAGATGAAGAAGATTTGGTTTTGACTGATGATATAGTAGAAAGTGATGATGCTTTGGAAAATGAAGCTAACGAAGAGTTAAAAGTATTTGAATTTTTAGATTCCGATGGAGATGGCTTATCTGATGAAGAGGAGGTGCTTTTAGGCAGTGATAAGCTTAATGTAGACTCTGATGGCGATGGCTATTCCGATTTGGAGGAATTAAAAAACTTATATAATCCAACTGGAAAAGGTAGGTTAGAAGAAAATGTTAATATCGCCAAATTTGTAAGTAAAAATTTAAATTTTTCTTTTTTACATCCTTCAGCTTGGGAGGCAAATGCTTTGAGTAACGACTCTTCTATTGTTTTTCCTATTAACGAATCATCTCATATTCAAGTAATGGTAGAGGAAAATACGGAAAAACAAAATATTAGAGCCTGGTATGCTAATCGTTTTTTTGAGCTTATGGACGAAGGCGCTTTGATAAAAAATAATAATTGGCAAGGTCTTTATAGTTCTGATAAAACTGCCTTTTATTTTACTGATAATAATTTTAAAAACGTTTATACTATCTTATATAGCACTCCAAGCGGGCAAGAAAATATTTTTTATAATATTTTTAATATGATGATTAAATCATTTACTTTAAAATAAGATTTATTAGGAGCTAAACTTAATTTTAAAACAAAAACTTCAAAATAAATAAAAAGACCCTCGTTATTCACGAGGGTCTTTGCTTAGAATTTTATTTACTAATAATTTTATCAATAATGCCGTATTTTTTAGCATCTTCAGCTGACATAAAATAATCTCGATCACTATCTTTTTCCACTTCCATTAATTTTTTTCCAGTATGCTTAGACAATATTTTATTCATTTTATCTTTGATTTTTAGAATATGTTCAGCATGAATTTTAATATCACTAGCTTGTCCCTCATAACCACCTAAGACTTGATGAATCATTATTTCGCTATTTGGCAGGGAAAACCTTTTTCCAGGAGTGCCAGCTGCCAAAAGAATGGAAGCCATTGAGGCAGCCATACCGACACAAATAGTGGAAACATCACACTTAACATGTTGCATAGTGTCATAGATAGCTAGTCCAGCTGAAACCGATCCTCCGGGAGAATTAATGTAAAACTTAATTTCCTTGTTTTTGTCTTCTGCTTCTAAAAATAATAATTGAGCAATTACTAAGTTGGCAGTGTGGTTATTTATTGGTTCGCCTAAAAAGATAATTCGATCTTTTAGAAGACGTGAATAAATATCGTAAGCTCTTTCACCGCCTTGGCTTTTTTCGATAACCATTGGAATTATAGACATATTTTTTTGATTAATTTTATTAATTTTGTTATAGCATTTTTAGATAAAAATTTCAAGAGTTGAAGGTAATGTGCACATACATATTGCACTTTTATGCTAAGCTAAGGGTATATGAAAACTATGCCAAAAAATACACAAGAAGAAAAATAGCCCTGGCTTGATTTTTATTTTAAATTGCTTTAATATAACAAATAGTTTCACTTTTTTAGCTTTAAAGCTTAAAAGTAAGTTTTTTCGTATTTTTATACTTTTTATATTATTTAATTATAATAACTATATGTCTAACACAAAAAACAGTTTTTTTTATAAGAAGAAAAAGGGTATTATTTTTACCTTAACCCTTATACTTTTTTTTATTTTGTTAATAAGCAGTGCTGATGTTTATTATAATAAATTTGTTGATTTTATTGCTCAAAAAACCAACGATGTTGTAGTTTTGCCTAAAATAAAAGAAGAGCCTTTTCGTTTGGGTCTTGATTTGCAGGGGGGCGTACAGTTAACATATCAGGCTGATGTTTCTCAGGTGCCCGAAGCTGATCGAGGTGATGTTTTGGAGGGTGTTAAAAATGTGATTGAACAACGAGTTGATGCTTTTGGAGTAAGTGAACCTGTTATTCAAGTTAATAGATCTATTGATGGTGATTATCGAGTTATTGTTGAGTTAGCAGGAATAAAAAGTGTTGATGAGGCTATTAAAGAAATTGGTGAAACACCACGTTTAGAATTTAAAGAACAGGATCTAAATGTAGAAAATATTTCGGAGGAAAATTTAAGCTTAATGGAAGAATATAATAATGGTTTAAAAGAAAAAGCACAGGAATTATTAGAAAAAGTTAATGCGGGGGAGGATTTTGCTCAATTAGCTATAAGCAATAACACTCCTAAAATGATTTCTCCTGATCAAATGATGGGAGCCGAAAATGACGGTGATTTAGGTTGGATAAATATTGAAAATAATAAAGAGTTTTTTGAAATTGTAAAAAATTTAAAGGCCGGAGAAAATTCTGATATTCAGGAAATAAATAATGGCTACTCTATTTTAAAAGTAGAAGAAATTAGAAATATGGAAGGAGTTTTATTAAATTCCGATCCAACAAAGAAAGAGTATAAAGTAAGAGAGATCTTTTTGGCCAAAATGACCCTAGATGATTTAGCTAATTTTTCAGAAAATTGGAAAAATACTGAATTAACTGGAAAAAATTTAAAGAAAGCGGTTTTGGTTTTTGATCCAAATGATAATTCACCTCAAGTTTCTCTAGAATTTGATTCTGAGGGAGCTGAATTATTTAGGGAGATTACAGCTCGAAATGTCTCTAGGCCGGTAGCCATTTATTTAGATGATTATCCAATTAGTATTCCTTTGGTTAATGAAGAAATAAATGATGGTCGAGCAGTAATTAGTGGTAATTTTACTGTAGCTGAAGCAAAAGCCTTAGTGCAAAGATTAAAAGCTGGCGCTTTGCCTGTTCCAATTGAATTAATCAATCAAAAGACAGTTGGCGCTAGTCTTGGTAGTCAGTCAATTGCTGATAGTTTAAGGGCTGGACTTATTGGTTTAATTTTGGTGGCGCTGTTTATGATAATTGTTTATCGTGTTCCAGGTCTTATATCAGTTTTTTCTTTATTACTTTATGGAGTAATGACTTTGACTATTTTTAAGGCCCTGCCTTTAGCGATTGCCATTATTATTCCTTTATTCTTTTTGATTTTAATGTTAATGACTTTTGAAGAGCTGCGTTTATTAGATCTCCTCTTAACCATCTTATTTGTTATTATCGCGGTAATTTTATTGGTATTTGGTATTAACCCAATTACTCTAACTTTAGCTGGAATTGCTGGCTTTATTTTATCTGTGGGTATGGCTGTTGATGCTAATGTTTTAATTTTTGAAAGATTTAAAGAAGAAATTCGGGCTGGTCGTAGTGTTAAGGATTCTATTGATAAAAGTATTCGTCGTTCTTGGCCATCAATTAGAGATGGAAACATTTCTACTTTATTAGTTTGTTTAGTTTTAATGGGTTTTGGTACCGGAACTTTGAAAGGTTTTGGCACCACATTATTTATTGGTGTTTCAATTTCAATGTTTAGCGCCATTGTGGTTACCAGAAATTTGATGACTTTATTTCTTGGCAAAAGATTGGAGAAAAGAAAATTTTTATTAGGCTTAAATAAGAAGCTTGTAAATGATCAAGATCAAAAATAATAATTAAAATTAAAATATAAAAATATGTCAAATTTAAGTATTATTGGAAAGAGAAAAATATTTTTAAGTATCTCAGCGGTTTTAGTGGGGGTTTCAATCATTGCTTTGTTTTTATGGGGATTAAATTTTGGAATTGATTTTACAGGTGGGGCTTTGTTGGAATTAAAATTTTCTGAGTCAGCCCCAAGTGCCAATGAATTACGTGAAGAATTACAAGATTTAAATATAAATAGTTTAATGGTGCAGTCTACTGATGATAATTCGGCCATTTTCCGCTTTAAGGATGAGTCTCGAGAAACTTATAACGCCATTATTGAAAAACTTTCCCAAAAAAATTCTTTTGAAGAGTTGCGTTATGATGTAGTTGGTCCTGCTGCCGGAAAAGATTTAAAAAGCAAGTCTTTTAATTCTATTATTATAGTTTTAATTATTATTATTTTGTATATTGCCTTTGTTTTTCGTAAGGTTTCTCGTCCGGTTTCTTCTTGGAAATATGGTATTGCCGCTATTATTGCTCTAGCTCATAATATTATTATTGTTTTGGGAGTTTTTGCTTTTTTGGGTAAATTTTATGGCACTGAAATTAATATTCCTTTTATTGCTGCTATTTTAACGGTTTTGGGCTATAGTGTTAATGATACCATTGTTATTTTTGACCGAATTAGAGAAAATCTTCCCAAGAGCTCCGATAATTTTATTGGCACAGTTGGCCGAAGCCTTAATCAAAGTTTGACTAGATCAATTAATACCTCTTTTACTACCCTTTTGGTTTTAATAGCAATTATTGTTTTTGGTGGTGATTCAATTAGAGAATTTGTTTTAGTTTTAGCGATTGGTATTTTTGTTGGTACTTATAGTTCAATTTGTGTTGCTAGCCCTATTCTAATAATGTTTAATAAGAAGAAATAATTTGATTTATTGTTTTTAAATATTTTAGTTTTGGAACTCTATATTTTTAAAACCCTGTATTATTAATTTTACAGGGTTTTTTGTTTAGAAAATTGTTTATATAATTTAATAAAAAATTGTTTTTTTGCTGTTATTTTTGTGTTATAATATAGACATAATATTATTAGATAGAGTTTAAATTGACAAAACTCTAAGTTTTTAATTTGATTTTATTTATTATTTTGTTGCTTATGTCGTTTAAATTAGAAAAAATTAAAACAAGTCATTTATTAGCTGAAATAACTTATTTAAGTATTATTTTTTTAATACCGCTTTATTTTAATTTTTTTCTTCCCAGTTTTGATCCTTTTGAGGCCAGTAAGATGATTTTATTTCGTTCTTTATTTTGGTTTTTATTATTTTTTTCTTTATGGCGCTTTTTAGATGAGGTGGAGATGGGAAGGAAAATATTAATTTTTTTTAAAAAATATTTTTTAATCTTCCTTTTACCTTTAGGTTTTGCTTTTTTAAGTTTAATTTGGTCTCTTGATGCTAATTGGTCTTGGAGTGGAAATCTCTTTCGTCAGACAGCTCTTAGTAATGAAATATTTTTTGTCGCCACTTTATTTTTAATAAGTTTAAATTTAATTTTAGCTTCGGATATAAAAAAAGCATTACGTCGTATTTTTTGGCTAGCTACCCTTTCGTCTTTTTTTGTTTCTCTTTATGCTATTTGCCAATATTTTGGCTTTGATTTTTTGCTTTGGCAGGAGCCAGCTCAAGAAACTAAGCGGGCAATGTCTACTTTAGGACAACCAAATTTTCTAGGATCCTTTTTGCTTTTAGTGATACCTCTTAGTTTTTATTTAATCTTACAAGAAAAAAATATTTATCGACGTTTATTTTTAATTCTTGTTTTTGCCAGTCAAATATTGGCTTTATTATTTTCGGCTAGTCGAGGAGCTTGGGTGGCCTTGATAGCACTTGTTTTAGTATTAATTCTTTTACCAAAAAGAAATTATAAAATTATTTTAGCTTCCCTTATTTTTTTAGGTTTTATAGCCTCACTTTTGTTTTTTACTAATAATTCTTTTAGCCAAAGGTTTAAGGCAGCTTTTGATTTCAGTCAGGGAAGTTCTTCGGTGCGAACTTTTTTATATGATCGTTCAAGTCGGGCTTTTTTTAAAAAACCAATGGGTTATGGTTGGGAAAACCAAAGAGAAGCCCTAATTCCCTATTATGAGGTTTCGCTAGCTCAGAGAAGTAAAGTTAATGTTGTTTTTGATCGAGCACATAATGTTTTTTTAGATATGGCCTTATGCTTAGGTTTGATTGGCTTGTTGATATATCTTTATCTTTATTATTTTATTTTTAAAATTATAAAAAGAAATATTAGTGGTGGTGAGGCAGATCGGAGCTTATTTTTGAGTTTAGCTTTAGCTATTTTTGCTCTTTTTGTTTCGCTTCTTTTTAATTTTATTTCAGTAGTAACTATTATTTATTTATATTTAATAATTGCTATGATTTTTGCGTTGGATTTTAAGAAAAGAGAAAAAGAGTTTTTAAAATTAGAAAAAAAATCTAGTTTTGAAAAAGAGATTGAGCTTGAAGAAAAAGCAGAGCTTGAAGAAAAAAGAGATCTGAAAAAGATAGATAAAATATATAATAAAAGTAATTTTTGGCAAAAGAGCTTAAAGTTTTTTTTGCTTTTGCTTTGGGCTTTAATTGCTTGTTGGGGTTTAAATCGAGAGATAAAAAATTGGCGAGCTGATTATTATTTTGCTCAAATGCAAATTAGTTTTTTAAATAATGAGATTCCTCAGGCCATGGAACTTTTTTCTTATTTCCAAGAAAATGCGCCATTATCTCGTAATTATTATGATTATTTTATTTCACTAGCTTTTGATCATATTAATTTTTTAGATAGAATTGACCTTTTCTTTGTCCAAGAAAAAAGCAAAATGGTCGCAGAGTTATATTATCAAAAAGACAATAATAGTTTTTTCTATAATTTTTATAAAGCCCAAGCACTAGCTTTATTAGATCGCTTGGAGGAGAGTTGGGAAATATTTTATCAACTAGAAAAAACCTCGCCTTTTTATCCAGATCTTTATTTAAAGGAAGCTCATTTGGCTCGCTGGCAAAAAAATAATGATTTAGCTCGAGAAAAATATAAAAAAGCTCTAAGTCTTTTACCGGAGGAGAAAAACGTGGAAGGTGATATTAATTTACAAGCTTGGCGTTATTATTATAATTTAATTAATAATAATTTATTAAGTTTAGATTAATTAAAATTATTAATTTTTAAATATAAATTTATGTTTATTTTCTTATTAATCTTCTTTCTTTTTGGTTTAATAATCGGAAGTTTTCTAAATTGTTTAATTTGGCGCTTATATTCTGAAGAGACAATTAAGGGCCGTTCTTATTGCCCTAAATGTCGTCATCAGATTTCTTGGTATGATAATATTCCAGTGTTGAGCTTTATTCTTCTTAAAGGAAAATGTCGTCATTGTCAAAAAAAAATATCTTGGCAATATCCTATTATTGAATTAACTTGTGCTATACTTTTTGCTTTAGCTTTTGATCTAAATGTTTTGGCAAGCGCTTCTCCACTTAAACTTTTCTTTGATTTATTTTTAATTTCCTCTTTGATAGTAATTTTTGTTTTTGATTTACGTTGGATGATGATCTCGGTTAAAAGTATTTATTTTTCGGCAATAGTATTGCTTGTTTTAAATTTATTTCTTGGCTTTTCTTTGGGGCAAATATTTTTAACTACTTTATTAGGGGTATCTTTTTTTGCTTTACAATATTTTATTACTTGGAGGAAAGGTTTGGGGGAAGGAGATATTTGGATTGGTGGTCTTTTGGGTATAGCTTTTCCTAATTTAGAACAATTTATTTTAGTTATTCTTTTAAGCTATATAATTGGAGGATTAATAGCTACAATTTTATTAATTTTTAATTTAAAGAAAGTAGGCACCAAACTGCCCTTAGGAATCTTTCTTTCTTTAGGAGCCTTAATAACTTTATTTTTTGGGGAAAATATTGTTAATTATTTTTTTTAAATTATTTAAAAAGTCCTTGATATTTAAAATATAAAAGCCATAAAAATTGTTTTTTAACTTATTGCTTAAAATTAAGAAATTTAGTATAATGCTATATATAGATAAAATAATAAAAATTTATGAAAAACGATATCATCGTTGGTCTTGATTTAGGGTCAAATAGTATAAAATTATTAATAGCTCAGAAAAAGCAAGAATTTAACGAAGAAAAACTTCATATTATTGGAGCTGTTTCTCATCCGAGTGCTGGTATTGGAAAAAATGGCACCATCAATAGTATTGAGGATGCTGTTTCGGCGCTTT
This sequence comes from uncultured Gammaproteobacteria bacterium, assembly GCA_964440365.1. GTDB lineage: Bacteria > Patescibacteriota > Patescibacteriia > Patescibacteriales > UBA12465. Next base: position 15,703 of record CAYTRX010000001.1, on the reverse strand, counting down.
CAGCTTGTTTAGAGAAGGCAGAGCGCTTGATTGGCATTCCAATTTCTTCAGTTTATCTTGCTTTTAATCATGCTCGAGTTCGTTATGAAAGAGTAAAAGGAGTTGCTATTATTAGTAAAAATGATGGAGAAATAGATCAGAGCGATGTTGATCGAGCGATTGATTCAGCTAAATCTTTCCCCGCCCCCAATAATTATGAGATTTTTAAAACTATTCCAGTTAAATATAATATTGATAATAATGAAGATGTTAAGGATCCGATTGGGATGCGCGGAATTAGATTAGAAGTTGAGGTTTTGGTACCCTTAGTTTTAACTAGTCAATTAAATAATTTAATTAAAATCGTTCAGCGAGTTGGTTTAGGAATTGAAGATATTTTAATTCCTTCTATTACTATGGCCGAGGTTTTTTTAAGCAGTAAGCAATTGGAGTTAGGTGTAGCAGTGGTTGATATTGGAGCGACTACTACTTCTTTGGCTGTCTATGAAGATGGCGTCTTACTTCATTTTAATACCTTGCCAATTGGTTCAGAATATATTACCGCAGATATTGCCCTTGGTTTAAAGTGCCCAATCACCTTAGCTGAAAAAATAAAATTAGAGTTTGGTAATGCTGATGCTTCTGATACTTCTGACAAAGAAGATTTTGATATTTCACATTTATTAAAAGAAGAAAAGATTGATGATGAGAGTTCTGTGGTTTCACAAAAATATCTTAATGAAATAATTGAAGCTCGAACTGAAGAAATTTTTTTATTAATTGATGAGGAATTAAAAAAGGTAAATCGCTCTAAAATTTTACCAGTTGGAGTTTTTTTAAGTGGTGGTGGTTCATTATTAAAAAATGTTAATAAGGTTGCTAAAAGAGTTTTGTCTTTACCGGTTTCTTTTATTGAACCTAGTTATGTAAAGATAGAGGTTGATAAAGCTTCTCGGCCTGATTTTGCTTCAGCTTTAGCCTTAGCGATCTTTGGTTCGTATTCCGATGGACCATATAAAGATAGTGCTTTTAAAGAAAATTTTAAAAATTTATTTGGCAAGTTCGGTGGATTTTTTAAGAAGATAATGCCAAAGTAATATATTAAATATAATAATATGGCAGAAATTAAACCAAATATTGAAACATCAGCTAAAATCAAAGTGGTTGGAGTTGGTGGCGGTGGCGGTAATGCCGTTAATCGAATGATTGAAGCAGGTATTAGGGGTGTGGAGTTTATTGCTATCAATACTGATATTCAAGCTTTACAAAATAATAGAGCTAGTTATAAATTAAATATTGGTAAAAATATTACCCGTGGTTTAGGAGCTGGTATGGATCCGGAGTTGGGACGAAAAGCAGCTGAAGAGTCACAAAATGAAATTAGAGAAATGTTGAAAGGAGCTGATATGGTTTTTATAGCCTGTGGTTTAGGTGGCGGAACCGGAACTGGAGCTTCTCCAGTTGTGGCAGAAATAGCTAGAGATTTAGGTGCTTTAACAATCGCTGTAGTAACTAAGCCGTTCTTTTTTGAAGGCAGTCTTAGACAGAAGGTGGCCGAAGAGGGTTATTATAATTTAGCAAGCAAGGTTGATACTATTATCACTGTATCTAACGAGAAGTTATTAGAAATTATTGATAAACGAACAACCTTTATTGATTCATTTAAAATGGCTGATAATGTTTTGCGTCAAGGAGTTCAGGGTATTTCTGAAATTATTACGGTTCCCGGAATTATAAATGCTGATTTTGCTGATGTTCGAGCAATTATGTCTGGTACCGGAACAGCTTTGATGGGGGTGGGCTCAGCTTCAGGAGAAAACAAGGCAACCGAAGCAGTTAAAGCGGCGGTTAATTCGGCTTTGCTAGAGACCTCAATTGATGGAGCTAAGGGAATAGTTTTTACAATTACTGGTGGCTCTGATTTAAGTATGTCAGATGTTTCTGATGCGGCCAAAATGATAAACTCTTTAGCCCATAAGGATGCTAAAATTATTTTTGGAGCAGTTATTGATGAGAGCTTAGGCGATGAATTAAAGGTTACGGTAGTAGCAACTGGTTTTGATGATAAAAATGCTAAAATAAATCCAGCCATTAAAAAAGAAAACGAAAAGAAAGTAAATAGTGATTTTTTTGCTAGTAGTAAAAAAGAATTTAATATTATGGATAATTTTGCTAAAGGTAGTGATAGTAAAAAAGATAATATTGACGAATCTCGAGATAATAAAAAATCAATTTTTAATTTTCCTTCTACCAAAAATCTTTTTAACAAAGAAAAGATTTCTGGCTCTGATCAAGATGATGACAGCGCCCTTGATACCCCTGCTTTTTTAAGAAACAAAATTAAAGATTCTCAAAAAAGTTTAGACGATGAAGACGATGATTTAGATGTTCCGGCTTTTTTACGTAATAAGATCAAAAAGTAAAAGACCCTATAAAATAAAGTAAATAAGATATTAATTAGCACTCTTGACATAGGAGTGCTAATTTTATATAATGAAAATTAGAGAGATAATTTTTATTTTTATGGATATTAGTTCACGACAAGAAAAAATATTATTATCCTTGATCAATGAGTATATTAAGGGTGCTCAACCACTAAGTTCTTCTTTTTTGGTAGATAAATATAAATTGGGCATTTCTTCAGCAACAGCAAGAAATGATATGGCTGAACTAGAAGATTTGGGATATATTTTTCAACCCCACACTTCAGCCGGACGAATTCCAACAGAAAAAGCTTATCGTTATTATGTAAAAAAATATTTATTGGACCAAGATAATTTAGTAAAAACTTTTTCTAATTTGGAAAACTTAGCTTTTTCTAACGAAGAAGATTTTAAGAAGGCCGCTAAAGTAATAACTGAGCTTTCTAATAGTGCTGTTTTTTGGGCTTTTCATAAAAATGATCTTTATTACACTGGCGTTTCTAATTTATTTATTCAACCAGAATTTAAGGCTAGTGAAGTTTTGTGTGATATTTCACTGATCATTGATCAAATGGAAGAAATAATTGCTGATGTTTTTGATGATATTAAGATGGGGGAAACGATTTTTATTGGTAGCGATAATCCTTTTGGTAATTTTTTGAGTTCGATTGTTTTGAAATATAAAAAAAATGGAAAAATTGGAGTATTGGGATTATTGGGGCCACTGCGTATGGATTATGAGAAAAATTTAAATATTATTAAGTTTTTAAAAAATAAATTATAAAAAGTATGGATAATAATAGCGATCACAAGAAAAAAGATAAGAATAAAAAAGAAACAAAAAAAGAAAAAAAAGCTGAAAATGCCCTAGAAGAAAAAATTAAAAAACTAGAAGAAGAAAATGAGGATTTAGAAAAACGCTTAAAAAGAGCCTTGGCTGATTATCAAAATTTAAATAAAAATGTTATTGCTGAAAAAGCTGAATTTATAAAATATTCTTTATCTGAATTTTTCTTAGAAATATTGCCGGTATATGAAAATTTAAAAATGGCTATTAGCACCTTAAAGGAAGAAGATACTAACAATCCTTGGGTAGAAGGCATTAAGTATGTTATTAAACAA
>CAYTRX010000001.1:0-12169 GCA_964440365.1 uncultured Gammaproteobacteria bacterium | reverse complement strand
AATGGTTTAGAGGAGATTGAAACAATTGGTCAGAAATTTGATTATAATTGTATGGAAGCTGTCGAGGGTCAAGGAGAAGTAGTTGAGCAAGAAATAAAAAAGGGTTATCGTCTAAAAGGAAAAGTGATTATTCCGGCCAGAGTTATCTTAGAAAAAAAAGATAGTTCTGTAGAAAATAATCCTGCAGAAAATAAGGACAACTTTCTATAAGTTAAATTTATAATAATTAATAATTAAAATATATAATAAAAAAATAATAAACTAATTCTTTCTCTCAGTATCTATAATAAATTTATTTTACTGAAAGAATTCTAAGCAATATGTCAATTATTAAATGGAGTCCATTTTTTAGTGATAATTATTTTGATGACATGGAAAAAATAATGTCAGAATTTGTTCCTAGCGTTCCTGGTCGTAAGGGTTTTATGCCAGCAGTTGATATGTATGAAGATAAGGATAATGTTATTGTTGAAACTCAATTAGCTGGAATTGAGCCAGAAAAAATTGATATTTCAATTGAAAATGATGTTTTATGTATCAAGGGTGAAGGAGAAAAAAAGACTGAAATTGATGAAAAAAACTATTATCGAAAAGAAATTCGTCGAGGAAATTTTTTCCGTTCCATTCCTTTACCGGGCAAGGTTGATGGCGATAAGGCTAGTGCGGTAGCTGAAGGTGGAATTTTAAAAATTACTATCCCTAAAGCAGCAGAAGTTAAGCCGAAAACTATTAAAATAAAAACTAAATAAAATAATATTAAATAATTAATTAAGAAAACTATATAAATATTTATATAGTTTAAGATAAAACTATGGCAAAAATTTTAGGAATTGATTTGGGGACCACTAATTGTGCGATGGCTATCATTGAAGGCGGTCAACCAAAAATTTTAGAAAATGCTGAAGGGAATCGCACTACTCCTTCGGTTGTCGCCATTTCTAAAAATGGTGAACGATTAGTTGGTCAGTCTGCTAAAAGACAGGCAGTTACTAATCCAGAAGATACGGTTTATTCAATTAAACGTTTAATTGGTAGAAAGTATAGTGATGCGGAGGTAAAAAAAGATATTGAATTAACTCCTTATAAAATTGTTCAAGCTGGTGAAGGGGTAAAAGTTAAAATGAATAATGAAGAGTATGCTCCACAAGAAATTTCAGCTATGATTTTAAGTAAATTAAAGGCTGACGCGGAAAGCAAGACTGGTGAAAAAATTAATGAAGCAGTTATTACTGTTCCTGCTTATTTTGATGATGCTCAAAGGCAAGCAACTAAAGATGCTGGAAAAATTGCCGGACTAGAGGTTAAGAGAATTATTAATGAACCGACAGCGGCGGCTTTAGCTTATGGTTTTGATAAACGAGCTGGAGAGCAAGCAGTAGTTTATGACTTAGGTGGTGGAACTTTTGACGTTTCAGTTTTAGATATTTCGGCTGATACTGTTGAGGTTAAAGCTACTAATGGTGATACTCATTTGGGGGGAGAAGATTTTGATCAAAGAATAATTGATTGGATTATTGCTGAATTTAAAAAAGATCAAGGTATTGATTTGTCAAAAGATCCATTAGCTTTACAAAGAATTAAAGAGTCGGCTGAAAAAGCCAAGATTGAACTTTCTACTATGATGGAAACCGAAATCAATCAACCATTTATTACTACTGATGAAAATGGACCAAAGCATTTATTAATGAAAATGAGTCGAGCTAAATTAGAAGAGTTAATTGGAGATTTGGTTGATCGAACAATTGAGCCTTGTCAAAAGGCCCTAGATGATGCCGGGATGAAAGTAGAAGATATTGAAGAGGTTATTTTAGTTGGTGGAATGACTCGTATGCCTTTGGTACAAAAGAAGGTTAAGGAGTTTTTCAAAAAGGAGTCTAATTTAAGTGTTAATCCAGATGAAGTGGTAGCTACTGGAGCTGCTGTTCAAGCTGGAGTTTTACAAGGTGATGTAAAAGATGTTTTGTTATTAGATGTTACTCCCTTGACTTTAGGTATTGAAACTTTAGGGGGAGTAGCTACACCTTTAATTGAAAGAAATACAACTATTCCAAGTTCTAAATCACAAATTTTTTCTACAGCAGCTGACAATCAGCCAAGTGTAGAGATTCATATTGTTCAGGGAGAAAGACCGATGGCTGCCGATAACAAAACTTTAGGTCGCTTTATTTTAGATGGTCTACCACCAGCTCCTCGTGGTATTCCTCAAATTGAGGTTAGCTTTGATATTGATGCCAATGGTATTTTAAATGTTATTGCGAAAGATAAGGCTACCAATAAAGAACAAAAAATTACTATTACAGCATCTTCTGGGTTGAGTAAGGAAGAAATAGAGAGAATGCAAAAAGAGGCTGAGGCTCATGCTGAAGAAGATAAGAAAAAGAGAGAAAATATTGAAATAAAAAATCAAGCTGATGCCGTGGTCTTCTCTAGTGAAAGATTGATAAAAGAATCAGGTGATAAAATGAAAGAAGAAGATAAAAAAGAACTAGAAGCTAAACTGGAGGAGTTGAAAAAAATTAAAGATGGTGAGGATTATAAAGGAATGAAAAAGAAGATGGAAGAATTAAATGAGGTCGCCCAAAAAATTGGTGCAGCGATGTACGAAGCTCAAAAAAGTGCTCCAGAAAATACTGCCGGAGCCGAAGGTGCTAATAACACTTCAAGCAATGAATCAGAAAATAAAGATGATAATGTTGTTGAAGGTGAGGTTGAAGAAAATAAATAATTTATGGCCAATAAAGACTATTACAAAGTTTTGGGCGTTTCTAAAGATGCTTCGCAAAACGATATTAAGGTTGCCTTTAGAAAATTAGCTCATCAGCATCATCCTGACAAAGGCGGCGATGAGGCTAAGTTTAAAGAAATTAATGAGGCTTATCAGGTTTTAGGAAACGAACAAAAACGTCAGCAATATGATCAGTTTGGCGCTAGCTTTAATCAGGCTGGCGCTGCTGGTTTTGATTTTTCTGGCTTTCAGGGTGGTTTTGGTTCTAGTAATGTTAACTTTGAAGATTTAGGTGATTTGTTTGGTGGCTTGGGAGATATGTTTGGTTTTTCCTCAGGACGTCCTCGACAGCAAAATTATCGGGGTCGAGATTTAGAGGCTATTATTGTAATTGATTTTAAAGAAGCTATTTTTGGAGCAGAAAAAGAAATTATTGTTGATAAAAAAATAAAATGTGAAAAATGTCAGGGGGAAGGAGCTGAGCCTGGATCTAAAATTGAAACTTGCCCTACCTGCAAAGGTCGAGGTCGAGTGCTTTCTGTTCAAAAAACTATTTTTGGAGCAATGCAAAGTGAAAGTCTTTGTCCTGATTGTCAGGGTGAGGGAAAGATTTTTTCGAAAAAATGTAGCAAATGTGGTGGTGTTGGAAATTACGAAGGTCAAGAAAAAATGAAGGTTAAAATTCCAGCTGGCATTGATGAGGGCGAAGCCATTCGCTTGACTAGTCGTGGTCATGCTGGAGCTAAGGGTTTCCCAGCTGGTGATTTATTGCTTAGAATTAGAATTAAAAAAAGCAATGAATTTACCAGAAAGGGTTATGATATTTTTAGTGATACTAGTATTTCAGTTCGCCAAGCGATTCTCGGTGATAAAATTAAAATTAAAACAGTAGCCGGAGAAGTTTTATTAAAGATTCCCGAAGGAACTCAATCCAATACAGTTTTTAAAATTAGAGGTAAGGGGGTGCCAAAATTAAGAGGCGCTGGCCATGGTGATCATTTTGTTAATGTCAAAGTTAAAATACCAAAAGGTTTAAGCCGAACTAATAAAAAACTTTTAGAAGAGCTTGATATTTAAATATTTTAATAATTAATATATGTTTTTTGATACTCATTGTCATTTGAATTTTAAAGACTATAAAGATGATTCTTTGACTATCGTCGAAAAGGCTTTAAGTGAGGGAGTTTTTATGTTGGTTGTGGGTTCAGAGTATAAGAGTTCGCAACGAGCTGTAGCCTTGGCTGATAAATTTCCCCAAGGAGTTTATAGTGCTATTGGTTTACACCCGATTCATACCCAAGATTTTTTAGAAAAAAAAATTCAAGCAGGTGAGCTAAAAGAAACTATTTATCCAGCAGAGGATTTTGACAAAACTAAGTATCAAAAATTACTTGATTCCACCTCTAAGGTGGTAGCAATTGGCGAGATTGGTTTAGATTATCATCATTTAAGAGCGCCTGATCAGGAAACAGAAAAGAAATTAAAAAATAAGCAAAAAAAACTTTTTTTACAACAATTAAATTTTGCTTTAAAAAATAAACTCCCAGTAATTATTCATTGTCGTGAAGCCCACGATGATTTATATGATTTACTGCTTAAGTTTAGTCAAGAAAATAAATTGCCATCAAATTTTGCTGTCATTCATTGTTTTTCTGGTGATTATGAATGGGCAAAAAAATATTTTGCTTTAGGTTTTAAAATATCATTTACTGGTCTTATTACCTTTAATAATTCTTGGGATAATGTTATTTTACAAGCTCCTTTAGAAAATATTATGATTGAAACTGATGCACCTTATTTAGCTCCTCTGCCATATCGTGGAAAGAGAAACAATCCACTTTGGGTTAAAGAGGTGGCTAAAAAAATAGCCGAAATCAAGGATATGAAGCTTGAAGAAGTTGAGGCTCAGTTGTGGAAAAATTCAATAGATTTTTTCAAAATTAATATCTAAAATCATCCCCTAAAAAGCAATAAAGGTCAAGGGTCAGACACCCTTGACTTTTATTTTTATTTGTTAATATAATTAGGTGTTGATATTAAAATAAAAGATAAATTTAATAAATTCAAAAAATTATTGTTTTTTGGTTTATTTTTTTTGCGATGAAAGAAGAGAATAAAAAAGGTTTGGCTTGGGGATTAGTCTTTAATATTGCGATTAATATTTCGGCCTGGATCATTGTTCCAGTTTTAATCGGGCTTTTTTTGGGATCATATTTGGATAAAAAATTTCTTTCGGCTCCGCGTTATCTTTTAATAAGTTTGGGAATTTCTTTTATAATTTCTATTTTTGGCTTAATTAAATATGTTTCACGTGAGGCCAAAAAAATAGAGAAAGAATATAAAAAATAGAAAAAATTTTTATGGAAGAGCAAATTTTACATGAAGATACTTTATACGCTGAAACAATATTTAATATTGGTAATTTTCCAGTTACCAATTCTTTAATTACCTCTTTTATTGTTTTACTCTTAGTGACAATTTTTGCTTTAGCTATTAGAAAAAAGACAAGAAGAATTCCTCGAGGTTTACAAAATTTTTTGGAAATGATTATGGATTGGTTTTTAAATTTAGCTGATCAAGTTACCGGAAGCAGAAAATCATCTCTAAAAGTTTTGCCAGTTATTCTCTCTTTTTTCTTTTTTATTTTACTTAATAATTGGTTAGGTTTACTTCCAGGTGTTGGTTCTATTGGTCAAATAGTTATGGAAGATGGACAAAAAGTTTTTGTACCTTTTCTTCGAGGAGCAACGGCTGATATTAATACTACTTTAGCTTTAGCTTCGGTGGCCTTGGTGATTATTCATGTTTTCGGTACTGTTGCTAATGGTGCTTGGCATTATTTAAATAGATTTATTAATATTAAAATGTTAATTGATATTCCAAAAAAGGTTTTTAAAAACCCGACCGTTTTAATAATTAATCCAGTAAAAATCTTTGTTGGTTTTTTGGAGATAATTGGAGAAGTAGCCAAAATTGCTAGTCTGTCTTTTCGTCTTTTTGGTAATATTTTTGCCGGTGAAGTTCTTTTAGCGGCGATGTCAGCTATTTTTGCCTTTGTTGTTCCATTGCCTTTTATAGCTCTAGAGATTATGGTGGGATTAATTCAAGCTTTAATATTTTCTATTTTGGTTTTAATATATATGTCAGTTAGTATGGCCCCCGAGGAGGAGGAAGCATAAATTATTATTTAAAATAATTAATTAATTATTAATAATTAAAAGTTTATGGAAAATGTAATGTTCGCCAAGGCTTTGACTATCGCTGTTGGCTCTATCGTTCCAGCTATTAGTATTGGAATGATTGGTACTAGCGCGATGAAATCCATTGGAAGAAATCCAGAGTCTGCTGGAAAAATTTTAGTTCCAATGTTATTGTCTTGTGCTTTAGCCGAAGCTATTGCTATTTATGCTCTAGTTATTGCCTTTAGTATTAAATAGTAAATTGACGAACTGCTCCTGCCTGGGAGCAGCGGTTACTTTATTATTTTGATATTAATTATATGGATTTAATTATTTCAACTTTTCATGTTAATTTAAAATTATTAATTGCTCAAATTTTAAATTTTGGTATTATTTTCTTTATTTTGTATCGCTTTGCTTTTAAGCCAATTGCTAAAATAATGCAAGAAAGAACTGAAACTATTGAAAAAAGCCTAGATGATGCTAAAAAAATTGAGCAAAAACTAAGCTCAGCTGAAAAAGAAAGTAGTGATATTTTAGCTAAAGCTCAGAAAGAGTATGCAACTATTGTTAATAAGGCCAACCAAACTGCCGAAGAAAATCGACAAAAATTAATCCAAAAAACTAAAGAAGAGGTAGCTGAAATTGTGAAGAGAGAAAAAGAAAATATTAAAGAAGAAAAAGAGGCAATGTTAAAAGAGCTTAAAAAAGAAGTGACCGATTTAGTTTTTTTAGCTACTGAAAAAATTATTAAAGAAAAAGTTGATAGCGAAAAAGATAAAAAAATTATTGCTGACATTATAAAATAGAATTTTAATATTATAGAGTAAAATTTAATATTATAAAACAGAGAATATGAAAATTTTATCAGAAAAATATGCTCAAACCCTATTTGATTTAGTTGAAAAAAGTTCAACTGATGATTTAGTTCAAGAAATAAAAGATTTTACTGATCTTATTATTACTAATAACGATTATCATTTAGTTGATGAAATTATTTCAGAATTTTCTGTTTTATGGGATAAGAGAAAAAAAGAGATATCAGCTTCTGTTATCAGCGCCCACCCTTTATCTGAAGAGGCCAAGAGCTTGGTACTTGGTTTTTTGAAAGAAAAAACAAAATCGGAAAGCATTAGATTAGAGGAAAATATTGATAAAGATGTTTTGGGGGGAGTAATTATTCGTTATGACGATAAGCTTTTAGATGGTAGCTTAAAAAATGCTTTAAAAAGTTTAAAAAATAATATAAATAAATAAAAATATAAATAAATAAACCTATGTCTAACAAAGAACTTATAATTGACCAAATTAAAAAACAAATTGCTGATTTTAAAAATGAAATCAAAGAGCAAACAGTTGGTCGAGTTTTAAAAATTTCTGATAGTATTGCGATGGTTTCTGGTTTAGCTGATGTGATGATGAGCGAACTTTTGATTTTTAAATCAGGTGGTAAAGAGATTACTGGTGTAGTGCTTAACTTGGAAAAAGATGTTGTCGGAGCTATTATTTTTGATGATTTTAGTGTAATTAAAGAGGGCGATGAAGTTTATTCAACCAAAAGAATTTTGGAAGTTCCGGTTGGTGATGCGATTATTGGTCGAGTGGTTAATCCTTTAGGGGTCGCTTTAGATGGTAAGGGGGAAATAAAAACCAAAGATTTTTATCCAGTAGAAAAAATTGCCCCTGGTGTTATTACTCGAGCTTCAGTTAAGGATCCAGTTCAAACTGGTATTAAAGCAATTGACGCGATGATTCCTATCGGTCGTGGACAGAGAGAATTGATTATTGGTGATCGTCAGATTGGAAAGACGGCTATTGCTATTGATACTATTATCAATCAAAAAGGACAGAATATGAAATGTATTTATGTTGGTATTGGGCAAAAAGAGTCTAAAATCGCTAATATTGTGGCTAAGTTAGAAGAAGCTGGGGTAATGGATTATACCACTGTTGTTTTAGCCGGTGCTTCTACTCCAGCTGCTTTATTATATATTGCTCCTTATGCTGGTTGTGCGATGGCTGAATATTTCTTAGATAAAGGAGAGGATGTTTTAATTATTTATGATGATTTATCTAAACATGCTGTTGCTTATCGAGAATTATCTTTACTTTTAAAAAGAGCCCCCGGTCGCGAAGCTTATCCAGGAGATGTTTTTTATCTTCATTCTCGTTTATTGGAAAGAGCCTGTAAATTAAGTCCTGAATATGGCGGTGGCTCAATTACTGCTCTTCCTATTATTGAGACTCAGGCTGGTGACCTTTCTGCTTATATTCCAACCAATGTTATTTCTATTACTGATGGGCAGATTTTCTTAGAATCAGACTTATTTTATGAAGGAACTCGCCCGGCGATTAACGCTGGTTTATCAGTTTCTCGGGTTGGTAGTAGCGCTCAAATTAAGGCAATGAAAAAGGTAGCTGGAAAAATGCGCTTAGAAGCAGCTCAATTTAGAGAATTGGCTGCCTTTACTCAATTTGGTTCTGATTTAGATGAAGATACTAAAAAGAAATTAGAAAGAGGCCGCCGAATGATGGAAATTTTAAAACAAGCGCAATATGAACCAGTTGATGTTTCTGAACAAGTAATTATTTTCTATTCTTTAGTTAATGGTTTATTGGATGATATTCCAGTTGATAAAATTAGAGATTTTGAAAAAGATTTAATTGCTTATTTTAAAAATACTGCGCTTGAAGTTTTAGAAACTTTGGCTAAGGAAAAAGATTTAAACGAACAATTAGAAGAAAAAATTAAGAAAACTGTTCAAACTTATAAAGAGACTTTAGACTATTTAATTAAGGAATAATTATTTTTTATCATGGCAAAAACCAAAGAAATACAACGCCGCATAAAATCAGTTGGCAGTATTAAAAAGGTAACTCGAGCGATGGAGATGGTGGCTGCTTCTAAAATGAGACGTTCAGTTGAGGCAGTGCTTAAAACCAGAACCTACTCTGATTTAGCTTGGCTAACAATTTTAAACATTGCGGCTTCGTCTGATGCTAAAGAAAAAGGTCATCCTTTATTAGATTCTCGAGCTAAGACAAAAAAAATAGCAATAGTTTTAATTAGCTCTAATCGTGGTTTATGTGGTAGCTTTAATTCTAATATTGTTAATAAAGCCGTTGAATCACTTAAGGAGCAAGGCGAGGTAGAGGTTGATTTTATTTTAGTTGGAAAAAAAGGAATTATGGTTAATAGTCGTTTCAAGCATAATGTTTCCGCTGAATTTGAAAAGGCTGATTTTATTTCCGAGGTTAATGAAGTTCGTCCAATTGCCCGAATGATAATTGATGATTTTTTGAATGAAAAATACGATAAGGTTTTTGTTACTTATACTGACTTCGTTAATTCCCTAAAACAGGTTCCTCGAGTTAAGCAAATTTTGCCAGTTGATATTCATACTATTGATGAATACTTAGGTGTTACTGATGATAATAAGGATTCTTCTAAATCAAATATTAAAGGAGAAGAATTTAGGCATTTACAGGAGGATAAATATAAACACCAATTTATTTATGAGCCAAGCCCACAAGTAATTTTAGATCAAATGTTACCGCGCTTAATAGAAATTCAGTTATTTCAAGCCTTACTTGAATCTAATGCTTCTGAACATAGCGTTAGAATGTCGGCTATGCATCAGGCCACCGAAGCGGCAACTGATTTGGCTAAAGAATTGCTTTTATCTTATAATAAGGCTCGTCAGGCAGCTATTACTTCTGAAATTTCCGAAATTTCAGCTGGAGCTAATGCCCTAGGTCTTGAATAATAAATTTTTAAATATAAAATAAGATTAAAAATATGGAAAAAGAAAATAAAAAAGTTGGCATTGTGGAACAAGTTATTGGAGCAGTGGTTGATGTTCGTTTCACAGAGGATTTGCCAGAGATTTATACAGCCCTAGAGGTTGATCTTAAAGGTGAAAAACTAGTATTAGAAGTTCAACAGCATATTGGTTCCAATGTGGTGCGAACTATTTCCATGGGATCAACTGATGGTTTAAAAAGAGGCGATCAAGTTTTAAATACTGGTCGTGGAATTAGTGTTCCAGTTGGAGAAAAAACATTAGGTCGAATATTTAATGTTTTAGGTGAACCTATTGATGGTGGAAAAGATTTGACTGGAGAAAAAAGATACGATATTCATCGTCAAGCACCAGAGTTTACTGAACAATCAACTAAAACTGAGATTTTAGAGACAGGAATTAAAGTTATTGACCTTATTTGTCCGATTGCTAAAGGAGGAAAGGTAGGTTTATTTGGTGGTGCTGGTGTCGGAAAAACTGTTATTATTCAAGAATTTATTAATAATATTGCTAAAGCTCATGGTGGCTATTCTGTTTTTGCTGGAGTAGGAGAAAGAACTCGTGAGGGAAATGACTTGTTTCACGAAATGAAAGACGCTGGAGTTTTAGATAAGGTAGCAATGGTTTTTGGTCAGATGAATGAGCCACCGGGAGCTCGAGCTCGGGTGGCTTTAAGTGGTTTATCAATTGCTGAATATTTTCGTGATGAACAAAATCAAGATGTTTTGTTTTTCGTTGATAATATTTTCCGTTTTACTCAAGCTGGATCTGAGGTTTCAGCTTTATTAGGACGGATGCCAAGTGCTGTTGGTTATCAGCCGACTTTAGCAACTGAGATGGGTGAGCTACAAGAAAGAATTAGTTCAACTAATAAAGGATCAATTACCTCTATTCAAGCGGTTTATGTTCCAGCGGATGACTTAACTGATCCCGCTCCAGCCACAACCTTTGCTCACTTAGATTCTACGGTGGTTCTTTCTCGTTCTTTAGCTGAGCTTGGTATCTACCCAGCAGTTGATCCTTTAGATTCTTTTTCTATTGTCTTAGATCCAAAAATTGTTGGACAAGAGCATTATGATGTAGCTTTAGGTGTCCAAAGAGTTTTACAACGATATAAGGATTTACAAGATATTATTGCTATTTTAGGTATGGAAGAATTATCTGATGAAGATAAGGTAACTGTTTCTCGGGCTCGAAAAATTCAAAGATTTTTATCACAACCTTTTCATGTCGCCGAAACCTTCACTGGTGCTCCAGGAAAATATGTAAAAATTGCTGACACTGTCAAAGGTTTTAAAGAGATACTTGAGGGTAAGCATGATGATAAAAGTGAAGGTGACTTCTATATGAAAGGTGGTATTGAAGATCTTTCCAGTAAATAATTTCAATTATTAATTATTATGTCTGAAGAAAAATTAATAAAATTTGAGATAGCAACACCAGAAAAAGTTGTTTTTAAAGAAGAGGTGCTTCAAGTTTCAGTGCCAACTCTTGATGGTGAGATTACTATTTTGCCCAATCACTTGCCTCTAGTATCAGTTTTAAAAGCTGGTGTTTTGGAGTTAAAGAAAAAAGATTCTTCACGGCAAATTATTTCAGTTTCTGGTGGTTTTATTGAAGTTTTATATAATAGAGTTATTATTTTAGCTGATACTGCTGAAAGAGCTGAGGAGATTGATTTAGCTCGAGCCGAAGAAGCCCGTCAAAGAGCCGAAGAATCAATTAAAAATTTACGCAATGTTGATTCAGTTGAATTTGCTAATTTAGCAGCTAAATTAGAAAAAGAATTAGCTCGTTCTAGGTCGGCCAAAAAATGGAAAAAATTAAATAATTTATAATTTATTAAATTAATTTTATAATTAAACAAAAAACTATGAAAAAAACATATTTATTAAGCTTTTTTCTTGTTTTCGGCCTAGTATTTTTTCTTTCTGCTTGTTCAAGGGCTAATAAAAATTCAGATGTTGTTTTAAATAATGAAAGCGAAGAGGTTGCTTTAGAGTGTCGTGGTCCGATGCAGGAGGGCTGTGAAGCTTGTTTACGAGTCCTAGATGATGGTTCTTGTATAGAATTATCTTGGGCTGGAGATGAGGTAGCTGAAGGATTAAATGTTAATCCTTGGTATAATGTTTCAGCAGCTGCTTCTTGTGAATCTACGGTGCCTCCTTGTTCTACTTGTTTGGATCGAGATAGTCGTGAGTTAGCAAATTTAAAAAATAATGAAAGTTTTCAGGCTTGTGATTGCTCTAAAATTGATCTAACAAAATTAGTTGATGTTTGTTTTATTCCGGATAGCTGTGATTGCCTTTGTCAGCGTTTTGATAGATTAAGCACTGCTTGTCCAGGAAAATAGAGAAAAATATAATAAAATATTTTAAATAAATAAAAAGTCCCGTCGGGCTTTTTATTTTGTTAAGGAATTTTCATCCACAATCTAAACAACAAAAAAGAGTATATTTTCT